>NZ_BCVD01000009.1 GCF_001591565.1 Priestia flexa NBRC 15715 | reverse complement strand
TGTCTCAGTCTCTTTGCATTCAACATATTATTTAACAAGTATACTTCCTACGTATTGAGCAGTACCACTTGAGGTTGTAAAGGTAACTTCCAACACATATCTACCTGTACTTTTAGGCATTTCAAATTCTCGATTTTCATTCATTTTAAGTTCAACCTTTTGCTCTTCCTTCCAAAGATTAGCTGCTATAGTTGGGTTCGTCCAAATATCTCCACCGTTTTCTTTGTTTTCTTCAAAATCTAGAAATACTTTTTCATTTCTAGAAGCGTTAATGTCCTTTTGTGATAAGGCGAACTCCCAAATATCATCTACCGTTTTACTTACATCTCCGCTTGATGAAGCCCAGCTAATATTCGCTTCTGTTAACCTTACAGACGAAGCATTTTCTGCGTAGAGATGCGCCGTAGGTGGACCCACATCATAATCTTCAGCTATACACGCAGTGACGATAAAGATTAAAAACACTCCTATGCTTAACCAAGAAACTTTTCTCATCGTATCCCCCTGCTGCATTATTTGAGTTTTACATTCTGTATTAAACTATTCAGCGCAATTTTTTTAGTCAGCTTTTGTTAATAATTATAGACAGCTTATAGTTAGCATGACCGTTTAAAGATTCTAAAAATTGGTCCAGCTCTTGATTGGAAGGAAAATTACATTCTAATAGATAACAGCCGTCTCCGCTAATTTTATAGTTGTGAACGACGTAGTCACGCTGCGTGTTAATAAACGATAAATAAGGCTCATGATAAGGACTGGTTGTATAAATAGTGATCATTGCATGAACATGATAGCCAAGCTTTTGCTGATTTACTTTAATCGTATACTGCTCAATAATACCAGCGTCCTCTAACTTTAAGACTCTCGATGCAGCTGCTTGTCCAGTTAAATGTACCTTTTCACCCAGCTCTTTCATCGTAATCCGACTGTTTTTGGATAGCTCTTTTAGTATGGACAAGTCGGTTTGGTCTAACATAATTTCAAATCCTTTCATTAATCAAGTAAAACGGTGAAAACACTTGATTTTCACTATGTAATATTGGGTTACTTTTACTATAAACTATACGTAAATTAAAGAAAAGGAGCTAAAAACATGAAGATCCAACAAATTCGAAATGCAACTCTTGTTCTTACCTATGCAAATAAAACCTTTTTAATTGATCCTATGTTAGCGGATCAAAGTACGTACCCTCCATTTCCAAACTCTGTACGACAAGATCAACGTAATCCACTTGTGCCGCTACCAGTACCTGTAACACAATTATTAAATGTAGATGCAGTGATTCTCACTCACCTGCACTTAGATCATTTTGATGAGACTGCTAAAGAACTATTAGACAAAGAAATAAAGTTATTCGTACAAAATGAAGCGGATAAAGCTGAAGTAAAAAAAGCTGGTTTTACAAACATTGAAGTGTTAACTGAACAGACAAAATTTGCAGGCATACAGCTAATTAAAACAAAAGGTGAACATGGCCGCGGTGAGATTCTTAAGCTAACTGGGGAAGTGTGTGGAATTTTCTTTAAGCATGAAGATGAAAAAACGCTGTACGTTGCAGGTGATACAGTTTGGTATGAAGGAGTAAAAGAGAATCTCTCAGCCCACCAGCCAGACGTTATTGTTGTAAATGGTGGAGATAATCAATTCCTTGAAGGCGGTTCACTTGTGATGGGGAAAGAAGACATCCTGCATGTTCATCAGTTTGCTCCTAAAGCAACTATCATTTCCGTTCATATGGAAGCCGTAAATCATTGGACGCTATCAAGAGCTGAATTAAAGCTTTTTGCTACTGAAAAACAATTCAGTAATCATCTTCTCGTTCCAGAAGACGGTGAAGCTTACTCCTTTTAATAGATTAATGAGCCAGGTTTTTCAGAAGAACCTGGCTCATTTACACTTTTATCTAATGTCCTTCTCACATCATTTAGAAGGAAATCTCAATTACAATATGTAACTACATAGAGAAAGGATTAGATAATTTCAAAAGATCTGAACGATGGCGGAGGGAACTACATTGAATACGAATATTTTAAGCGTTATTAGCGATATCCAAAAGAAAGTTAACTTTTCTGGAAGTATTCTTATTAAAGATGAACACCATATACTGGCTGAAAGTAGCTACGGCTACGCCAATCGAGCTGACCAAATAAAAAATAGCCTTGCTACGCGATATGGTATTGCATCTGGCTGTAAGCTCTTTACAGCTATTGCGATTTGTCAGCTTGTAGAAGCAGGCGTCCTTTCGTTTGAAACAAGGTTAAAAGATTGCCTTGATATTGATTTTCCTCGTTTTGATGAAACCATTACTGTTCATCACCTTTTAACGCATACAGCTGGAATACCTGACTATTTTGATGAAGAAGTGATGGATGATTTTGAAGAGTTGTGGACAAAAACCCCAATGTACAAAATAAGAAACTTAGAAGAATTTCTTCCATTTTTTCAATATGAACCGATGAAGTATAAAGTTGAAGAGCAGTTTCATTATAATAATGCCGGTTATATCCTACTCGGCTTAATTATAGAGCAAACAACTCAGCTTTCATTTCATACATACGTAGAAAAAGAGATCCTACATAAAGCACATATGACAAGCTCTGGCTATTTTGAACTCGATGCTTTGCCAAATCATACAGCACTTGGCTACATTGACTTTCCAGACGACAAGTGGAAAACAAATATTTACTCCCTTCCTGCTAAGGGAGGTGCAGATGGCGGGGCGTTCGTAACGGTTTGTGACATGAACCGCTTGTGGAACTCTCTTTTGAATCATCAGCTACTCAGTAAGAAATATACTACGCGTTTGCTTACCCCTCATACTGAAACCAATAATGAAAATAGTTTTTATGGCTATGGGGTGTGGATAGAGAAAAGAGAAAGAGCTATTTTCAAATATCATATTATGGGTTATGACCCAGGGGTTAGCTTTCACTCTGCTTTTTATCCAAAGTGCTCTGTCACTGCAGTTATTTGCTCAAACAAATCACATGGGGCCTTTCCTATCATGAAAGCTGTTGAAGAAGAATTTTTCAACTCTTATTAAATGCTTATGTAAATAAAAAAGCTCAACGTCTAATTAACGTTGAGCTTTTACGCTATTATTGATTGCCTTGCTTTACCCATCCAGCTACTGTTACTGTACGCTTTGCTTGATGCTTCACTGTTGCTTCCACATCTTCAACCATTTTCCCATTTTGATCAACCGTTACGCTTGTTCCGTAAGGGTTCCCACCTGAACTAAAAATGACTGGATCTGTGTATCCTGGTGATGCAACAAGCGCGCCCCAGTGATGCATTGTTGTGTATAGAGATAAAAGAGTTTGTTCTTGACCACCGTGTGCGTTTTGTGCAGATGTCATCGCACTAACAACTTTGTTTGCTAATTTACCGTTAAACCACAGTCCACCCGTTGTATCTAAGAACTGCTTAACTTGTCCTGGTACATTTCCGAAACGAGTTGGAATGCTAAAGATAATTGCATCAGCCCACTCTAAATCAGCAAGTGTTACTTCTGGTACAGAAGATGTTTCTTCTACGTGTGCTTTCCAAGCTGGATTTGAATCAATTGCTGCTTGTGGAGCTGTTTCAGGTACTTTTAATACTTTTACATCTGCACCTGCTTCTTTTGCACCGTCTGCTGCCCACTGCGCCATTTGGTAGTTTGTACCTGTTGAACTATAGTAGATAACCGCTAATTTTACATTTTCCATTTTTTCTTCCTCCTTAGTCGATGTTCCAAATAATTTATCTAAAAATCCCATTTTTCTTCACCTCTATATGCGTATTCATACCGCTGTTTCATCTGGATGAGTAAAATCACCCCCTTAAGTCGGTATTCTGTTTTATTTCTAAGATGTATTGTTTCTCATTGAACTGTTATTATTCTGGTCGTGCAATTGTAAAAGTCTTACCAAGCTTAGCGTAGTCATTGCCGGCTAAGCGGCTAACAGCTTTAAGACCGTGTGGATCAATTCGCCCTTTATCATATAGCTGATCTTCAATGTGATACTGAACAACTTTTCCAATAAGCAAGTCGGTACTTGTTTCTTCACCTTCTCCTAATGAAATTGCCTGTTCAAGTATGCATTCAAAGCGAATTTTTGCTTCTTTTACCCCAGGTACCGAAATTTTTTCACTTTCGGTCAACATTAATTTAGCTACTTCAATCTCACTTTCGTCAGCCGGCAGGTTAGCTGCCGTCATATTCACCTGCTCGATATTGTCTTCATCGACGATGTGAATCACAAATTCTTTTTTCTCCATAATGTTTCTTGCCGTATCTTTCATTTCGCCGCTTTTACGCTGAACTGAAATCGAGATCATCGGCGGGTTTGCAGAGACAATATTGAAATAGCTAAAAGGTGCTGCGTTAATTATTCCGTTTGTTGACTGAGTTGTCACAAAAGCAATCGGTCTTGGAATAATGCTTCCCGTTAGAAACTTATAGTTTTCTCTTTCCGTTTGTGCAGATGGATCAATTGATAGCAATGAACTCACTCCTACTTCGTTTTACTATTTAATTCCACGGTCATAAAATGCATAAACGCCAATCTCTATATCATAATTCTCGAATTCGAGATATTTGTCGAAAAAAATATGCATTTAACTTTTGTAAGCTGTAAAAAGAAGTTGTTATTATCTTGAATTCGAGATAATTATAAAACGAATGGTTATCTTCTGTCAACATTAATTTAGCAGATATTTCTTAAAAAAGCGATAAAATAAGTAGCAAACACTTATGTTTACTACTTATTTTATCGAACTACTATCACTCTTTCTTTCCAAAAGAAAAAGTACTCACTTCGTAAAAGTAGCCTCTTCATTGCTTTTGGTAACAAGATACTTCCTAAAATTCCTGTTAATTCATATATCAGTTGTTGATTATATTTTCCAATGAAATAACCAATTGTCCCAATACAACAATCATACAATAAGACATTTGTAATCTGCTTTTTAGAAACCGAAGTAATCAATATTTTAGAAGGCGTCACAATACGCATTGGTGTCCCTCACTTCTTGTTGTTATGATGACTTCTTATCAGCAATAGTACCACCAGAAGAAAATTGTAAATAATACGTTAATAATACCGATTGCTAGAAACGCTGCGCGCCAATCGAAATGCGTAATTAACACCGCAACCAGCGGTGCACCGGGTACATTCGAAAACTTGGCAGCAGAATCAAATAATGAATTTGGTAAGCCTCTTTCATTTGGTGGAAACCATATAGATGTTGCTTTAGAAGCTGCTGGAAATGCTGAGGCGCTCGTAATTCCAATTAGAAATCTTACAAGATATAAAAGCAGCTTTCCTTGTAAAAAAGCCATCGAAATAGTAAGGAGACTCCAAAGGTGCCAACACTTTTTCCAAAGTCATAGGTTTGAAATTATACTCAGACCTAAGGCGTAGAAAAAAGCATAGGCTTCAACCTATGCTTTGTTATTTTTATTCTTTTGTAAGCTCGCTTTCTGTGACCCACTTATGATTTTTTACTTCTTGACTGTCAGTGGTAGACGTGTAATCTACCATGTATACCGTTGTTTTCTCAGCAGAATCAATCGTTGCTTCTGCACCTTCCATGCCTTCCATATGATTTGCTTCAAGAACCACTTTTGTTCCTGCTGGTATCTCTTCTTCACCCGCGTCTTTTATTTCTTCCTGAATGACCCACTTATGACCAGTTACTTTCTCTCCGCCGTTTGTAGGCGTGTAAGATACCACATATGCTGTTGTATCATATGCACCGACAATGGTTGCTTCTGCACCTTTCATCCCTGGCATATGATCAGTTGTCAGCGTTGCTTTACTTCCCAATTCATACGTTGGGCTTTTAGCTTCTTGTAAACCTTCTGGTACTTCACCTGAGCTAGAATGATTCATATGTGCATGATCTTCTTCTTTTTGCTCTTGTTTTTGATTATCTTCTGAATTCATCTCTTTGCTCTCATCGTTGTTTCCTGCACATCCGGCTAAACCAAGCATTGTCGCTAGCCCAATCAGAAATAGTGATTTTTTCATCTTCATCCCTCTTTTACAAATTTCTCATTCGCTATCTAGATTTTTACGAATGGTTTAACGATATACGTTTAGTGTAAAAAAGAAGTGTGCAGATTTTATGAAGAAACACAATTTATTGTGTGATTATTTATGAAGCGTCCCATTTATATCCTACTCCCCACACAGTTTGAAGATGTTGCTCGATTGGGAAACCAGCGCTTCTGAGCTTTTCTCTGACGTTACGCAGATGGGAATCAACTGTTCGCCCTTCAATTTCCGTATCATAGCCCCAAATGAGCATAACTAAATCTTCGCGAGGAAAAACGCGATTGGGATGCTTTAAAAATAAGCAGAGTAGCTCAAATTCTGTTTTTGTCATTGAAATGCTTTCACCAACATAAATAACTTCCCTGCTTTCTTCATTTACGTAAAGCTCCTTATAGGAAATACCTTTCTTTTCTACACCTGTTCTTCTCAATACAGCCTGTATTCGAGCCAGTAGCTCTTCTTCGCTAAAAGGCTTTGTAATATAATCATCCGCTCCACTATTTAAACCTTTTACAACATCCTCAGTTTGGTCTCTAGCAGTCAGCATGATGATAGGGACTTTAAACTTGGCTCTGATTTCTTGACAAACTGTCCATCCGTCTTTTTTGGGCATCATCAAGTCGAGCAGCACTAGCTGAATCATTGGGTTCTTTTCTAGGTACTTTTCTACTTCTGTAGAATCTTCACACTTCATGCATGAAAAACCATGTGGAGCTAGATACAGCTCTAATAAATCCAGCATTCTCACTTCATCGTCTACTAATAAAATCGTAGGCATATTAACGCTCCTTTGGCAACGAAATGCTCACGGTTGTTCCTTTTTCTGCTATGCTTGTCATCTCCACTTTTCCACCGTGCGCTTCCACAATATCTTTTACAATCGATAACCCTAAACCGTAGCCTCCATTCTTCCGAGACCTTGATTTATCTACGCGATACAATTTATCAAACACATATGGTACATCTTCACTCGGAATTCCCACTCCGTAGTCTTGAATGGACAGCTTGACGCGCCAATTGTCCTCTTCAACGCTTATTAAAATCTTTTTTGTTTCAGAATATCTTAAGGCATTATCTATAACGTTTATAATGACTTGCATAAAGCGCTCTTCATCAATTAGTACATTTACATACTTTGGACAGTTCACCTCAATATGAACATTCTTTTCGCTTAGAGCTAATTGAAATGCTTCACAAATTTTAGATAAATAGGACTGAAGCTCAACTTCTTGCTTTTCAATGAGAAACGTATTTTTATCTAAACGAGCAAGCTGAAATAAATCTTTTACAAGCTTTGAAATTCTCTCAGCCTCTTCCTCAATGACCCCTAAATATTTTGTGCGGTTTTCTTCACTTGTTTCATGGCGCTTTGCAATGTCTGCATAGCCTTTTACATACATCAGCGGCGTTTGCAATTCGTGCGAAATACTGCTCAAAAACTCGTTTCTCTCTTTTTTCAAGCGCTGCAGTTCATTCGCAAGCGCTTGAATGGATGTTCCTAACTGTCCAACCTCATCACGAGAATGAGCGCCAAGTTTTACCGTCAAATGCCCTTGGCTAATCTTTTCTGTCGCTTGCTTCATTTGTACTAAAGGTGCCGTGATTAGTTTTGATAAAGCAAAAGTTGTAACAACTGCAAATACAATTGAAATAATACCAGCTATGTAAAAGTGATGCTGGAGACGATCAATCATTCCTTTGATATCTTTCGTATCTTTAAACATATACACTGTGCCAACTTGATTATCATTTACTTCAATTGGAGAAGCTGTTGCAATATAGGGGGAAGTTTCCCAATCTCTTTGCAAAATTTTCCCCTCATAAGGGAGCTTCTTATCTCTCCACTCATTCACAGCCGCTTTTGCTCCTGTAATAAGAGGTGTTGAAGCACTCAAAACTTCCCCGTTTATGTTAGTAATGACAACATCCGTATCGGTTTCTGACTCCATTAACGCGACGTGACTAAGCGTTATGGAATCACGGTGCTGCTCTAATACTTCTCGGTGGCTATTCCCTCTTACTCTTAAACTCTCTAACTCTTCTGAGATGCGAGTGTTCGCTAACCCCGTATATAAATAGAAAAATAAACCTGCTTCAATAATTAAGATAAAAACTAAAAACAATAGTCCTAATTTAATGGATACTTTATTCACTTCTTTCACTTCCCCTGTAAATGTACATCTATTATAAAGGATAGATATGGAGAAAGTGTGCAGACTTAAGTTGAATTAAATACGAAATTAAGATTCACACCTATACTTGATGTACCCTATTAATTTGTCTAAAAAGTAAATACTGCTCTGAATTTTAATTTGGTGTCGTTCCCTTTAAAAAAGCTTTAGCTCGTCAACTATTTCACGAGAACGTGTCCAATGAAGGTAGTGATGTCCGTTCAACATCACCACTTTATTATGATGCTGCTTTGCAATTTCCTGCTCATAAAATGATAGTGTTGATTTACCGTTTGTTTCTTTCTGAAAGTTCTTAGCAAAAATTAAGACTGGTACTTTATTTGGAATCGTTAAGGATTCTGTTTTATTCACGTTTCTTTCTGTCTCATTCATTTCCATAATGATGTTTTTGTTGTATCCTTTTATGCTGGTCTTTGCCTTTATCATTTTTAACTCTCGGCTGGAATACATCCCTGGTTCAGCGATAGGTAAATAAGACTCATCATCAAGCTCAACTGCTAGACGAGCAATCCCTGTTGGAGCGACAAATCGAAAAATACTTGGCATCGTTGAGGGAGCTTCACCAAAACACCTCAGCATCTTTGGTAACGTTGGATCAATGCCAACAATGGCTTCCACTTCATCAGGATAGTGATTGGCATAATACATTGCATAAATGCCTGACACCGAATGAGACATAAGAATATATGGACCTTGTATGTCTGCTTTTTTCAATGGATTTCTTACTTCTTCAACAATATTTTCAACCGATCGTTCACTCTCTGTAAAATCACTCCAACCATAACCAAAAGGCTCCACAACTACGACTTTGTACGTATGTGATAACTCAAAAATCAACAGCTGGAGCAGGTGTTCCAAGGCCAGCTAATAATACAATTGTTTGTTTCCCTTTACCTTTTTGATAGATATGCATCTGCTTTCCCTTTACTTCTACAAGCTCTCCTAATGGTGGATATCGTTTGTCTTCCACAACAGTCAACACTTGATGCAAGGTTATCCATGTTACACACGCTACAGCTAAAGATATACTTACTCTTTTTATTATTTTTTTAAACATATAAGCCCTCCTACGATTTAACTATTAATAAAACGTTTGAAGACTCATTTAGTTGCTTATTCATGTACTCACTTTTTCTACACTAACGTTTTTTCTTTGAACAAGTACCCGTAAGCTACAAGTCCATACTGTCAAAGCTACAATAATCATTAAAGCAGCTCCTATTATAACGACCAAGCGTATGGAGATCACTTCTACTAAAATGCCAAACAATGCGGTTACAATAATAATACATAGACTTTCTACTAATCCATATAGGCTTCCAACTCGCCCCATTATTTCAACTGGAATATACGTTTGATAAAACGTATAAAATGCCGCGTTCGCAAATGCCATTGCAAACGATATCAAGGCGCATCCGCAGGCAGCTATAAAAAATGTAGTTGAATTTGTAAATAACATATACCCTCCAGCTGTTAGCATGCTCCCCATACCAAGGAGCCAAGATGTAGGAATTTTTTCAACTATTATGGTATTAAGAAGCGCACCGATAAGTACACCTCCACCAGCTATGCTAACCAATAGTCCATACTCTCCCTCTGTTAAACCTAGTTCCTTTACTGAAAAAGCAGCTTCGAGTGAATCAGTTGCGGTCATCAACACCGTCATGAAACTAAAGAGTAAATAAATAAGCATAACTCCCACTGCGTGCCGGCTAAAAGAAAATACAAGATGCCAATCCTGTTTAATCATGTAAAATGATAACCTTTGAACCTTTTGTGTAGTAAACCCCTTTGGCTCTATATTTGGCACAAACCAAAGCAGCAGCGCCGAAAGCACTAATGCGATACTGTTAATGCAAATAGCAGTTGCTGGTGTACCGACCATCACTAATAAACCCGCAACGGCTGGTCCTGTAAAAAATGCTCCTGCATCAAGAAGACTTCTAAGTGAATTGAATCTTTTACGCTTCTCTTCTGGTAAAAACTTTGTTATATACGCCATAGATGTTGGTTCATACGCTGCGCCTACAGCGGTTGTAATTCCAACCAGTACATAGATTACGAGAAGTGAATTTGAAAAAGCCAACCATAAAATAACAGCGGCTTGGATCAGGTTTAATCCAATCATTACGTGCTTTTTGTTTAAACGATCAATGAGACTCCCAGCCCATAGGTTCGTTAACATCGCAGCTGCTGCTCTAACAATATAAAGAGTTGAAACGGCTAGGGCTGAACCAGTGATTTGTAACACAACTAAGTTCAAAGCAATAAAGTAAATCCAACTCCCGATTCCTGAAATGCCAATACTTGCTAGAAGTAATAATCGTCCGCGCAATTCTGTCTTCTTCATTAATTCTCTCCTCCTTTAATCCATAAAAAAACTCGCCCCCAAGACATAATACTGTCTTGGGGGCGAGTTTTTACCGCGCTGCCACCCCAGTTTATTGACATGTCACCACATCAATCTCATCAGGTACAATCATACCTTAGCTCTGTAACAGGAGCACCCGTCATATCATCCCCTCATCGGTTCCGATATGCCTCTCTGAGACTTGATTCAACAAATTAGCTTTGACCCGTTTTCAGCTACCGGGTTCTCTGTACAAAGCTTACTTATTTACTCTTCTCTTCATCGTGTTTGAATTTTCTATATATTACCACAAACTATTAAAATATGCAATTAAAAAAAGAAAGAGAATGCGCTCTTTCTTTTTATTTATTCGCAAGTGCGCTTTGTTTTAGCGTACGCTTTTGCCACACCATCGTAATACCAAGCGTTACAAGTAATAAAACAAAACCTAGTACAAATGGATACATAATTTGCACATCAAATAAAACACCAGCAAGAGTTGGACCTAAAACGTTTCCAATACTCATATAAGCATTATTCATTCCCATTGCAAACCCTTGTTCATTTCCGGCCATTTTTGAAATAAGCGTATTTAAGACTGGACGAAGAATAGACGTTGCAAGGAAAATAATAAGCGAAATGACAAAGAATAAGCTGTAGCTCCCTGTGAATAGTGACAATAGAAATCCAAGTGCTGCCACGCCGATAAAAATGTTTAATACCGCTATTTCACCAAATATACGAACGATGCGATCTACTAGAAACAGCTGTACAATCACGCTAACAATCCCTGTTGCTGTAACCATTAAAGCAATTTGCTGTGGCGTAGCCCCATACTGTTTATCTAAAAATAGACCAAGAACTGACTCATACGCCATTAGCCCAAAGCTCATCACAAGAGTAATAACCAGCGGTATAAAATAAGGCATCTTAACAGAACGTGCTAGTTTCGAAACCATAGATTCATTATCTTGAATAGCTGCTCGTGCTGCTGTAGCTTCTTCTGTTTCACTATTTTCTAATAGCATCATTGAAAATAAAACAGCTACAAGAGATACAAGTGCTGAGACTAAAAATGGAATCTTCAAGCCAAAATCAGCTAAAAAGCCACCAAGTCCAGGCCCAATTACAATTCCTAGAGACATAGCCGCTGATACAAGACTGTTTCCTTTTGCACGCTGCCCCATCGTTGTAATATCCGCAACATATGCAAAGATAGCAGGAATAAGTAAAGCTGCACCCACTCCACCAATGACGCGAGATGCATAAAGTAACCAAATGGAATTGACTGCGTAAAAGATAAACATAGACAGCGTTAAGCCAGCAAGTCCATATATAATCATTTTTCGTCGTCCGTATTGATCGGACCACTTTCCTGCAATTGGTGAAAAAATAAGCTGAGCACCTGCAAAAATAGCAATCATTAGCCCCGCTGCAGTTCCCCCCTGATTAATTGACTGTAAATAAGCAGGTAAGATTGGAATAATGATTCCAAAACTTCCAACCGCAATAAATATATTAATCATTAAGATAATGATTTTTTTTCTTTGTTCTCCCGACATTCGAGCTGTCTCTCCTCCTATTAGAACACAAAAATAGCATGCTACAGCAGTATACTTCATGTTCATTTTTTTCTACACGTAGTATAACTTATACTGATAGACATGCTGTTGTCAATTAGTTAATTTATTCTTTTTTTCATATAATAAGCGGTAGCGCCGTTAAGAAACGAAGCGCTACCGCTTATGTATGACGGGATGCTGAACATGTATCAATTTGCTTCTCGTTTAATATGTCTAATCTTTCTTTGAGACTGCTGAAACAAATAAACAAGGTAAGAATGTAATTCGAAGCGATCACCTTGAATGAAGTCACCAAACATTAACTTTTCCTGTTTTACCATTTCTGTTTCATCTCCTCTACTGTTCAATTAACCACAAATATTTCCTATCCATTATGTTTATTTTATTAGCCATTCTTTTTCAATTAAATAATGTTGTGAGAGCAATCAGCTCTTCTGCTTTCATTATAAACGAAATCGCTTACAATGTAAAATAATAATATCAGAAAATTTAGAATAAACACAAAAAAGAGGGCATAGTAATATGTCCCCTTTTTTCCTTTTATTTAAACCAACCTTTTTCTTTAAAACGCGTAATAGCTTCAATGCGATTTTTCACTTCAAGCTTATCCAAGATGGTGGAGATATAGTTTCTTACGGTACCGGTTTTCAAAGACAGCTCTTCTGCAATTTCTTTTGTATTTTTCCCATCAGCTACAAGCTGCAGTACTTCTTTTTCGCGCTCCGTTAGCGGATTTTCTTCCGCATATACATCATCCACAAGCTCAGGAGCATAAATTCGTCTTCCTTGCATTATACTTCGAATGGAACTCGCTAGCTCTTCACTTGGGCTATCCTTCAGCAAGTAACCGCTAACTTTTGCTTTTAACGCTCGTTGAAAATAACCAGAGCGTGCAAAAGTCGTTAAAATAATCACTTTGCAATCGAGTTCTTCCAGCTCTTCTGCTGCTTCTAGCCCTGTTTTAAGAGGCATTTCGATATCCATGATGCAAACATCGGGATGATGCTGACGCGCAAGAGCTACTGCTTCTTCTCCATTCGATGCTTTCCCAACGACTTCCATATCATCTTCTAAGCTTAGCAAAGAGCCTAAAGCACCTAACAGCATCCGCTGATCTTCCGCTATAACGATTCGAATCATTTCTCTTCCTCCTTTTCCACTTGCTTACGCACGCTCGGAACTTTCACAATAATCTTTGTTCCTTCATCTGATTGAATATCTAGCGTTCCGTTTACAAACTCTAATCTTTCTCTCATACCAATAAGTCCATTTCCGTGTTGAAAAGCATCTTTACTTGCAATGCCTTGTCCATTATCTTGAATGGTAATCATAATTTCATCTGTAGATTGTACAATATTCACTTCACAGCAAGAGGCTTTACTATGCTTTACAACGTTTGTTACCGCTTCTTTTAAACACATGCTTAAAATATTCTCTGTCAGAGGAGAAACGTTTGATAAAGCCAATTCGTTATGAATAAACTCTATTTCAGCTACGCTAAGTATTTGTTCTACGCGTACGAGTTCCTCTTTTAATCGAATCCCCCTCATCTGAGACACTAGTTTACGAACTTCATTTAACGCAGTTCGTGCGGTTTGCTGAACGTCTTTTAACTCTGCTCTTGCCTGCTCTGGATCTTTATTGATCAGCTTACGTGCCAAGTCACTTTTTAATCCAATTAGGGATAGCTTTTGCCCAAGCGTATCGTGAAGGTCACGAGCAATTCGCTGTCTTTCCTCTTGTTTGACCAGCTCTGAAATTCGCTTATTTGCGTCTTCTAACTGCTCCTCTAAGCGCTCTCTTTTCTTACGGTTATAGATTGTAAATGGAAAGATGATTACGCTCATATAAATGATAATCATAACCGGAAGTTGGCGAACAAACAGCTCTTCTTGAGCAACCATATTATAGTTTAGTGAAATGGCTGTGCTGACTAAATGAATAATATAAAGCGTAATAAATGTAAGCCATTTTTGAACATTTCCTATGAAATAAGCGAGAAAAAAAGCAAAGTAAAAGGAAAAATAAACGTAGCTAAAAAGCGTCGTCATCGCGATGGATATACTAATGAGGAGAATTGTCCATACATAAATAGGCCAGCCTTTTGATATAAAAGCAATGCGATAAAAAATAAAGAAGAGAATCGTTAACAAAATACCTAACACAATCTCATTCATTGAAGAAGACTGAAAAACAAAGTAAAAAGGCAGTAAACTAAAAACTGTCCATATGTAAGGAGACATTCCCGTTATCTTTTGAAAAATTGTATCCTTTTTCTTCATGACGCAAACCCTCTTTTACTTTCATAATTAATGCCATATATGATTATCGTATCATAATCACATATGGCATTGAGTATTATTTTACATTTGCTCTAGAATATACCGCTACTCTTTTTTGTCGTTCTTCACGGCTAAATGTTTTTAGATGGTTAAAACCAACAAATTTCTTTTGATCTTCGTCCCATAAATGAAAGCGTAAAGACTCTAAGCTGGTGCGAAGTGTAATGGTCGGTACATTTTGAAGCGGCTCGGTATTATTATGAGCAGCTTCTAAGTGATAATTCGGAACCCGAGGGCTCAAGTGGTGAACATGATGGTAGCCAATGTTACCCGTTAACCACTGTAACACTTTCGGAAGTTTGTAAAAAGAGCTCCCTTCAACTGCTGCCTGCACGTACTCCCACTCTTCATCTGCCTCAAAGTACGAATCTTCAAACTGATGCTGTACGTAAAATAACCAAACACCCAGTGAACCTGAGATTAAGAAAATCGGACCTTGAACCATTAAAAATGACTGCCATCCTAGTGTTAAACATCCAACTGTCACAATAAGCGCAATCGCAACGTTTGTAATGTACGTATTGATGCGCTCAGCTCGCTTAGCTCCTTTACGATTAAAGCGATTTGTAATCAAGAACACATAGATAGGACCTATCACAAACATCACAAATGGATTGCGGTATAAACGATAAGCAATGCGACGTGAGCGAGGTGCTTCCAAGTATTCGTCTACTGTTAAAATCCACAGGTCACCGATTCCACGCTTATCTAAATTTCCGCTCGTAGCATGGTGGATAGAATGACTGTGTGCCCATTGGTTGTATGGAAACAAAGTTAAAACTCCTGTAATGGTACCAAGAACTTTGTTGTAGCGTCGATTCTTAAAGAAAGAGTTGTGGCAGCAATCATGGAAAATGATAAAAATTCGAACTAAAAAGCCAGCGGCAACCACTCCAATTGCTAAAGTTAATACATATGAAATCGCTAAGCTTTGATAAGCAAGAAACCATAAAGCAAAAAACGGAACAATAGTATTAATCAGTTGAACGACACTGCTTTTCTCATTTGGCTTTTCATAAGGTGCCATTGATTGTCTCAACATTTTTTGTTTTTGTTTTTGTTTAATCATTTGGATTTCCCTTTCACATTCATAATTTATTTAAAATTATAAATATAAAAAGAAACCATGTGTAGTAGTACATGTCACATGACAAATATGACAAATGTCATATTGGCACTCGAAAACCCTTTCATATCCTTAGCATCCATTGTGTTGGTACCTTCGTTTATTTACTTTTATTAATTGTTTGTAAACACATCAACCTCTCTAGAAGCCTGTTGTTTCCTGTGTTTTATCCTTAACATCTTTTAATGATGTGAACATTTTGTGACCGTTTGATTAAGCTTGCATGATTCTTTTCATCCACCGTCATAGCTTCAAGTTGCTCGTGTTTAGTACACCTCCACCTACTTCTATTATTCTTTTGTGTAAGATAGAATGATTCACACATTTAGCAACTAAAGTTATCGAAATCATCTTATGCAATACTAGTAACAAGAACATTCATGGAATAGAGACAAATAATATTGGAATGCAGTTAATTACTGGTTTTGCGCAATGTGCAGAGAATAAAGAAGTAAAGCAGTATTTTGTAAGAGGAAAAGAACTTGCTAAGCTCAATAAAACCAAAACCGCATTCACAAAATAGTAATCAAAAAAAGCCCGTAAGCCTTCTACATAAAGACTTCTGCGGACTCTTATTGACAAATATTCTCTTCTACATTCAACTGGTCTTTTAAATCGAAATGGCACTTGGCTGGCGCTTGTCATACGTAAAGACGTAGCGGAATCCGCATTCCTTCGCAAGCGCTATTGCTTCAGAAATATGGTCGCCAACCGTTTCAACTTTATGAGAGTCAGAACCTACCGTTAGCAGTTCTCCTCCAAGCTCTTTATATAATTTTAATACAGCTTGAGAAGGTAGGGGCTCCGCTAAGCTGCTTCGCATTCCCGAAGTGTTAATTTCAATTCCAATATTGCGTTCAATCGCTTTTGTTAAAATGTCCTTTAGCTGTGGCTTAAATTGGTCAAAGTCATAATTCCCGTGCACTTTTATTGCATAGCGCTTCATTAAATCAATATGAGCAAGCACATCGATATCAGCATACTTCACTAGATTGTAGAGTTCTTCAAAATAACCACCGTATACTTCTTCTACTGTTTTATGTTGTAAATATAAGCGGAGCTTTTTGTCATTGATGTTATGAACAGATCCTAAGATAAAATCTAGCTGAAGCGGCTCTAATACCTTTTGATACTCACTTTTTAATAAATGCGGCTCACAAATTTCAATTCCTGCTTTTATAACTAGCTTTCCTTCAAACTGCGCACGACACTGTTCAATGTCTTTTATATAACGTTTTAAATTAATATGTCCATATGTAGGAGCAAGTGGATTAAGTGAATAATGTTCTGTAAAGCAAATTTCGTTAATATTACGATGGATAGCTTCTGTGCATACCTCGTTCATAACCGCTTTTGAATCGAATGAATGATTCGTATGATGATGATAGTCCATAATGTACATGTTTCGTTCCTCCTATTCTTCTCCTGAAATCGTATCTTAGCAAAGCTTCCCGCTCTTTACAATACTACCCGTTATAGGACTAACTCAACTATTCAAACTAGACAATTAGGTGGATATTCACAAATCCTTTTATATTAAACTATTTTCTGTAAAAGTTGAGTGCATGCAAATTTATTTTCTTAAGACAAAATTGGAGTGGTACTATGAGTTCATCCTTGTTGCAGCTAAACACAATTTTTATCAGTATCCTAATTGAAGCCCTTCCTTTTGTGTTATTGGGTGTATTTATTTCTGGAATTATTCAAGTGTTTATTACAGAAGAAATGATGGCAAAAGCCATACCAAAAAATAAAGTAGGCGCTGTTTTTTTAGCAACTTTTATAGGCGCTTTATTTCCAGCTTGTGAATGTGGAATTGTACCTATTACAAGGCGATTAATGGCAAAAGGCGTACCACTATACGCTGCGATTCCGTTTATGTTTACAGGTCCTATCATTAACCCAGTTGTTTTGTTTTCTACATATGTAGCGTTTGGAAACAACTGGGCCGTTGTATGGGAGCGTAGCTCTGTGGCGCTCGTCGTAGCAATTGTAGTCGGCATGCTGCTGACGTTTCAATTTAAAACAGATCAAACGAAGCATAGCGTATGCGTTGACGTTCAGAAAAAGACATTTGGCCAAAAGTTAGTAGGAACCATCCAGCATTCCATTGATGAGTTTTTTTCAGTCGGTAAATATTTAATCATTGGAGCGCTTATTGCGGCTAGTATGCAAACGTTTATGAAAACATCCATCCTGTTAGACCTTGGGCAACAGGATTGGTCGGCTCATTTCGTAATGATGGGACTAGCATACCTTTTATCACCGCTTTATTTTTACCAATTTCCAAGCTAGATTCTAAGATTGTTGAAGCGCAGGGATTTAATTTTCCAATCTATGAAAAAAACAGCCCTTACGATCAGCATCAATTCCTGGAACCTGATGACCCTTACGTTTATCGAAACAATCAATGATAAAAAAATCACGTAACGTTTTCCATGTTACGTGATTTTTTCTTATCGACTTTTTTGCTGAGCCTCGAGTAGCTGCGTGTATAAATGCTGTACTGCCGTTGAGATCGAGTCATCATATCCCACATGATCATAATAGACAGCAATATTTTTTAACATCTCGTACGTTTGCGGGTCTAAGCTCACTTCAAGCGTAACCTTCTTTGAATCAAAAGGATTTGGCACTTCTGGCTCTTCCGCATCTAAGGACGCATGTTCCGCAATTTGAATTGCTTGTTCGACATTTTCAATTTTCCCGTACTGCTGCACCCACTTGCGCCCCATAAAAACAGTATCCTGAATAAATTGCCGATTAGTAGGCGTATCCTTAATATTAAACTGATGATTATGCACATATACAGATTGATATAAGATGACGCTAATAACTTCATCTTTTAATTTTAACTTTCTCAATTCATCAATTAAGTCCGCCACATACTTTGGAAGCGGACAAAACGTTCCCCTTACTTCTTTTATTAAATCCATTGCAATTGACTCTGTTGAATTGCGCTTAAACGCTTTTATAATATCAACCATTGCCGACTCGTTTGTCATACCTACACCACCATTATGGTTAAATACTGTCGTTAGTAAATTCAACCAAAAATTAATTATACAAATCTATTATATAAAAAATATGTGAAAGTTTGTATAGGATGAATGATTGATTATACAATTTATTGAGTAAGCACTTCGCTAATAATCCGACCGAGATCTGCAATTAGCCTCCGTCCATACTCGTTATGTTCAAGTCCATCAATTAATACCACAGCATAGCACCTTTTATGATGCGTAAACAGCACACCGCAATCGTGCGTTATTCCGCGCAAATGTCCAGGTTTATTTAAAATAAAACACTCTTCATTCAGCATAGAAGGTAGTTTATCCCGCATTCGCTGGTTAAGTAAGCTTCCTTTTAAAAAGTCACGCGAATCTTTAGAAAGAACGTCCTCTCTATAGAGTACTTTCAGACATGTAAGTAAGTCCGCTGCTGTTATGACGTTATCTCTTCCTTCCACAGCCGCTTGAGCATCCATCATCTGACGATTGAGCTGGGTGTTTTCTAACCCTAAATCATTAATACAAGCTTGTATGCGGTCTTGTCCCAAAAGGTCAATTAACATATTTGTAGCCGTATTATCAGAAAGAATGAGCATCAACAAAACTAGCTCTTTCACTGTAACGGTCGGTAAGTAGGGATACACATGTAAGATTCCATCTCCTCCTACAAGATCCGATTGTTTAACAGCGATGGTCTGCTGAACTAAAATAACGCCGGAATCAATTTGGCGACACGCTTCAACTGCAATGAGCAGCTTAATAGTACTAGCAGACGGATACACGTTTGTCGCTCCTTGCTCGATCCTTTCTTCAGGAGTTTCAAAGAGATAGCTCACTCTCCCCCTATACATGGACGACCATTGCCGAACGGTAAAACGAATTTTTTCTTCCACTAGACTCATAGTTTGCTTGCTGCAATTTCAGAGGTTAAATCTACAATCCCTTCGTTATAAAGGTGACACGCCACAAAATGATTCTCTCCAACCTCCTGCCACTCCGGTTTCATATTTGCACACGCATCCATCGCAAACTGACATCGCGTTCGAAATACGCATCCAGATGGCGGATCAATTGGGCTTGGTAGCTCTCCTTGTAGTACAATGCGTTCGCGCGCATCTTCAATATCAGGGTCTGGTATTGGAATGGCGGATAAAAGGGCTTTTGTATAAGGGTGTAATGGTTTGTTATATAATGAATTACTTGTTGTCAGTTCAACGAGATGACCTAAATACATAACGCCAATACGGTTGCTAATATGCTTAACCATTGACAAGTCATGAGCAATAAATAAATACGTAAGCCCTTTTTCTTCCTGCAATTTCTTCAGTAAATTAACAACCTGAGCCTGAACCGATACGTCCAAAGCGGAAATGGGCTCATCTGCAATAATACATTCGGGGTTTAGAGCTAAAGCCCGTGCAATGCCAATTCTTTGACGTTGCCCCCCACTAAATTCATGAGGATAGCGATTGGCATGATCACGATTCAAACCAACATCTTCTAAAAGTTCATAAACGCGCTCTAAGCGCTCTTTTTTATTAGAATATAACCCATGAACCTCCATGGGCTCTGAAATGATTTCCCTTACTGTAGACCTTGGGTTTAAGGACGCATACGGATCTTGAAAAATCATTTGCATATTTCGCTGAAACGTAAATTTCTCTTTTTCAGATAGTTTATGCACATCTTTCCCTTTATAAAGTACTTCACCGCTCGTTTTCTGATAAAGACCAATAATCGTCCGTCCTGTCGTTGACTTTCCGCATCCAGACTCTCCTACTAATCCAAACGTTTCACCTTTTTGAATGGAAAACGAAACATTATCTACAGCCTTTAATTCTTTATTTTTAGCAACAGGAAAGTACTTTGTCATATTTTTCACTTCGAGAATAGGCTGTTTCTTTGTCATTTCATTTCCTCCTTATGTCCAGTAGCGACGTATTGCGCAAATTTCATCTTCGTATTCCATTCCTTTAATAGGAATAACCTCAACAGTTTTACCCGTTTTCGGCGAATGAATGATTTGACCATTTCCATAGTACATAGCCACATGATGTACAAAACCCTTTCCTTGTTCGTAAGCAAAGAATAATAAATCTCCTGGCTTCATTTCTTCATATGCAACCCCTTTGCCACTTGTAGCCTGGTCGCTTGCATCGCGAGGAATCGTATATCCATTCGCTTTATGAAGGGAGTAGGTAAAGCCTGAACAGTCAAAGCCATATGAGCTCATTCCTCCCCATAAGTAGGGAAGGTCTAGAAATCGCTTTCCCTCCAACACGAGATGCTCTCCCGATTTTGTTGGATGCTGTTCTGTATCAGCTTGAACTACATTAACATCCTTAGTCAGGAGGAGACCTTTTCCAAGCGGCGTCTCTACTTCAACATGTTCGTTTAGGTGTTGAAGCACAGGTAAAGTCGTTCGATAGCTAAGCATCAGCTCTGTTTGATTATTAATTACTAAAAGCGTTTTTTTGGCCACTACCTGAGCATATGAGTCTTGTTTTTGTACCTCTACTGACTTTAATTGACTTGCGGGAACCCAACCAGGATACCCTGCATCATTCTTTTTAGAAGGCTGACTTGGAATAAGGACGTAGCACCAATCTCCCTCCTGCTTAATAACCTCGACCTTTTCACCAAATAAAAGCTGCGTTTGGACAAGGTTTTCGTTGCATAAAGCGAGACGTTTTTCATACGTTAAACGATATAACCACTCTTCTATATCAACAGGTGCTTCTAGTGCGACCTTATCAAGGCTGCGAGGTGATTCTGTAGATGTCCACACCGTTGCAACTGACACTGTGACAACGTATCTCTTAGCATCCATTGTATCCTCTCCCTTTATTAATCTACTTTCACGCCGGCTTCTAACTCTACCATTCGCTCATAGGTTGACATTGTTGCATACGCCCCAACAGGCACCGCAATTTGTGGCGAGCAGTGTCCGATTAAGAACCCTTTCATAATCGGCTTTTTCAAACCTTTTAACGGCTGTAATAAAGCTTCTTCTAATGATAAAGAGTTTTCTTTTTTTAACGGTTCACACTTATGAAAATCGCAAAGCATAATGCCTGCTGCATCTTCAAATTTCCCAGCAAGCTTTAACTGCGTCATCATCCTGTCAATGCTGTACGGCTCTTCTTCAATATCTTCAATAAATAAAATCTTGCCCTTTGTATCCACTTCAAACTCTGTACCGAGTGAACTTGCTAATAACGTCAGGTTACCACCAATTAGCTGGCCGCTTACCTCCCCCTGTTCGATAATCTGGAGCGGGGTAATTTGGTCAGTATAATATGTTGGCTGAGGGGTAAAAAGCTGTTGAAAAGACTGCTTTGTTTGTTCTTTTACATCATCTTTTCCGATATCAGATGACAGCATTGGCCCGTGAAACGTAATAAGTCCTGTTTTTTGAGAAATAGCCGTATGTAAAAATGTAATATCGCTATAGCCCCAGAATATCTTTGGATTGTCTTTAATGAGCTCATAGTCTAGTAAATCTGCCATTCTAGCCGTTCCGTAACCACCGCAAGCACAAATAATCCCCTTGACGTTTGGATTAGCAAAAAAAGCATTAATATCCCCTGCACGCTGTTCATCTGTTCCTGCAAGGTAGCCATTTTTTTCATAAACTGATTTTCCAACTTGAACCTGAAGTCCTAAGCTTTCTAGGTACGCAATTCCCTTTTTTAACCGCTGTTCTTTTGGTGGGCTAGCTGGTGATACAACGCCGACGATATCTCCTTTTTTTAAAGCAGAAGGTTTCATCATTTAAAAGCACCCTTTCCCTTTATGTAATGAAGAGGCTGTGCGAAATAGAGAAATTGCTCCCATTTTGCACAGCCTGCTTATTCACTACTTTATGAACGATGTTTATTTTTTATCCGCCCATTTTAACTCTAAGTAACCAACTGGATGACGAACAATTCCAGATACGTTTTCGTTTGTCAAAAATACGTAGTTATAGAAGTGAATTGGGATAATTGGCATTTCATCAAATAATAGTTTTTCAGCTTCATACATTAGCTCAAATCGTTTCTTTTCATCAGCTTCATTCTTTGCTTGTTGAATTAATTGATCATATTTTTCATTACTCCAAGCCGTACGGTTCATTGAATGGCCTGTTTGGAAGTTTTCTAAGAAATTGATTGGATCTGCGTAGTCAGCTAAAAACGAACTACGAGATAATTGGAATTTCAGTGCTTTTTGCTCTTCTTGGAATACGTTCCACTCCATGTTCGCAAGCTTCACATCAACACCTAAATTTTCTTTAAACATTTGTTGCAGTGCTTCAGCAATTTTCTTATGCGTATCATCTGTGCTATAAGTTAGCGTGACTTGAGGTAGCTTATCGTATCCTTCTTCTTTCATTCCTTTTTCTAAAAGCTCTTTTGCTTGTTTCACATCTGTTTTGACAAGATCACCGCTTGTTTCACGGAAATCAGAGCCGTTAGCATCATTAAACCCTTTTGATACAAAGCCATAAGCCGGCTCTTCTTTGTTTTTCGTTACATAGTTAACAATTTGGTCTTGATCCACAGCTAAAGCAAACGCCTTACGAATATTGACATTTTGGAACGGCTCTTGATCTAGATTAAGACGATAGAAATAAACACCTGCTTGATCTTTAATGTCTAGACTATCATCTTTTAACAACTGATCACTTAAATCCGCTGGAATTTCAGATACATCAAGCTCACCGTTTTGGTACATTTGATATTCTGTATTTGTATTTTCCACCATTGCCCAGTTAACTTTATCTAACTTCACACTTTTCGCATCCCAATACTGATCGTTTCGCTCCATAACGATATTGCTGTTATGCTTCCACTCTGTCAGCTTAAATGGACCATTTCCAACGAAACTTTTCGCTTCAGCAAACCACTTAGGGTTTTCCGTTGCTACTTTTTCATTGATTGGGAAAAATGCAGGATTTGCAATGACGCTTAAAAAGTACGCTTGTGGACTCTTTAACGTTACTTCAAACGTCTTATCCTCTACTGCTTTTACTTTTACGTCCTCAGCTTTTCCTTTTCCTGTATTAAACTCTTCTCCACCTTCAATAAAATAGCCTAGGAAAGCAGCTCGAGAGCCTGTTTCAGGGTTTAATAATCGTTTCCATGCAAATTCAAAGTCTCCTGCCGTTACGTCATCACCATTCGACCACTTTGCATCTTCACGAATATGAAATGTATAAACTTTACCATCTTCTGATACATCCCATTTCTCAGCGATTGCTGCTTCTGGTTCATGCTCTTGCCCTAATCTTGTTAAGCCTTCCATTAAGTTGTTTAACATTTGCCAAGAGTACGAGTCAAAACCAATTGGTGGATCAAAAGAAGTTGGTTCTGCACGGTTATTCATATACAATACTTTACCATCTTCCTTCTTATTACCACCTTCAGGCTCGGCACCTGAATCGCTTGTTGCCGTACAGGCAGCAAGCGCAAATACTAAAATAGACATCATCACGACAGACATAATTCGTTTCATCTTGTTCCCCCTGTTCTCTTTACCTATTTATGTATCTATAAGGCTAGCTTATAGTAGATACTAGTTTTTTGGCTCTTTCATCTTGCAGCCAACAGCTAACTGAATGCTCATTCCGAAACAAAATTTCACCAGGATACACGCGATCACACACTTCCATTGCGTAAGGACACCTAGCAGCAAATGAGCATCCAATAGGAGGTGCAAATAAGTCTGGCGGCGAACCAGCAATTGGCACGAGGTCTCCACCACTCAAATCGAGGCGTGGCACAGACTGTAAGAGACCTTTTGTATAAGGATGCTGCGGTTGATAAAAAATACCTCTCCGCTTTCCTGCTTCAACGATTTTACCTGCATACATGACGGCTATTCGGTCTGCGACTTGGGCCACAACTCCTAAATCATGCGTAATCAAAATAATGGATACACCTGTTTTTGCTTGAACCTCTTTAAAAAGCTCTAAAATTTGAGCTTGAATCGTTACGTCTAAAGCCGTTGTCGGTTCATCGGCAATGAGTACTTCCGGTTCACATACAAGAGCCATGGCAATGACAATCCGCTGTCTCATACCTCCGCTAAATTCATGAGGATATTGTTTCAAGCGCTCTTTTGGATTTGGAATTCCAACTAAATTAAGCATGTCTAGTGCTTTTTTATTTGCTGCTTTTTTTGTAATATTTTCATGCTGCATCATGCTTTCTGCAATTTGTTGCCCTACCGTAATTGTTGGGTTCAATGCAGTCATTGGATCTTGGAAAATCATTGAGATATCTGCGCCGCGTATCTTTCTCATTGCCTTTTCAGAAAGCTTTGCTAAATCCCTTCCCTTAAATAAGATTGATCCTCTTGTAATCTTTCCTGGAGGATTTGGAATCAACCTCATAATGCTTTGAGAAGTTACGCTTTTCCCACATCCTGACTCGCCTACAATCGCGAGCGTTTCGCCTTTATATAAATCAAACGACACGCCTCTAACCGCTTGGACCTCACCGCCATATGTAGCGAATTTCACAGTTAAATCTTGAACTTCTAAAACTTTTTCCACTGCGCTTCTACCTCCTTAACTTTGGATCAAGGGCATCTTGTAAACCGTCCCCTAGCACGTTAAATGCAAACATGGTGATGGAAATAAAGAAAGCCGGGAAAAATAAGCGCCACCAATAGCCAGATAAAATAGAAGATAAACCGTCGTTTGCCATTACCCCCCAGCTGGCAAAAGGCGCTTGAACACCTAATCCTAAAAAGCTTAAAAACGCTTCAGCAAAGATAGCTGTTGGAACCGTTAATGTCATTTGAACAATAATGGGTCCCATTGTATTAGGTAACAAATTTTTCTTAATAATTCTGGCTGTTTTTGTGCCAAATGTTTTGGAAGCAAGCACAAATTCATAGTTTTTTATTTGCAGAACCTGCCCTCGGACAATTCGGGCCATTCCAATCCACCCTGTCACGGAAAGTGCAAGGATGATGGTTGATAAACCAGGTCCCATCACCACCATTAGCAAGATGACGACTAGCAAGTAAGGAAGACCATATAGGACTTCAACAATACGCATCATCACGTTATCTGTGCGACCGCCTTTGTAGCCAGCAACTCCTCCATAAATAACGCCGATTATAAAATCAATTAAAGCAGCCATTACTCCAACGAATAATGAAATTCTTGCTCCATACCACGTTCGAGTAAAGACATCCCGTCCTAAATCATCTGTTCCAAACCAGTGTTCTTTTGAAGGTGGCTGATTTTGATTCGCAAATGCCGTTTGCGTGACGCTGTGGGGAGAAATCATCGGTCCCATAATGGCCATGATGACTAATAAAACTAAAAAGATTAAACCTAGCATTGCTAGCTTGTTTTTCACTAATCGTAGCCATGCATCATGCCAATAAGACAAGCTAGGACGCACAACAGCTTCAGCCTCGGTGCGATCTTTTTGCTTTGGCACAAACCATTCATCAGGAATGTTTACTGGCTCTTGTGCTTTCAAATCACTCATGCTCATCCTTCCTTTCGATGTAGTTTAATTCTTGGATCTAAAATGCCATAGGCAATGTCTACTAAAAACAGCATAAAAATTAAAATGGCGCTATAAAACACTGTCGTTCCCATAATGACCGGATAATCACGCGTGTTTATACTGTCAACAAAGTATTTTCCCATACCAGGTATAGCAAAAATCTGTTCAATAACAAACGTCCCTGTCAGTACGCTAGCAGCAATTGTTCCCAACACCGTTACAACAGGAAGCAACGCGTTTCGCAAAGCATGCTTAAATACAATCTTATAGGGGGAAAGCCCTTTAGCTCTTGCTGTTCGGATATAGTCTTGTGTTAACACTTCAATCATACTTGCACGGGTCAAGCGCGCGATAATAGCTATTGGCCCCGTCGCAAGAGCAAGCGTTGGTAAAATCATATGCTTCGGGCTCGTCCATGTAGCAGCCGGCAAAATCGCCCAATCAACGGCTAGCTTTTGAATAAGCAGCGTTGCCATAACGAAGTTGGGAATCGAGATTCCGATAACAGCAATCGTCATAGCTAAATAATCGACAATTCCATTGCGGCGTAGTGCAGCTACAATTCCAAGCGCAATACCTGAAAATACAGCTACAAGTAAAGTGACCATTCCAAGTTCAAAAGAAACGGGAAACCCGCGCCCCAGCAAATCATTTACTGTTTGAGACGGCTGCTTAATTGATGGTCCAAAATCAAACGTAACAATGGATTTTATGTACATAAAATACTGGACAATTAATGGCTCATTTAAGTGATAGTACGACTCTAGATTTTCTTGTACAGCTTCACTCGTAGCTCGCTCTTCGTTAAAAGGTGAACCTGGTATAGCATTCATTAAAAAGAAGGTTAATGTTACAATGACCCACAATGTGATAATCATTGAAATAAACCGCTTCACTATGTATGTCTTCATTTTTAATCACACTTTCTAACAAAATGTAGTTCGCATCGCAAGTTCTGTCATAACAAGCATCGCTTGATATGCTTCTAAAATATCTTTCGCTTGAAAGCTAACGGTTGTTGAATTAGGCTCAATTTTTGTACCTGGCATTAAATTGGCCCATTCCGCTTGACCATAATTATTAAATTCGATTCTCAAGGTTGGTTGGGTTGGTGGTAATAAAGGGTTGACTAAGTGTTTATTTTGAATGGCAATTTCAACTTTTTCTTGAAGTAATTGTTCTGCTTTCTTAGGAGTAAGTGTTTGTGCTGCAGAACGAGAAATGGCTTTTTTAACAATTGCTGTCGTAATGTTTGGAATGAGTGATGTCGCTTCGGTGGTTGTATAATCATCTCCTGCTACAAGTAAGATGGGCACTTCATAATATCCTGCGACGTAAGCATTAAATCCGAGCTCACCAACGGCTACGTCGTTTATATACATATTTCGCACTCCGAAAGTCATAGCATGTGACATAACACCAGGCATTCCAGCGCGTGAATGGTATCCAATAAACATAGCTCCAGCAAATGAATCATCAAGACCTTGAACCATTGAATATGGCTTAACGCTTCCTGAAATTAAAACGGCTTCAGGATGTAGGTCTTCAACTAACAGGTTATTCATACTTGAATGGCTATCGTTTACAACCACTTCTGTACATCGGCTTTTTAAAGCAGCTGTGATGACAGCATTGGCTTCTTGCGTCATAATGCGCCTACTGCGCTCATAGTTTGCTTCTTGTAAAAAGACGTTGCTTTGATCCACGAGACCAGTAATTCCTTCCATATCAATAGATACGTATAGCTTCATCTTTACACTCCCTTCTTTGTTTAAAAGAGTTAATTGTAGTAAATATTAAGAAAATTATAAAATATTTATTCAATTTTTTCAATATAATATTTATTGTTTTTGGAATAAATTGTTTATTTCTGTCTATCTCTCTATTCACCCTACATATTTCGTCAATTTTTGCACCGTTTCTTTACCTACGTCGATATACCTACAGCATTTGTTTTCTAGATTAATATAGAGATATCGCTTTCAAAACAACAATTTCGTGGTAAAATGTAAAAAGTTACTAGCTAAAACAAACTAGATTTAGACAGATTAAACATGAGGTGCATACTATGATTCGTACGTCCATTGCTTCTTTACAATGGTTTTTATTTATGATTTCTAATAGCATTATCGTTCCAATTGTCATCGCTTCTCAATTCAACCTTTCACCAACAGAATCCATTGAATTTTTACAGCGGACGCTTTTCATTCTTGGAGCATCAGGCTTACTTCAAATCTTCATCGGACATCGATTACCGATTATGGAAGGCCCAGCTGGCGTTTGGTGGGGCGTATTTTCCCTTTATGCCGGCTTAGGAACAGTTTTATTTGGTTCGGGAACGGAAACGCTTCAGGTTTTACAATTCACGATGATTACAAGCGGGATTATTGCTTTATTAATGAGTGCTTTTGGCCTTATTGATAAGCTAGCAAAATATTTTACCCCAACCGTAACGGGTACTTATTTAATTTTACTAGTAGCACAGCTAAGCGGTTCATTTTTAAAAGGGATGCTTGGCGTAACAAGCGATAACCCTACTATTAAACTTCCAGTCGCGTTAGCTTCAGCTGCTATTTTACTATTGGCTTTTTATATGCTGTCACATCCGCTACTTAACAAGTTTAGTATTATTGCAAGCATCGGCATTGGTTGGGGACTGTTCGCTCTTTTAAACTTAACGGATCAAATTACGTTTCAACCCAACCTCTTTTATATCCCTGAACCGTTTGCTTTTGGCCCCCCAAAAATAGCATGGAGCATGGTAACAACTGCTTTCTTTGTTACGCTTATCTTAATTACAAACATGCTCGCTTCCATACGCGTCGTTGAATTTGTTTATGAACGTAACGGGACAAAAACAAAAGGAAGCTATATCAAACAATCAGGCATTGCTTCAGGCATTAGTCAATTACTTGGAGGCGTTTTCTCTGGTGTCGGGGCAGTTCCAATTTCGGGGTCTGGAGGCTTTATTTCAGCAACTGGTATATACAGTCGTTTACCGTTTATCGTAGCGTCGTTCTTATTATTATTTGTGAGCATTTTTACTCCGCTCACTTCCATTATGTCTAGCTTACCAACAGCCGTGGGCTATGCTGCTATTTTCCCTGTCTTTGCGAGCATGATTGCATTAGGCATGCATGAGTTTTCCAATACATCTGCTCCTTATCAAGCCATGAAAAAAGCTGGAATTCCTCTATTCGCAGGAATTGGAGTTATGTTCTTACCTTCGGAAGCTTTTTCTACACTGCCTCCACTGGTAACGACATTCTTGAGCAACGGTTTGGTGTTAGGTACGCTCATTATTCTTGTTATCGAAGTGTACTCATCTTTTCAAGAACGCCGCCTTTCTAAGAAAAGCAGCCAATAAAAAAAGTGCTTTGCATATGTAGCTGCAAAGCACTTTTTTTATTTACTTAACACGTAGCAAACGAAGATCTTCGTCTCCTTTTGCCATCTCATAAAACTGGCCGCTTTCATCTTGTTCCAATACAAGGTGAAGCTCTTGTTCCGCTTGTTTTATATCTCCTATACTCGCTAGGTAACAAGCTAAATTGTAGCGAATAAACAGGTCATCTTCTTCCTCTAATCGCTTTGCCATAAGCTCCGCTGCAACTTGTGTCTGCCCCGTTAAATGATAGGCAATACCAAGCTCTACATACAGCAAGGTGTTCGTTTGGCCATTTTCAATTCCTTCATTGAAAATGCCAATGGCTTCATCATAACGTTCTATTCGATTATATAGCTTTCCTAATCCAGCATAAACGTTGGGATCATATTTTTGCTGCTTTAAAAGTTGTTTAAACTTTTCCTCCGCTTCTACTTCACTTCCTTGCTCACCGAGTAGAATCGCTTGATATAATAAGAAATCAAAGTTGTAAGGCTCTATATCTAATAAAAATTCGAGAAAAGATAAGCCTTTTTTTATGCTCTCATCATCATGATCGAGATTGATGATAATATGCATTAAATGATGTCCAATACTAAGGTCTTCCGTTTCTTTTAACTTTCTCTCTAACAAAGCAATAGCTTCGTCTTCCATCTGCCTTTCTTCATAAAAACTTGCTAGCGCATGCACGGCTTGTACATTTGTACGGTCTAGCTTTATAGCCGTTTCATGTAATTCAATGATCATACCGAAAAGTGCAATCATTGTTGCTTTTTCTTTAAACTTTTTAATCGTACGCTTTAGAAATGCGCTTTCCTCTTCTACATCATTAAATTCTTCGACTACTGCTTGCAGTGCGACCGCTGTATTCATATAGATAAATGCCTTTTCTTCCTTTGGGACATTTAGTTTCTTTAAATGAGTAGACAGTGTCAAAAGTTCTTTTCGGGATGGGAAGCATTCCAGCCACGTTGCATAAAACAGCTCTTCTTCCACGTTTTCTTTAATGAGGGTTAGCATAACCAACTTCGCTTCTTTAAGATTTCCTTGTTGAATACACCAATTTGCATAGTGGTGCTGTACGGCTTGTTGATTTGGACTCATCTCTAGCGCTTTTAACAAGTACTTTTCCTCTTGGTCTTTATCACCTTTCGCACCATATACATAAGCTAAACTATCCATAACCCATCCTTGAAGTGAAGGTGTGTCAACGGTTTCTAAATAGTTAATGAGCTCTGCATAGTCGGATTCTGTCTTACACAAATGTGATAAACGCTCCATATTCACATCTAATGGATCGAATTGCAGTACGGTATATAGGTAATCTCTTTCTGCTGCTTCATCTTCTTCCATTTGAGCAATTAGTATTAAGTTCTCATACGCACCGCTGTTTCGACGATCATAATACACGCTTAGCTCATACGCTTCTTTAGCTTTTCCAACTAAATCCATCTCTTTGTAAACTTCACCTAATCGATAGTATGAAAAGCCATTTGGTTCAACTCTCAGCGTCTCTTCATAAAGAGCTATCGCTTCATCATATCGCTTCTCTTCTTCTAACAGTACGCCAGCATAGCATCCATAAAGAATTTCTTTTGGATTAATTTTCCATTCTTGTTTTAAGAAGGTAACTCCTCGTTCTAATTGATCAAAATCATTCATAAATCCAACATACGATTCTAAAGCTTGATCTAAATCCGTCTCTAGGCCAGCAAGACCTTTTTCAATGAGAGAGATTCCAACCTCTATCCCCTCTTGAAGGCCGTTTTCTTTGCAAAAATGTACCAACGCATTCCCAGCGTCTAAATAAGCATCTTGATCGTACTCTTCAGCTATTAAAGCTTGTTCATACAGCTTTAAAGCTCCCGATAAACGGCCAGCTTGCAGATAAGCATAAGCAAGGCCATTTTGAAGCATTGGCGTATCAGCATTTGCAAAGAGCTGAATTGCTTTTTCATATTCTTTGTTTTCAATATAGAGATCTCCAAGAAGACGTGAGAGCGTTTCGTTGCTTTCGACTTGCTTAATTCCTTCACATAAAATAGTCTCAGCTTTTAACGAATCGTCTTTTTCATGTTGATACCAATCTGCTAACGAAATGTACGGGTAAAGCATATCAGGCTGCAGATGCTTTGCTACCATAAAGCCTCGATAAGCTTTTTGTCCTTTTTCTAAGCGCTGATCACACTTAGCGCGTTCATACCATAGAAATGCGTCTGTGCGATCATGACGCAATAACTCATCGAAAATAGTTCGAGCTTCTTGAGTCTTTCCGAGGTCATTTAAAATCAGTGCATGATTAACTTTTGAAAATGGCTCTTCATCATAAAAGCTTAGTGAAGTATGAGACAGTTCAAAAGCGTAATCAACATCGTCTTTATAGAAATATGCAAGAGCTAAATAGCTCAGTACAAGATGCTGCTCAATATCTAGCTGCAATGACCGCTGAAAATACGTAATTGCCTGCGTATACTGATCATCTTCAAAATGAATCCTACCTTTTAAGTAATAATAAAATGAACTCGTTCGTTTTTCTTTAACTTGTTGCAAGAGCTCACCTGCTTTTTGTTTTTCACCCGTTCGGAAAAACGCATAAGCTGTGTGTAGCCTAATATAGTCATTGTTTGGATACGTAGTAAGCAGTTTGTGTAACCACTCGAACGTAACTTGACGACTATCCTCTCGAAAAATGTGCTTAATGCCAAACAAAGGAGAAAAAGGAATATCTCCATGTGACTCTAGAAGCGCTATTAGCTGTTGAATATAACGCTCTTCATCCTGCTCAACTAGCTCTGTTATGCGATATAATTCTTTAAAAAAATAGTGATCACGCTCTGAAAGAAACGCAAGTCCTGCTTCTTCTTTACAAATAGCAATTGATAAATAGCCTGAGTTTACGTAAGCTCGTTCGAACTCACTATACTCAACCAGCTGAGGATTTAAAAAATTAGGATCCTGCACATAGAAAGCCTGTAGCTGATCATTATAACCATATACCACTTGAACATGTGAAGCATGCTCAAATTCTACGCTAACAAGTATTGGTGTACCGTTATGAAGCAGTTGCTTATACGTCTCTATAGTCCCTGTGAAAAAACGACAGCTATAGCCTAGACTTTCCGTATACTCCACCGCGGTTGAAAGTTTTGAACCAAGTTGGCTATAAATATGTTCAGCAATTTCATCTTGTGTCTTGGGTTGGTTAAATAAGCTAAGAATCATGCTTAAGCTTGCCGGAACGCAGTAGTTATCTTTTTGAATAATAGGTTTAATGGGTAACTTCACAGCTTGTCCATCATTCATTAATTTTGCGTACGGCGTATTTTTCAAACTCTCTTCTTGCTCTACTAATACCTGTAGCTTGCTTGCATTTTTTAAATAAAAATAGGCTTCTGCTTTGAGCTGTGTAAAATAAGAATGATACTCTTTTGTAATGAGTATTTGTTCCAAGTCATTAACAGCCTCAAGAAGCTCCTCATAGCACTGTAAATCTTTTAGTTTTCTAACTTTCTCCATATATAATGCAGGTAGCTGAGGATACATGCCCAAAGCTTCATTAATCGTATGTAAAGCTTTATCATGCTCACCTTTTGCAGCGTATAGGTCCGCCAAAAATAAAAAACACATATCAGATTTTTTATTTTCACCGATACCCTCGCTTAAATAATATTCTGCTTTTTCCCATTCGCCCGTTTGAATATAAAAATAGCCCCATTTATCAAACATTTCGGTTTCGTTGTATTGCTCGACTTTTTGCATCCATTCTTTCGCTTCATCAAACCGCTTAATTTCTAACAGAATACGTACCATTAGGAAGTAAGCCATTTCAATTTGTTTTGGTGTAACTGTATTTAAATCTGTAGTTTTTAATAATAAATCCAATTCTCGCTTTGCTTGTAGCGTCTTTCCTTCACGAACAAATTCATCATATAAAAAGACAGCCATTTGAAATGTGCCAAAATGGCGATAAGCGTATCGAGTAACCACGCTACTATATCGATACATTAACCCGTCATCTAATAGACGAATGAGCTCGTATAAATCATCGCTCGATTGAAACTCAGCAAGCTTTTTCCTTAGAGTAAGGTGTGAGGGTGCCTTTTCAAGCTGTTCTAATTCTAAGCGCACAGATTGAAGTCCATCAACAATCCGATGCTCTTCTACATAATTTTTCAATTCTTTTACTGTAATCTTCATCATTCTAGCCACCTCATCTATTCCGCAACCACATCTTTTAACAGCTCTAATGGTCACTTAACTCTTATCATATCAACGTTTCTACTGTTAGACAATTATTTATTAACAAGGTAATTAACACCATAAACTATCTAATATTAGGGACTTTTTATCAGAAAATTAATATTGTATAAAAAGCAGATTTAATATAAGAAGAACGCGTAAAAAGCGAGGTGTATAACTATGAAAAAAAACAATAAAAATTCTCATTCAATAAGAGCTAAACAAGTTACTGACTGGACGACACGTTCGATAAAGCTTTCAACCAAGTTCTCTTTGCCACCTTTAAAAATCGCCAAAACAAATATAGGTTATTATTATGCCAGAGCAGATGGACAACAGCGCATCTTTACAAATAAAGACCAATTGCCAGGCTACGGAAACAGCGGCATATTGAGCCCTGATTCGGTTTCCTATACTAATTTATTTGTAAACGGAATGCTTCAACCTCCTGCAATTTACAAAGTGGATGAAGGTATACTTGAACTTTTGTCGACAGATGTCCCTTCCGAGAACACATTAATTTTACTCCAGTTTATTACAATTTATTTAGCTTAAATTCCATAATAAAAAGAAGCAAAAATGTAGCTTTGCTTCTTTCGTATCGCTTCATTATGTTGTAACGGTTGTTGAGGAAGCCGGTGTAAAGTTAACAACCTCTACAATAACAGGAGTTCCTGTTAAAATTGATCCGCCTATTGGTACATCAACTGCTACTGAGCCTACGCCCGTAGCACCAGGTGTGTAAGTCAATAACCCTTCCATCTGTAATAAACCATTGATGTACACTTGATAATAGCTATTGTTGCTTTCTAGTGCAGGAAGTGTCGTTGCTGCTGAGCCATCATCTAAAAAAAAGTCAGCAGCATCGATTGTTAGCGTGCCTCCTCCATCCGTTTGTGCAGTCGTAACGTAGAATAACTTTGTATTAACGGGGCTTACGGTTGCAACTGTTGTAGCAGAAGCTAAAATTTTCATAATTTGCAATGCCATCTTCTTTGTCCCTCATTTCACTGATTCATCTTTTCATTCATAGTATATGGCACAGTAATACAAGTTGTGAGGGACAAACATCTATCTCTAAAATAAAATTAAACCTCAGCTTTTTTAACCTTCACGGCTTCATCTGTTGGTTTGATTGCCTTAAGGACAATGATAGCCCCAATTGCACTAACAAATAAAGACATTTGGAAAACAGCCATATCTGACCATTTCATTAACAATGTATACAATGGGGGTCCGGCAGCAACTCCAACAAAGCGCATGGAACTGTATATTGACGTAATTGTACCTCGCTCTTCTTTCTCAATACCTTCCGTAATTAAAGCATCTAGACTTGGGAGAGCAACACCTATTCCGATACCGCCAATTACAAGCGTTATGATAATCATGACGATCGAGGTATTAAAGAATAAGATGGGAAAAGAGCAAGTTAATAGAAGAAATCCAAAGAATGAACACCATTTCATCACAACTTTATTCTGACCAATTTTCTTTCCAGCAACATAAGAGGCAATGGATAGTGCAAGCAATGGAATGGCCATAACAAAGCCTTTTTTTGTATTGATAATGTCGTATCTCTCTTCTAGAATTGTTGATAAATAAAAGAGCATTCCAAATAAAACAAGCATGATAATAGCACCTAAAATAAAAATAGCTAACAGCCAGCGAATATTCTTATGAAGAGTACCCTTCACATTTTTAATGAAATCTTTAATGTTTTGTTTCTTTGTATCAGATGATCCTGACTTAGGAGTTTTCACCAAAAAGAGAACAAGTAAGATGGACAATAAACAAAGAATAGGAATAAACCAAAACGGTAAAAACCAAATAAAAGAGGCTAAGAATGAACCTAAAATGGGGCTTAATACTTTACCAAACGTGTTAGCCGTTTCAATTAACCCTAACCCTTTCGTTACTTCCTGTTCGTCCTCAAACATATCCCCTACACAAGGAATCACTACTGGCATGGCACCGGCTGAACCAATCCCCTGAACGGCTCGCCCAATTAGAATAATCCAAAACGGGCTATCCATTTGCCATGAAGCCCACCCCGTAATTGCTCCACCTATCCCTGCTAAAATTAGACTGGGAATGATGACTTTTTTTCGTCCAAAGCGATCTGATAAATAGCCAGCAATTGGAATCAAAAAAATAGCAAATATTGAGTACACGGTAATAATCATTGAGACCTGCATAGAACTGATTTTCAACTGCTTTTCAATGACTGGCAAAACAGGTATGAGCATGGAGTTCCCCAGTGTCATAATAAGCGGAACCGATGCAAGCGCAAGCAAGTCCATTTTTTTTCTACTTTCCATAGCAGCCTCCAGGTAGCGTGATGCTAAACAATTTTAAGCATTTGCCAAACAATGCATATCTATATTTTTTTGCTATTTTATCATTTCCTATTCATGCATAAATCACAATCCTATGATTTAACCATCCCTTGTGTATCAAACCTTTTTAAAAGATTAATCACTCATTTTTTATTCATAAATTATCAAAGTTCGGACAAGATAAAAGAGGAAAAACTCAAAAACCTCTTTCATTTTTCGATAAAAACTATTATATTTAAGTTGTCGTAAGACGTTAGAAGTCTGACGACAACTTGCTAAAAACATAAAGAAAAGGTGGAGAATATGAATTTCCTTTGGGGTCTATTAGGTATTGCATTTATCTTTTTGGTAGCGTTTTTATTATCCAGTAATAAAAACGCAATCAAACCTCGTACGATATTAGTCGGCTTAGCCATTCAAGTTCTATTTGGATTTATCGTCTTAAAATGGAACGTTGGCCGAGCAGCTTTAGAAAAAGTAACAACTGCTGTCCAAAACGTTGTAAACTATGCAAATGAAGGGATTTCCTTCTTGTTTGGTACACTGTCGGATGCAAGTCAGCCTACTGGGTTTATCTTTGCATTTAATGTATTAACGTTAATTATCTTCTTCTCTTCTTTAATTGCGGTTCTATATCATCTAGGAATCATGCAGATTATTATTAAGTTCCTTGGTGGCGGATTAGCCAAACTACTAGGAACAAGCCAAACGGAATCTTTATCTGCCGCAGCGAATATTTTCGTTGGTCAAACGGAAGCACCGTTAGTTATTCGACCATACTTGCCAAAAATGACAAGATCAGAGCTTTTTGCCGTTATGACGGGTGGTCTAGCATCAGTTGCTGGTTCAGTATTATTTGGATATGCAGCTTTAGGTGTACCAATCGAATATTTATTAGCAGCAAGCTTTATGGCTGCTCCAGCCGGATTAATTATGGCCAAAATGATCATTCCAGAAACAGAAAAGACGTCAACAGCTGAAGGCATTGCAATGGAAAAAGATAAAGATACGGTTAATGTGATTGATGCAGCTGCTCGCGGAGCATCTGACGGGTTAAAGCTTGCATTAAACGTAGGAGCAATGCTACTTGCATTCATCGCACTGATTGCATTGTTAAATGGACTTTTGTCTGGAATTGGAAGCCTTTTCAATCTTGAAAACTTTACGCTTGACACCATTTTAGGGTTTGTGTTTGCACCGATTGCGTTTGTTATTGGTGTCCCTTGGAGTGAGGCCGTACAAGCTGCTGGTTTCATCGGACAAAAGTTTGTGTTGAATGAATTTGTAGCGTACTCTTCTTTTGCTCCACAGATTGATCAGCTTTCTGATAAAACGGTCGCTGTTGTCAGCTTTGCACTATGTGGGTTTGCTAACCTATCTTCACTTGCTATTTTATTAGGTGGTTTAGGAAACATGGCTCCAAGCCGTCGCCCAGAAATCGCACGTTTAGGATTCCGTGCTATTCTTGCTGGTACATTAGCTAACTTATTAAGCGCAGCAATCGCAGGTATGTTTATTTAATAGCAAAAGGTGAGACGAATTCGTCTCACCTTTTTAAATCACATCATCATGATACATAAATTGTTTATCAATAATATGTTCAATGTAAATTGTCGTTAACTCACTCTTCTTAACATGAGCGACAATCAAACCTAGCGGATCTCCAATTGTAAAGCTCGTACCATTATGAAATGTAAGCAGTTTTTCATCCAAATGAAGAACGCGCTTATAGATTTTTTCTCTTTCAATATCAGTCCTTTTTTTGGATGCTTCTGTCGTTGAAAACAAAACGATAATTTCATTTCCTTTCACTTGTGTACGGTACACAGCTCTCACTCCTTATCGACAATTAACCTGATAATAAACAGAATTTTTCGATATCTATTTTCATTATACCTCTAAAACAAAGATTAGTAAATACATCCATAATATTACAGATATTTAAATCATTATGTATATCAGTGAAAAAAGCACTCTTTTTATCGCGGTCACTTTACGATGAAAAGAGTGCTCTTCCTCTGTTACAACCTTATTGCTTTGCCTCAGTTAACTGCTGCTCACAAGCTTTTAAATCCGCCATGCACTTTTGAAGAAACTCTTCGTCTACGCCCGTTGCGTTTGCCTGTGCCGCTTCTAATTCTGTGCGCGCGTTTGCTAGAGCTTCTGTTGCTTCACTAAGCTGCTGTGGACTCATGCTCATCGTTGCAGTTCCAATCATTTTTTGCGCCGATTGAATAGAGACTTGAGCTTGTTGCAAATCATTATAACCTGTTGTTACGTCTTGCTTTGAAAAGTTATCCATTCGGAAAACACCTCCTGTAGATAGGATAAAGCAAGACGAAAAAAATTATACAGAACTACTTTTTAGTTAATAGCTCTCCGTAATTTTTAATTTTCTCCCCTACCGTACACTCATTAATACAAAACGATTGGGCATACGTTTTTCCGCGCTCTTTATTAAACGTTTTTTTAACAAAGCAGTCATTGCAATAGTAATCTAAAAGCTCTGTTACCTCTTCTAATACTTGCTTTCTTTCCATGCTGCATCTCTCCATTTCAATTAGTACCTATATTCGTTTTCGGCTAGCTATCGTAACTCCTTGTAAGGCTTGTGTTGCAAGCTGATCTGCTTCTTCATTATCTTTGCGTGAAATCGGTTCATAAATTGGTTTAATTCCTAATTCTTGTAGCTTATCTTCAATGCGATCTAAATATTTATTAAAGGTTTCTTCAAAGCAAGGCCATTCACCTGCTAGCTGATTTAATACAACTTGCGAATCTCCTTTAAACGTCACTTGGATGTGATGAACTCCCATTTCTTCTAGCTGCTGTACCGCAAAATAAAAAGCCGCGTATTCCGATTCATTATTCGATTCAATCTGTTCAAGCTGCGTGTTAACTCGAATCCGCTGAGGAAATCCATTTTGTGTAAAGTAAATAACAGCACCGAGACCTGCGACCTGCATGTCGTGGTGAAAGCCCCCATCAAAATATACCGTGATGTCATGAGGTTCCGTTTGAATTTCTTCAAATAATTTTTTGGCTTCTTTTACAGTCCAACGTTGTCCATCTTCACTAATCAAATAAATTTCCTTTGCGCGTCCAGTTCGTTCCAAATCCCCTATAATGATAAACGCTTCGTTTGCATCTGTGAAATCAGAGTAAAACGTCAGTTGCTTTTGTTTGGATGATTTATAGTGCCATTCAATTTGAAATTTCATCTTTCCAGTTCCTTTCATCGGCAATTTTTAAATACCGCACGTAAACTTTTCTACTTTTTTGTATTTTATCACTCATCCTGTCTTTTCATGACAATTATTATCGTGATTTTACTGTAGTTAGCACTAAATTTTTTTATGGTACAATAGAGTTAATTTAATTGCAACTTATCTGACTGACTACGCTATATAATGGAGTGATAACAATGATAGAAGTATATATCGACGGCGCCTCTGCAGGAAATCCTGGGCCATCTGGTGCTGGAATTATTATAAAAGGTAACGGGGAGCACCACCGCTACTCTATTCCCTTACAAGTGATGAGTAATCATGAAGCTGAATTCTACGCCTTAATAAAAGCTTTAGAACTTTGTTTAGAAAAACAGTATACGATGGTTTCTTTTCGAACAGATTCGCAAATTGTAGATGCGGCTATGAACAGAGAATATGTAAAAAATAAAGCTTTTCTTCCTCTCCTCGAAAAAGCCCTAACGCTCTCCAAACAAATAGATTTATTTTTTATTAAGTGGGTTCCAAGCAGCGAGAATAGCGGAGCTGATCAACTTGCTAGAGAAGCTATTCATCAAAAAGAAGCAGGACTATAAGCTCCTGCTTCAAATCATTCCGGTCTGTTTTAATACTTGCATTGCCTGTTTTCTCGTCTTCACCTTTTGTGCGGCAAGTTGCTCTAGCAGCGCAACAAAAAAGCTACCATCGAATTCCTTTTGCATTTTTAAGGTCCATTCAATGGAGAAAATAACCATTTCATCCGGCATTTTTGTATATTGCTGACCAAATGCAATAAAGCCCTTTGCATCTTCTTTTAAAGAAAAGCCTTTTTCCTCAAGATAAAGAAGGTATTCTTCTAAGGAGTTTACCATTTTTGTCACGATCCGATCCCATCCTTTATAAAGGTTCCTTCTTTATCTTAGCGTATTTATAAAAATTTGACCATTATTTTTCACCAAACAAATAGCCAACTAATCCTATGGTTACACCTAGGAGAGCACCTGCAAGTACTTCTGCCGGCTGATGCCCTAGCATCTCTTTTAGCTTTTGTTCAGTTAAGTCATGAAAGCCTTTATCAGGAAGCCCGGCTAACTTTTCAATTTCTTCATCTAACGTATTTACCTTAATGGTAATTTCACCAGTTTGTCTACGAATCCCTTGTGCATCATACATAACAATAATTCCAAACACGGTTGCAATCCCAAATTCAATGCTAGAAACGCCTTTGGTTAAACCTACATAGGTAGCCAAAGAAGAGACCCCGGCAGAGTGAGAGCTAGGCATTCCTCCCGATGCTCCAATCATTGATACGTCCCATACACCTGTTTGATATTTTTTAATGGGAATTTTTAATGCTTGTGCCAACAATATTGAAGAAAGTGACAAGCCAATACCTTTGTTCAACATGCTCACCTCTTTTACTATTGTGTAAAAAAGAAAATGCCGGAAACATTCACTCGCATCATGAATGTTTCTGGCATTTTCGACGCTCACTATGACTTAGTGATTGTTTTTCTTAGAAGCTTTCTTTTGTGCTTTATTATTCATCTTTGCTGATTCTACTTCAGCATAAGAACCAAATTCTTGGTTATATTGGTTTTTTTTAGAAATTTTAGAAACTTTAAGCTTTTGGTTAGAAGAATTGTTTTGATTTTGTTGTACATTAAATTCAGATGCAAATTCTTCAGCATGTGCACCGTTTGCTTTTTTAGCAGCTTTCGCTTTTTGAGCTTGGTTAGCTTTGAACTCAGAAGCAAACTCTGTGTTATGTTTTTGTTTTGCATTGTTATTACGTTGTGCATTTGCATTACCTGATTTTGTACGTCCCATTACAATCTCCTCCTTTGTTTGTACCTCGTTGGTACATTCATTAGTATGGATTTGTTTTGAAATCAAACACTGCGAAAAATAAGGTAACACCGGGAGCTAATGGGCAATTTCCCTCTTGTTTTCAATTCAATAAACAAGCGAAAGCCGCCATTAGAAGGCGGCTTTCATTTGTTTAATTATTTAAGCGTTGAACGTATTCTTCGACCATTTCTTTCGTTACAAATTGACGTGTTGGTACAATTCCATTATTTTTTGCAAGCTCATTAATTTGAGCCGTCACAGCGTTAATCGTATCCGTTGAAAATTCTTGGCCTTCTTTACATAAAAGCACCGTTGCTTCAATTGCTTGCTCACGCATTGTATCTAGTCTGACAAATGCTTTAACAAGTTCATGCTGTTTCTTTGAATGTTCTGATATTGCTTTGTGTACGCTCATTTTTGTTCCTCCATTATGTAAGCTGTTGTGCTAAGAATAGGTTAATGTCTTCGAGGCTAGCGTCTTTATCCGGCAAATTAACAAGTTCGTTTTTAAAATGAGGGAGCTTTTTTTCAAGCAAAGCTTTTATTTCCTTTATCTCACTACTTGTTATGTGTACGACTTGTTTTTTAGCACCGCTAAGCTTTGTAATCACCTGCGCTAAAGGATCAGCTTTAAAGCCGTTAACAAGCTTAAAAAACGACGTAGGCGGTAATTCCCTACCCTGAATTAAAACGGTTAATGCCATGTATGCCCTAGCCATATGAAGAACAACTTTTATATCCTCTATTGTAACAGAAGATGTCAGATTTCTTTTACTATTTTGATGCAAAAGTTTAAAATAATGAAACCCTAGCGCTTTTAGCGAATACTGTTCCTTCATCATAAAACAAATCTTTTCACGAAACCCTTTCACATTACGATAGCAAACCGATGAGTGTATCCATTCATAAAGAGAAGGATTCGATTTTGTAAAGAGATGCAGTGCTTTATAAACGTCCCACCCTTGAAGATCATAGTTTTTATCTATGCTTGTAATAACGTCTTTAGGTCGATGTAACTCAAGGTAGCGTGCGGACTCATATTTATAAATAAATCGTACATCATAATCACTAGAAGGCGTATGTAATTCATACGCCCGGCTTCCTGCTTCACACGCAAACAAAATCGTGATATCATGCTTTTTCTCAATTGAATCCAACAGTTCTTCGATATTATCGTTCATCTTATGTCCTTTCATTTTGATGAGCTACGACGATGACATTTAGCGTATCAATTGTATGATTTAGCGCTTCAATTGGAAAATCTGCATTAACCGCTGTTTGAAGCTGCTTATAATAATCATACCATTCTTCTAAAAGCGTCGGTTTATACGTTAAAACAAACATGTGAATTTGTTCATTGTAATGATTTTGTAGCTTTATTTGCTCACTGCACACATAATCATCAAGCAGCGGCTCAATTTTAGCTTTTAATCCTTCATGCATTTTAGCTTTTTCATTTTTCTCAAAAAAGCTTTTGCTGTTTTTATAAAGAGCCAAATCCTTCTGGAATAGTTCAAGGTTTTCAAACGAACAGCGACTAACCAGAGTGCTGCCGCTTTCCACATTAATATCCGGAAGAGCAGGGTGGAATGTTGGTTCGTAGCGCTGCAGCTGCCTCATATTCGTTTGATTCCACTCTTTTGTTAAGCGTTGAATAAATGTTTCTAAACGCAGCGTTGTGGCTTGAATTTCTTGGGTGACATCAAATGCAACTGCTTGTAAAAGCTGGTCAAGACATGCAGCCAACTGTTCTTTCTTATTTCCTTTATCATCTCTAAGCGTTGCCGGGTTAAACGATTCCTTAAAGAAATCATCATAGCGTTGCAAGACACGCTTTTTCACATAGAAGAGAAGCTCATTGCTTTCCCTTTCGAGCTGCTGCTCTTCATACGTAAATGTCATTTCTGAAACCTTAGCAGAAATTTGTTGATCCTTAATATGAAGAGATTGCAAATAGCGCTGCTTTTCAACCGCAGACTTTGTTTGAACATCTTTAATTTCATTCGTGACGGCAAGTGCTTGATTAAGCTCTTCGTATACAGACGCAACTGCTAGCTGAGTTAGCTCATCTGTAATGAAGTGATAAAATGGTTTTTGGAAAGCCTTAAACATTTTATCTTCTCGATTTGCTAGCGCCTGCAAGCTTGAAATTGGATAGAGGCGTGGAAAGCGAATACCATACTCTTCAAGCTGTGTTTTTACATAATTTTGTACAAGACCTAGCTCTTCATCAGATTGAGCTAAATCAGCTGCATTCAGTAAAAAGAACATTTTGTCTAGTGTAAATACATCTTTTACACGACCAAGCTGAATTAAAAATTCACGATCTGCTTTTGAAAACGCATGATTATAGTACGTAACAAACAAGATAGCATCAGCATTTTTAATATATTCAAACGCAACGCCCGTATGGCGAGCATTGATAGAGTCGGCCCCTGGCGTATCGACAAGCGTAATTCCTAGCTGAGTCAACTCACAGTCATAATATAGGTTAATATGCTGGACAAAGCAGGCCTTCTCTTCCTTAGCTACGTACGCTTCAAATTCTTTAATCGTAACGTTTACTTCAGACCCCATTACGTCCTTAACATCCTCATAGCCTTTTATCACTGCCTGTAGAAATGAGAAATGCAGCTGGTTTTCTTCTTTTACAGTTAATTTTGGCAATAATTCGTTTAGCTCTTCTACGTTTGCAATAGTATATTTAAACAGTTCCAAGGAACTGTTAATATCAGCTAATAGCTGATCCATCGTTTTCATCAGAACTACGACTGTTCGATGAGGGTAGTCCTTTGTAGGAGGCATAATTTTGTTAATCGTCGCCGTTGTAGGATTCGGTGAAACAGGCAGTACTTTTTCACCAATTAACGCATTGGCAAAAGACGACTTTCCAGCGCTAAAAGCTCCAAATAGTGCCACTGTGAACGTTTGGTTTGCAAGCTTATGACGCTTTTCCTTTAAGCGACCAACAACCTTTTCAAGCTGTTTGAATGTAGAAAGCACCTTTGTCGACTCATCAATATCTCGAATAACCGCATCGACCTTTGTTTTTGACTGAACTTCTTCCTCTACAGCAACATTTTGTTCTGATGTGACTGTAATAGGAGCTGCTTTTACCTCAACCATTGTTCCCACTTCGATTTCTTCTTGTAATAAGTCTAACAGCTTCACCATTTCCAAAGGTTCAAGAGGCCTTAAGATATTTAGCTTTTGTTTTAAATCTTGCCGCAAGGTTTGAAGATGCTGAGTAGATTTTTGAACTCGTTCGTAGCCCTCAATAATTCGTTGCTCCGTAGCTAACGACTGTTCAATGTTTTGGAGTATTCGTTCTTCTTCTTCTTTCTTTACTTGTTCAATTTGAGTATACAGTTCGGAAAGAATACGATTGGTATTTTTCTTAATTGCATCTACTACATCCTTTGTATAGGTAAGGACATATTCACCATTAATGGTTGCTCCTGTTTTCACAGCATCCACTAAGTCATGTGGCTCAAACGGTACTTCAAACTGCTGAACGCTAGCCAACAGAGAAGAATCTACGAGCTCTTCATCTTGAATGAGCTGCTGCATGTACTGCTGCAAGTGCCACTGTAGCTCTGTTTGAACACGCTCTTTCAAATCTTCATAAAAAACCGTTAGCCGCTCTTTTTTTTCTTCTTCTGTTTTCTTTTTTGTAAACCATACGCCCACTTTAAAATCTGGCTTGGTTGTTTCTAAGAATGCCTTTGCTTTCTCTCGCATCTCATAGGGAGCTAAATTCGCATTGTTCATAATTTTAGCTGTTTCGTTTTGATACGTCGTATAAAACGCTGTGCGTTTATGTAAAATCATTTCTCGCTTCGCTATAAGCTCAGCCGCTTCTTCTTTTGCATTTTGATATTCATTTGGACGAAGCTGTGAACGAATATCATCATATTCAAGAAGGCTCTCTTCTTCAGTGCTTTCTGCAAACTGCATGTGATCTTCTACTACCATTTTCATGGAATCCATAATATGTTGACCGCGATTTTCTTTTTTCTCCATCATCGTGTGCAAATGCTTCTTTAAAACAGCCAATTCGTTATAAGGATATTGCTTATCTTTTAAAGATGTATAAAAAATCCCTTTTGGTCGTACATTCCATTTTAAAAACGCCTCTTCTACAGATTCCTTAAACTCTTGGAAAGTAAGCTGATCATCTCGATGCTTATCAACTTGGTTAATAATTAAGAACAGCTCTTTATTGGCATCCTGTAGCTCTTTTGTAAAATGAAAATTAAGCTCTGCCTGTACATGATTGTAATCCATCACGTAAAAAATAACGTCCGCAAGATGAAGAGCAGACTCTGTTGACACACGGTGAGCATCATCTGTTGAATCAATTCCAGGCGTATCCATTACAACAATTCCTTGTGGAATTGCTTCCGTTTCAATCGAGAGATGAATGGACTCTACTTCATCACCATCAACACAAAACGATTTAATTTGTTCATACTCATATGGTGCTTCATAACGTACTGGCTTTTCTTTTCGATAATAAACGGTTGCATGCTCCTCGCCAGCCTTAACAGACACCAAATTAGCACTTGTCGGAATTGGACTTGCGGGCAAAATTGTTTGGCCCATGAGTTCATTAATCATACTTGATTTCCCTGCTGAAAAATGACCACAAAACGCAATAACAAACTCTTCTTTTTCTTGTTTTCTTAATAACTGAATAATTTTTTCCGCTTGCTTTTCATCTCCAGCATTTATAAAAGCCTCATGTAAATGATAAAGAGAGGATTGTAAAGTTTTATACCTTTGATGCTGAACGCTTACTTGAGACATCACTTTCGACTCCTTTTGTTAGGCACTTACAATCGTGCACTTACTCCATTTCTGCTACTTATTCCTCTTTTTATTTTACTTGATTTTAAAGCGTTTTCCTATAAAAAACTGAATTTTCCACTTCCGTTTACTTATGCAAAAAAGCAAAAAAAACTGCCAAACCATTGGCAGTTTTACGTTTATTTATATTCAAAAAATTATACACGCTGCGCTTTTTCAATGTTTTTCATGACATACGTTGCCATACCCGTACACGTTACGAACGCTCCAATTACAAAAAGACTAACCATTATGTCCACCACCGTTTCTTATTGATGAAATTGATAATCTTTATCAGCTACTTACAGTCTATCACGAAAGATAATCATTTTCAATTAGTTTTCTGATTTTTTTAACTGTGGCATAAAACGTAGCTTTCCATCCATGGCTACCTCATAGTCTGTATGTAACTTCAGCGCTTCTTCTTCTTTTACAATCCGAACTGATAGCATCCACATGTTTAATAAACTGAACACTATAAGCGTTAGATACGCTTGAAATAAAAACGGAATTAGAAGAAACTCTAGCGTGACAACCGTATAGTTTGGGTGCTTAATGTATTTGTAAGGGCCCTTTAATACAACGGGAGCTTTTGGCATTACAATAATTTTAGTATTCCAATACTTCCCTAATGAGGTGATAGCCCATACTCTTCCCAGCTGCACCATTAAAAATAAAGCCGCAAATACCCAAAAAGGCGATGAAAATGGATAGTCTATAAGCTGGATTTCTACAAACAACGCCACAAAAAAAGCAACATGCATGGCTACCATCCATTTGTAATGATCTTTTCCCGCTTCATATCCACCGTTTTGTTTCATCCAGGCTTCATTGCGCTTCGCAATTACAAGTTCTCCTAAACGTTGTAAAATAATCAATGCAAAAATGACATCAATAAGCATGTTATTCCCTCCATTGAAGTAAGACGAGCTCTGAGCTAAATCCTGGCCCAAGCGCAGTTAACACGCCGTATTCTCCACTTGGAATTTTCTCTTTCATAAACCGATCCAATACGTATAAGACAGTTGCTGATGACATGTTTCCATGATGCTTTAACACATGAAGTGAATGGTCAATCATTGAGCTTTCAAGCGAAAGCGTAGATAGATAAGCTTCTAACACCTTCTTCCCCCCAGGATGCGCCACAAAATGTCGCAAGTCTTGCGTAGTTAGACCATGACTCGCCAGGAATGTCTGAACTTGATCTCCTAACCAAGAATCAATAATTGTAGGAATGTCTTTTGAAAAAATAACATATAAACCGTTGTTTCGAATATCCCAACCCATAACATCCTTAGAGTCTGGCATTAAAGTAGACTGAGTATGTAACGTTGATGGCAGCGTGTCCAATTGTGAAGCGCTTATGTCTGCTTCATCTCCTGCAATTAAAGCAGCTGCTACTCCGTCAGCAAATAAAGATGTACCAATTAAATTGCTTTTTGAACGATCATTACGCTGAAACGTCAGGCTACAAAGTTCAATGGAAAGCACAAGTACCTTTGCTTTCGGAAACGCTAAGCAATACTCATGTGCTCTTGACACACCTGAAGCTCCTCCTGCACAGCCTAGACCCCAAATTGGAATACGCTTCGTGTGAGGGGAAAAGGGAAGCTCGTTCATAATTCTTGCTTCAATGCTCGGTGTTGCAAGCCCACTAGTGGAGATGTAAAAGATTGTATCAATTTCTTCATAGGGAATATTGTCTGAGAGATAAGCTGAATTTGTTAAGCAATTTTCAACAGCTTTTACGCCAAGTTCAATTGCAGACTCAATAAATGCATTATTTTTCTCTTCAAACGTGTGGTCTTCTTGAAACCAATCCATTCCTTTGGCAAAATGCCTTGTTTCAATCTGACCATTTTCAAATACCGTTAACAAACGATTAATATCTCGAAATGACTCGGCAAATAGATCCTTTGCAAACTGTGCTGTATCCGATTGCTTTAGCTCATATGGAGGTATACAAAATCCAGTTGACATAATTTTAGGCACCGTTCTCACCTCTTTAGTTCGTTATGTATACCTTCTGTAATTTTTTAGAAATTTATTCTTTATGAAAAAT
>NZ_BCVD01000008.1 GCF_001591565.1 Priestia flexa NBRC 15715 | reverse complement strand
CTTATGTCCCAGCCTCTTTTTCCGCTTTACTGCTGAACGTAGTTCGTTTTCACCACATCTGCACATCTTGCACATAATGTTGGATGAGCTGAGTCTGAACCAACTGTTGTTGTAACTGTCCAACAACGTTCACATTTTTCTCCTTCAGCAGGTGTCACAACGATTGCTGCGTGCTCAAAGCGCTGTGCAGTTTCCGGCGCATCTGCTACGTCACCAGCAACCTCTAAGCCTGAAACGATAAACAATTGACCTACGTTTTCTGAGATAGACGCTAACAATTGCTTCGTCTCAGCGTTTGGATATAGAGTCAACTTAGCTTCAAGAGATTTTCCGATTACCTTTTCATTACGAGCCTGTTCAAGTGCTTTTAACACTTCGTCACGGAGTTCCATAAACGCATCCCATTTTTTCTCGAGCTCATCTGCACCAGCAATTTCTTTCACTTCTGGCATATCAACTAGCTGGACGCTTTCTTCTTCTACGTTTGGAATATGAACCCATACCTCATCAGCTGTATGAGAAAGGATTGGAGATACTAACTTTGTTAGAGATAGTAGCGTTTCGTAAAGAACGGTTTGAATACTACGACGCTCTACGTTGTTTGCACCTTCGATATATAATACGTCTTTTGCAAAATCTAAATAGAACGAACTCATATCAATCGTACAGAAATTATGAACTGCATGATAAATACTTGAGAACTCATATGCATCGTATGATTTCTTCACTTTATCCACTAATTTATTGAGCTTAACTAGCATGTAACGATCTACTTCACGAAGCTGATCTACTGAAATCGCATCCGTTTGTGGATTGAAATCTGCTAGGTTTCCTAATAAGAAGCGGAACGTATTACGAATTTTACGATATACTTCAGCTACTTGTTTCAAGATGTTATCAGATACGCGTACATCTGCCTGGTAGTCAACAGACGCTACCCATAAGCGTAGAATATCTGCACCTAACTGTTTCATAACCTTAGCTGGAATAACCGTGTTACCAAGTGATTTACTCATTTTACGACCTTCACCATCTAAAGCAAAACCATGACTTAAAACGGCTTTATAAGGTGCTTCACCCGTTACAGCAACGCTTGTAGATAAGCTTGAGTTAAACCAACCGCGATATTGGTCAGACCCTTCTAGATAAAGGTCAGCCGGACGCTGTAACCCTTCACGCTCTTCAAGTACAGCTTGGTGAGAAGATCCAGAATCAAACCATACGTCCATAATATCCGTTTCTTTTGTGAAATGACCGTTTGGACTACCAGGATGAGTAAAGCCTTCCGGTAATAAATCTTTTGCTTCACGCTCAAACCATACGTTTGAACCATGCTGACGGAACAGCTCTGATACATGCTCAATTGTCTCATCCGTAATAATCGGCTCATCATTTTCAGCATAAAACACAGGAATTGGTACGCCCCATGCGCGTTGACGAGAAATACACCAGTCTCCACGATCACGAACCATGTTGTAAAGACGAGTTTCGCCCCAAGCAGGAACCCACTGTGTTTTTTCTACTGCCTCTAATAGCTCTTTACGGAAGTCTTTAATTGATGCAAACCATTGCGCTGTTGCACGGAAAATTGTCGGCTTTTTCGTACGCCAGTCATGTGGATATGAATGCGTGATGAATGATAGCTTTAACAGGGCGCCTTCTTCTTGAAGCTTTTCAGTAATGGCCTTGTTCGCATTATCATAGAATAAGCCTTCAAATCCAGGCGCTTCCTCTGTCATATGACCTTTGCTGTCAACTGGACAAAGTACACCTAAACCGTATTTTTGACCCACAATAAAGTCATCTTCCCCGTGTCCTGGAGCCGTATGAACACACCCAGTACCCGCATCAGTTGTAACATGGTCACCTAAAACGAGTAGAGAATCACGCTTGTAAATTGGATGTTCTGCTACTACGTGCTCAAGTTCAGCACCTTTCATAGTACGCACTACTTCATATTCAACCCATTCAATCTCTTTTGCAACGGTCTCAACAAGTTCTGATGCCACGATGTATTTAGCACCATCTACGGCCACTACGCTATATTGAAGCTCTGGGTTTACAGCAATAGCTAAGTTTGCCGGCATTGTCCATGGCGTTGTTGTCCAGATGATAAATTTCTCATCACTTTCCACTACGCCTTTACCATCTTTTACATTAAACGCCACGTAAATAGACGCAGAGCGCTTATCATAATATTCAATTTCAGCTTCTGCTAACGCTGATTCACTAGATGGAGACCAATAAACTGGTTTTAGTCCTTTGTAGATATAGCCTTTTTTCGCCATATCTCCAAATACTTTAATTTGCTGAGCTTCGTATTCAGGCTGAAGCGTCACATAAGGGTTATCCCAATCAGCACGCACACCTAAACGTTTGAACTGTTCACGTTGACCTTCCACTTGCTCCCATGCATACTGTTCGCAAAGCTTACGGAACTCAGCAACGCTCATTTCTTTACGGTTGACTTTTTTATTCTTTGTTAAAGCTGTTTCAATCGGTAAACCGTGCGTATCCCAACCAGGTACATACGGTGCACAAAAACCTGACATGGATTTATAGCGAACGATAAAGTCCTTTAAGATTTTATTCAGTGCATGCCCCATATGAATATCACCATTTGCATAAGGAGGGCCATCATGTAACACGAATAATGGACGACCTTCTGTACGCTTTTGAACTTTTGCATAAATGTCCATTCCCGCCCACTTTTCTTGCATTTGTGGCTCACGATTTGGTAAATTTCCACGCATCGGAAATTCTGTTTTCGGCATTAATAACGTATCTTTATATTCCAAAGTTCTAACCTCCATAAAATCGTAAATTTCATTCCGTATATAGCTACAACAAAAAGAGACCTTCTCATCCCAAAAAGGGACGAGAAGGTCTCCCGCGGTACCACCCTTGTAGACAAACAGCACTTCCGTTTGTCCTCTCAGCATTCGTAACGTGAATAACACGTCGCTGCTTACTTCGTTTCAGCAGCAATACTCCAGGGTGATATTCGTTTCTTAGATTAGACCGAGCTCTCACCTTCCTCGGTTCGCTAAACGTAATCATGTAAGAAACTACTGTCCCTATCTCCGTACTATACGTATGAAATTTCATCTGTTACCAAATTATATGACAACAAAACGAAAGAAGTCAAGGTTCTGTCTTGACTAGTCAATTTTTTCTTCTAACGCAGGCATTTCATAGTCCATTAATTGATCCCAATCATCACTGTTTAACATTTCTAACTGGGCTTCAATTAACATTTTAAAACGCGTACGGAATACTTTTGACTGCTTTTTCGTCTCTTCAATATCCATCGCAATTTTACGAGACTTTGATAAAGCTTCATTGATAATGCGGTCAGCATTCTTTTCCGCTTCTTTTACAATTAGCTTCGCTTCTTTCTCTGCGTTTCGCTTTACGTCTTCTGCTGCTTCTTGAGCAATTAAAATTGATTTATTCAGCGTTTCTTCGATGTTAGTAAAATGCCCTACTTTTTCAGTAAGCTCAGTTACTCGCGCTTCTAATTCTTTTTTCTCACGAATAATTAATTCGTAATCCTTAATTACTTGGTCAAGAAATTCATTGACCTGGTCTTCATCATATCCACGAAACCCACGATTAAATTCTTTGTTATGAATATCTAAAGGGGTTAAAGGCATGTAGGCCACCTCCACGTTGTCTCATTACATTGTTTGTAATGGAATATTCGACATATTTTTTTTGTTTCCTGCTTACAATTTTTGTTATTGTTGTTTCCCTACAATTACTCGCCACTTATCTTTTTTTGTTTTCCCCTCAACTGATATAACTTTACTTCGACCAAAACCTCTTAGTGAAAGTATATCATCTGCTTTGCACTCAAAAGAAGGCTGTTCAACCGTTTTAAAATTTACTTTTACCGCTCCACTTCCAATAAACGGCTGCACCTTTTGACGAGATAAATTGTAAATGGTAGATAGTAAAACGTCTAACCGCATGGATGATACAGTATACGTTTTTTCCTGAAATTCACTTTGAACTTGAAGTAACTCTGTGCGGTCTTTTTTTACAAGAGATATTTTGGCTTTACCCACTGACGTGAAGTTTGCTTCCACGTAAGAAGATATTTCATCGGCAATAACCAGCTGTATGCGCTCATCTTGTACCAAAACATCACCAAACTTTGACCGTTTTAACCCAAGCGACATTAATGCTCCTAACACTTGAGGGTGCTCAACCGTAACAAATTTACTAGGATAGTGCAGCTCGTAGTAGCTCAGTTGAAAATCTTCATTTCCCACCTCATAATAATCAGGATATAAAAGCGCTCGCTTTCGTTCTCCTTGTTCACTTCCACCGTCAAACGAAACAAGCACTTCTCCTTCTGTTCCAATGATAGCTGAAACAATTTGCTGCTCGCGTGGGTCTAAAAAGTCCGTCAGCTTTGGACTATATTGATTAAGAACATCTTCTTTCCACTCTAATACGAGGTCAATAAATGCTCGTTCTTCTTCTCGAAAATGTTGATAAATAGACATGTCTACTCTCCTTGCTCGTATGTAAAAAAGGAATCAAATGATTCCTTTTTATATGAACCCTAACATTCTAAATAGCGATACGAGTCCACCACTTGCAAAGCGTAACACAAGAATAGCTACCAGTGGTGAGAGATCAATCATTCCAAGCGGAGGAATGATTCGTCGAAACGGCTCAAGGTAAGGTTCACAAATGCTTCCCAGCATTTGTCCAAATCGAGATGCGCGAATGTCGGGAACCCATGACATAAAAATGTAAATAATGAGCGCCCATGAATAAATCTCGATTAACTGAAGCAAAATCCTAAGTACGATTTCCATATACGGTTACCACCTCTTTACGTTGCTTGTTTCATGTTCAGTGAGCATATCTGAAATGCTACCACTAACATCGACATTGTCTGGCGTACATAAAAAAATATCGGTTCCGATTTTTTGAATGTCACCACCTAAAGCATAAACCGTTCCGCTTAAAAAGTCGACTATTCTTACTGCTTGATCACGCTGAATTCGCTGTAAATTGACAACAACGACTTTGCGGTTCTTTAAATGATCGGTAATATCTTGGGCTTCGGCATAAACGCGTGGTTCAGATAAGACCATCTTCGATGATTTTTGTACGCTTTGCAAACTTATAACATTTTGCTGTTGCTGCTGACTGCTAACTTGCTTTTGCGTCTTAGAAGGTTGAACAGCAGCAGGTTCATTGTCATATTCTTTTTGTTCATATCGTTCTTCTACGTACTCTTCTGTCTCATCATCCATGGCAAAAAAATTTTTTAAACGATTCTTCATACTCATCGCCTGACACCTCCTTAACGTTCTTAACCAACCAATGTGGTTCCTAATCGAATAAACGTTGCTCCTTCTTCAATAGCAATTTGGTAATCATTTGACATTCCCATTGAAAGCTCTTGGCAAGGAGCATAGCGTAAATTAAGAGTTTGAATTTCTTGCTGTAGCTTTTTTAAATCTTTAAAACAATTTCTTAATACCTTCTCATCGTCCGTATGAGGAGCCATTGTCATTAACCCAACAACTTGAACATTTGGGTATTCCTCTAATGCTTGAATAAATGGAACAACCTCATCTGCTGATAGCCCATGCTTAGATTCTTCTTCCGCAACGTTTACCTGTACAAAGCATTTTACTGGCTTACTCGCTCGCTTATTAATCTCTTTTGCTAGCGATAAACGATCTAACGAATGAATATACGATGCTTGATTGATAATATTTTTCACTTTACGCGTTTGGAGCGTTCCAATAAAGTGCCATGTGGCCTTGTCACCAATTTCCTCATACTTCTCCGTCATGCCCTCATCACGATTTTCTCCTAGATGTATAAGGCCTGCTTCTACGGCCTCTTGTGCGCGCTCAGTAGAAACGTATTTTGTTACGGCTACAACCCTTACTTCTTCTGGGTGACGCCCTACCTTCTCACAGGCTAGGTTAATTTGTTCTTTTACTTGTTCTAAATTGCTTGCTACGCTTGCTGTCACTATGTAGTCAATCCTCCTTAAAACCTATAAAGCTAAACATACGACCGGTTTTACCTTGATCGCGACGATGCGAAAAGAATAGATCATCTTCACAGCTTGTACAATGGGATGAAACGATAATATTTGCTTCATTAACACCAGCTTTTTTCATCAAATAAACGTTTAGTTTTTTCAAATCTAGTCGATATTGATTCGGAGAAATTTGCACATATACGTCCGCTGACGACGCTACTTCATTCACTGCTGAAATGACGCGGTCATCGACAATATAGCAGCATGATTCAATCGCTGGCCCTACAGCAGCATAAATATCTTCAACAGGTATTTGCTCTTCCTGTACCCATTTTCGAATCATCTCACCCGCAATATCTTTAACTGTTCCTTGCCATCCAGCATGAGCTAGCCCTACCATATGATGATTTGGAGCATAAAAATATAGAGGTACACAGTCTGCATAGCATAGTGCTAACAAAACGTTTGATTCATTTGTATAAATTCCATCTGTTTGTGCAACTCCATCTTCATAAGCATGCATTCCCTTTCCTGATTGCTTACGCGTTACTTTTTGTACAACCGAATTATGTACTTGTTCAGCGCAAACCCAATTCGATAAGGGCATATTTAGATGGTTAGCTAATAGTTCTCTATTTAAAATAACGTGTTCTTTGTTGTCATGTACGTGCAGTCCAAGGTTGAATGAAGTAAACGGAGGCTCACTTATTCCACCGTTTTTAGTCGTAAAGCCACTTAACAGCTGACTATTTTCATCCATCCACGGACGAAGCCACATAAACGATTCATGATGGCTTTTTGTAAAAGCAGCTTTATTCATGTATGTGACACACCCTTTATCTATTGTTCTCAAATATTGTACCACAGATTGAGAATAGCTGTTTATAAAAATACATTAATTCTCTTCAAGTTCGTAGCTGTCTTTATAGCGTACTAAAATAACGTCAGAACCAATCTTTACGATATTTCGCCACGGAATGACAATTTCCTCTTCTTTCCCAAAAAAACCAAGCATTCTTGAGTTCCCAATGACAATCGCTTGAATTTTACCAGTGGCTAAATCAATATCAATATCTCCTACATGTCCAAGGCGCTTGCCGTCTGCTACGTTAACCACATCTTTAATTTGAAATTCAGAAATCTTTAACATCCCTATTCCCCCTATTCTCTTAGCCAACACGTTATTTTAAAAAACGTAGAAATCTCTTTGTATATGTATATTTAAACTTGAGTGATTTCATGAAAGAAACGGTAATTTTACGCGCTTTTTCTTCTATCAAACAAACCGCCGCACAGACTGATCCATGCGGCGGTTTATCATACGTATGAAGCCAAAAATATTAGCTTTGAATGTTCTTATTCATCTGTTTAATGGCTGCTTTTTCTAAACGAGATACCTGTGCTTGTGAAATCCCAATTTCATCAGCCACTTCCATTTGAGTCTTTCCTTGAAAGAAGCGTTTTCGTAAAATTAGTTTTTCTCTCTCATTTAGTCGACGCATCCCTTCCTGTAAGGCTATTTCTTCAATCCAAGTAGAATCGCGATTTCGCTCGTCACTAAGCTGATCCATCACATAAATAGGATCTCCTCCATCATTGTAGATAGGTTCAAATAATGATACTGGGTCTTGAATAGCGTCTAACGCAAATACAATATCTTCATGTGGAACTTCTAATACTTTGGCTATTTCTTCTGCAGTTGGCTCTTTTGATGTTTCACTCATTAATCTTTCTCGAACTTGGAGTGCCTTATATGCAATGTCTCTTAATGATCTTGATACCCGAATTGGGTTATTGTCTCGCAAGTAGCGGCGAATTTCTCCAATAATCATCGGAACAGCATATGTAGAAAATTTTACGTTTTGTCCTAAATCAAAGTTGTCAATAGATTTCATGAGGCCAATACAACCCACTTGAAATAAATCATCAACGAATTCTCCGCGATTATTAAAACGCTGAATTACACTTAGAACAAGACGTAGGTTACCACTCACTAACTTCTCACGAGCGGTTTCATCACCAGCTTGCAGCTCCTTAAATAAAAGGCGCATCTCATCATTCTTCAATACAGGAAGCTTTGAAGTATCTACTCCACAAATTTCTACTTTATTTCTTGTCAATTCTTTCCCTCCTCACAGGAGATGATGTTCTGAGTTCAGTATCTCCTTGAAAGGAAAAAATATGCACATTCAAAATTCTTACATTTTATTCCTGAAACAAAATGCGGTAACAGCAGAGTCAGAACGCCTACTTGTTACCGCATTTTGTTACACCATTTTATTAAATTCTTTTCGGAGCCTTTTAATAATTCGCTTTTCTAATCGTGAAATATACGATTGAGAAATACCAAGCATATCCGCTACATCCTTTTGCGTTTTCTCTTCCCCACCTGCTAATCCAAATCTTAACTCCATAATTTGCTTTTCACGATCATTAAGTTGATGTAAAGCTTTTAATAACAGCTTCCTATCTACATTCGCTTCTAAGTCTTTTGTAATGATATCTTCTTCCGTTCCCATTACATCCGAAAGTAAAAGCTCATTCCCATCCCAATCAATGTTTAACGGCTCATCAAACGAAACTTCTGAACGAATCTTGTTATTTCGTCTTAAATACATGAGAATTTCATTTTCAATACATCTCGATGCGTACGTAGCTAGTTTGATTTTCTTTTCTGGATTAAATGTATTTACTGCTTTTATTAAGCCTATTGTCCCAATGCTAATTAAGTCCTCAATATTAATCCCCGTATTTTCAAATTTACGTGCAATATAGACAACTAGGCGTAAATTTCGCTCAATTAGTAAAGACCTTGCCGCTTCATCACCAGAAGGAAGTTTTTTCAGTAACACTTCTTCTTCATCTTTTGTTAGAGGTGGCGGTAATGCTTCGCTCCCACCAATATAATATACTTCATCTGTTTTAATTTTTAATTTAATTAATAACTTGTACCACCATAACTGTAGCCGAATACGATATGTAGACATTCAATTTCCCCCTTTTATTTTTGTTCAAATTAAGAAGCTGAGCTGACTTCTCCAATGACTAATAGCTTGGGATGAATAATTGATTCATATTGTCCTTCAACCGATAATGTTGTATGGCTAATTCCAACCAACACCTTTTCAACATGAATTTCTTGGGAGTTATGAACAATGGTTACATGATCTGGCTTTAGAGCCAACAATAGCTGATTAGACTGTCCGACACTTCTATACGGCACAAATCTCACCCTCGCATACCAGTCATGATCAATATCCTCATCATGCGAAAATGATTGGACATTTTTACTTAATTGAAGCAGCGAGGAAGGAAGGACTTCTTCAAGTAAGGATGCTGCAACAATCATAACAGGTGTTTTCGTTAATGGATCAACAAGCTGGTTACCGCTATCAATAAGACCTTTTGTATGAATTTCTACACCGTTTAAACTAATCTTCACATCCGCTAGCTGATCAAACGTAATGTTTTTCATCTTCATATCTTCAACTCTAGCCTTTGAGAAGTAGGCTAGAATAGGGAAGCCTAAGCATACGAATAACCAGCTGATAGGGTCTCCAAACTGTGGCTGTGTACTCACCATTTCATCTACCAGCAAATATTGTTGATCAAACAAAAAATGAATTCCTACTAACCCACCACCTACGACAAACGTTGAAAAATAAAATGTTAATAAGTTTTCAATAAAAAAGCGAAGACGCTTATACCCAAAAGCTACTAACACCATAATGAGGGAGAACAGAATTTTAACTGCGGGATGCAGCATAATATCAGAAAATTGAGTAAACATAAGAAGTACAATTAAAGAGCCAATAAATCCCCCTAAGCACAGTCGCCACCATTTAAACTGCCGCTTTAAAACCGTTGCGCATAAAAGCAACAAAATTGTATCTAATCCAAAATTAAGAATCCAGATTAAATCTAAATAGATTGGCACTGATTGAACCTCTCCATTCCTCTTAATCTCTTTTGTTAAAAATTAGTATAAAGCATAATCTAGTAGAAAGTCTGTCATTTCATGGGGGGAAACAAGCAGTATTTTTGAGGAAATAATCCGATATTTGTCATTCTTTATCTATTGAGCAAAGAATAAAGAAAAAAGAAAAACGCGCTGATCTCTTTTAAGATCAGCACGTTTTTTTAGCGTCTACGATTTCGGTTACGTAAGAACGTTGGAATATCTAAAGCATCATCTGATGATTGAGGCTGCGTTGGGCGAGAATATTCTTGTTGAACAGGCTCTTCACGCTTCACTTCACGCTTTGGCGGAGCCACAGGCTGTTGCTGTTGCTGCACACGGTTAGCTGTTAAAGATGGTCGTCCTGGCTTACCTTGAGACAGGTCTTGATCACTAAAGCCTGTTGCAATAACAGTAACAACAATTTCGTCTTTCAGGTTTTCATTGATAACAGAACCGAAAATCATGTTTACTTCTTGGTCTGATGCAGAAGCAACAATGTCAGCCGCCTCTTGAACTTCATAAAGGCTTAAGTTTGTTCCACCTGTAATGTTCATCAGTACACCTTGAGCACCGTCAATAGACGTTTCAAGTAATGGACTTGAAATAGCTTTTTTGGCTGCCTCAGCCGCACGATTTTCACCTGTTGCAATACCGATTCCCATTAAAGCAGAACCCTTGTTAGACATAATTGTTTTTACATCAGCAAAGTCTAAGTTAATAAGTCCAGGTACCGCGATTAAATCAGAGATACCTTGTACACCTTGACGTAGCACATTATCTGCTTCACGGAATGCTTCCAGCATTGGCGTGTTTTTATCTACAATCTCTAATAAGCGATCGTTTGGAATAACGATTAGCGTATCGACAGCTTCTTTCATAGAAGCGATACCACCAGCTGCTTGCGTAGAACGTTTACGCCCCTCAAATGTGAACGGACGTGTGACAACGCCTACTGTTAAAGCGCCGAGTTCTCTTGCGATTTGAGCAATAACAGGAGCAGCACCAGTTCCTGTTCCACCACCCATACCTGCAGTAACGAACACCATATCTGCACCTTTTAAAGCTTCTTGAATTTGTTCTTTACTTTCTTCCGCTGCTTTTTTTCCTACTTCCGGATTGGCTCCAGCACCAAGACCGCGAGTAAGCTTAGCGCCGATTTGCATTTTTGTTTCTGCTTTTGATAAATTTAACGCTTGGGCATCTGTGTTAACCGCAATAAACTCTACGCCTTGAACACCGTGTTCAATCATACGGTTTACTGCGTTGTTACCGCCGCCCCCTACACCGATTACTTTTATCGTTGCTAATTGGTCTACACTTGTATCAAACTCCAACATGATAGTTCCTCCTAATTCATCGAAATTACCAATCCGTAACGTTAATCAAAGAAGTATCCAAAAAACTTCTTCATTAAATTTTGGTCATTTTTCTTTTTTGGCTTCTCATTTGACTGCTGTGGCTGCGCTTGTTGCTGCTGAGGTTTCGCTGCTGGAACAAACTCTTCCTCAAATACTTGCTCTTCCACAACTGGGGCTCCAATTTCACGCCCTTGAATTTTTGCATTTTTATAAGCGAACTTAATGAGACCTACACCCGTTGTGTAATGCGGCTCACGAACTCCAATATAATCAGGTACAGCAATGCGCACATTGTTTTTTAACACAACTTGTGCTAGCTCTAAAATGCCTGGCATTGCTACAACACCACCTGTTAGAACAAAACCACCAGGAATATCTTTGTATCCTAAACGGTTCACTTCCTGCGTTATCATCTCAAAGATCTCTTCTAATCTAGCTTCAATAATATCAGAGATTTCGAGTTGATTAAACTGCTGGTGCTGATCGCTACCAATAATAGGTACGCTAAATACCTCTTCTTCTGATGCATGGTCATAGAAAGCATGTCCATGCTTAATTTTAATAGCTTCTGCATCTTCTGTTGATGTTCGAAGCCCAATTGATAAGTCTTTTGTAATATGTTCTCCACCAATTGCTACTACGGTCGTCACTTTTAAATGCCCTTGATCGAAGATAGCAATAGTAGTAGAGCCTCCGCCGATATCAACCAGTGCAACTCCTAGGTTTTTTTCATCGCGAGACAAAGCAATTGAACCAGAGGCAAGTGGCTGTAAGCAAATATCACTGATTTCTAAACCGGCTCTCTCTACACAGCGTAATAAGTTATGTAACACCGTTCTAGACCCCGTAATAATTGTGCCTTCCATTTCTAAGCGTACGCCAATCATCCCACGAGGATCATTAATTCCCTCTAATCCATCTACGATAAACTGCTTCGGAATAACATCAATGATTTCACGATCAGGTGGAATGGACATAACTTGTGCTGCATCAATTACTCGGTGAATATCTTCATTAGCAATTTCACGATTTTCACTTGATACCGCCACGACACCGTGACAATCTTGTAAAAACACATGGTTCCCACTAATGCCCACGACTACCTTTTTAATTGTAATGCCAACCATTCTTTCAGCTTGTTCTATTGCTTTTCTAATTGATTGAACTGTTGCGTCTATATCAACGATAGAACCTTTTTTCAACCCGTGTGACTTTACATTCCCCACACCAATGATATTCAATGAATCGTTACTCATCTCTCCGATGATTACTTTCACACTGGATGTACCGATGTCTAAACTAACGTATATTTCATTGCTGTTCATTCTTTGGCACCTCCTTTTACATTCTACACATCTTTACTACTTTGACGTCAGAAGAACAACAAACTTTCGATTTAGCTTTTATTATATGAAAATATTCAACAAACTAAGCTTTTTCCCTTTTGTAAATTCAATTTTTTTCGACTTTTTCATGTTAGTCTTTCAATTTCATTCAATTAATTGATTCAAATACGTTTTTATACCGAACGTATATTTTTTCATAGAATAACTATTTACTATAACTATAAGTCTACACCATGAATGAAAGCTAGAAAAGCGAAATTTCAACGTTTCCCTAATTATGTTATCTTTTTTAACACATTAAGGTTATATCACGTTCTTCACTCGCTGTTACAGCCATCAAACGAAAGGGTTGACGGCTATTCATCGCTTTTCTGTTCATTTTTCTTATAGGGTGTAAAAGAGTTTCCTTCCAAATCAATTACGCCTTGTTGTTCTGGCGTTAACTCTTTTACAATAGCTGGATAGTACACAATTTTTTCCGAGAAATTTTTTATCTTTGCACTCACTTCTCTACCATCGTTCATAAACACTTCAACTTGGAGAGGTTCTGCTTTAGTAGGCATATAGTAAATCTCTGAAATAGAACTTGCAAGGCTTACCGGCGTCTTGGCTAGTTCCTGTACCATCTCTTGAATAGCTTCCGGGTCATTCCATTCTACAAGCAAAGGAGCACTTGATATCATTTCGCTACTTTTGATTGCTTTAAGAACTTTTCCATTTTCATTGACGGGGAAATATGTACCGTTTGAAAATACGTATGCTGTGCGCTCGTATTCTTTCACTTTAATTGTTACCTTATTAGGAAAGCTTTTAATAATCGTCGCTGTTTGAATTTCAGGATGCTTTTCTACCAGCTCGCTTACCTGATCTTTATCGACTTCCCAATAGCTTGTTTTATTTGTTAGGTTGCTTGCTTTTATAACATCCTTACTACCCACATATTCGTTCCCTATAACTTCAATTTTTGAAATATTACTTAGGGATGATTGCGAATATACAATGAATAGAATAAGGATGAAAAAGAGTGATAAATAAAAGATAAGCCGCCTATTTGTTTTATGCTTACGCTGCTCTTTGAGCTTAGGCACGCGATCTTCAAGAACAATTAACTTGCTTTTATCTTTATCCATTTTGTTTCACCCTTACCCTGTTGAGAAAGCGCCCTGCTTTCCCTCACTCATTTTCCCATTTTCTTGTTAGAATACCTTGATTATAGCATAGAATCAAGGTCCATCCCCTTAGTTTTTGCATCGTTTTGTTATTAACGACCTATTATTTCTACTTCTGTATGCATGTCAATGTCAAAGCGTTCTTTGATTGTTTTTTTTACATGATCAATCAATGCCAAGACATCGCTTGCCGTGCCGTTACCCGTATTTACAATGAAGTTACCGTGCATTTCACTAATTTGGGCTCCACCAATTGAATAACCTTTTAAGCCAGACTTCTCAATTAGATCTCCCGCATAGTTTGGTAGTGGGTTTCTGAAAATACTACCTGCACAAGGGAAGTTCCAAGGCTGTGTTTCACGACGATAATCTTTGTTCTTTTGCATAACTCCTACGATTTCATCGCGAGTTCCTTTCTTTAGCTGTAGAACTGCCTGCACGCAAACCCCTGGGCGCTCTTTTTGTAAAATTGAGTTGCGATAAGAAAACTTCATCTCTTTATTTGAAAGCCATTCTAACGTTCCGTCTTCAAATAAAATATACGCTTTTTCTAGTATTTGTGACATATCAGAACCGTGAGCACCTGCATTCATGTAGACTGCACCGCCCACTGAACCTGGAATACCACTTGAAAACTCAAGGCCTGATAAACCCTGCTTTGTAATAACAGTAGCAAGTTTAATGCTAGGGTAGCCTCCTCCTACTGTAACGCGCTCTCCGTCAATTTGTAAATCATCAAGTCCTGCTCCTAACTTAATGACAACACCTTCAATTCCTTTATCCGATACCAATAGGTTAGAGCCGCGTCCAATAGCTCTCCACTTCACGTTATGTTTACGAATAATGTCCATTGCTATTTTTAGATTTTCTACAGAGCTTGGTTCCAAAAGTACATCGGCAGGTCCACCAATCTTCATTGTTGTATGTTTGGACAACGGTTCATTTTCACGAACTCTTCCAATATTTAATTCCATTAATTCTTTTACTAAAGCTTCCATAAGAACCTCCTACTAACCATTTTTACTGTTGTCATCCATCATTACATTTATTTATCGTATGACATTCACCTAAAGAATGTACGTCTATTTTAGATTTTAGTGAAGCTTTCAATATTATTTTATCAATTGTTTTAATATATTTCATGCAATAACCTATGTAAACAGGATTTGCTAGCTTATTATAAAAAAATACTCAATCTTTCACATCATATCATAGTTGACAGTAGATTTGGTTATGACAACATTACATTTTTAAAACATTTCATTCAAAAATATCATACACCTGTAAAGAAACAAAATAAACCGCCAATTAACACCTATTTTTCATAGGTTTCATTGACGGTTTATCATTAGGTTTATCGTTAAGTTAATATGGTATCTTTAATAGCGAGAGTAGCGACTAACATTCAGCAATACTCCTACTGCAGCAAGCATTAAAGTCAGTGAAGAACCTCCATAACTTAGAAACGGCAGTGTAATACCGGTAACTGGCATCAATCCAGTTACTACTCCAATATTAATCATAACCTGAATGGCAATCATTGAAATAATCCCAAGTGCTAAGAAACTACCGTATAGATCGGGCGCACCTAGCGCTACTCGTATACCACGCCATAATAACAAGCTAAATAGTACTAAAACCAATGAGCCTCCGATAAAACCAAGCTCTTCTGACAGAATTGCAAAGATAAAATCTGTCTGAGGCTCTGGTAAGTAGAAAAACTTCTGCCGGCTTTGCCCCAACCCTAATCCTAAAAGTCCTCCTGGCCCAATTGCATATAAGGACTGAATAATTTGAAAGCCGCTTCCTAACGGATCTTCCCATGGATCTAAAAACGAAGTGATTCGTTTAATTCGATAAGGAGCAGATAATACAAGTACAACAAATCCTCCTATGCCAAGTAAACCCAGGCCTACAAAGTGACTAATACGAGCCCCTGAGACAAAAATCATAACGATACATGTTCCCACTAGTACTGTTCCTGTTCCTAAATCTGGCTGAAGCATAATGATACCAAAAGCCAGGAACACAAAAGATAAAGCTGGTACCATCCCTTTTTTAAAGGATGTTATGTTCTTTTGATTTTCCGATAAATATTTGGCTAAAAAGGTAATCATTGCAAATTTCATAAATTCCGAGGGCTGAATTGAAAAAGCGCCTACCCCAATCCAACTTTGAGAACCGTTCCTTACCAAACCTACACCCGGAATTAAAACCAATATTAATAGTACAAAACAAATAATGACAAGCGTTTTGGACCACGTTCGCCATGTCCAATAGTCAATGTTCATAATGACAAACATAGCGCATATACCTAACCCAGCAAATAAAAGCTGACGCTTGGCAAAAAAGAATGAATCCTCAAACTTATATGTAGCCCATACTGCGCTTGCACTGTAAACCATAATAAGCCCAATCGTTAAAAGTGATAGTGTAACGATTATAAGAAAAAAATCTGGCGTAGACCTTTTCGTCGACAATGTCATGCACCTCGAAACAATAGATTAGGGCTCTTGTTTTCTAGGTGTCTAGACAAGCCCTTATTTCAGTTTATGCACAGACTTGATAAACATGTCTCCACGTTCTTCAAAAGTTTTGAACTGATCCCAGCTTGCACAAGCCGGAGATAATAGTACAACATCATCTTCTTCTGAACAGTCATATGCTTCAATTACTGCTTGTTTAACATTATCGACACGTTTAACCACTTGTATTCCTGCTTCTTTTGCGACGCGCTCAATTTTTGGTGCGGTTTCACCAAATGTAATGACAGCTTTCACATGTTCCAAGGATGGTTTTAATTCATCGAATTCATTACCTCGGTCCAATCCACCGGCTAATAAAATGGTCGGCTGTGTAAAAGCAGACAGCGCTACTGTTGTTGCCAATATATTGGTAGCTTTAGAGTCGTTGTAGAATTTACGCTTGTTAATGGTTGTCACATACTGAACGCGATGTTTAACGCCTGCAAACGTTGTAAGCACTCGATATATCGCTTCGTTTGAACAACCCAACAGCTTAACGACCGCAATTGCAGCTAAAATATTTTCTAAATTATGCTTACCTGGTAAAACAACATCTTTTACATTCATAACCGCTTCGTTACAGAAATATAGCTGGTTGTTTAGCAGGTATGCACCATCTTTTACTTCTTCTTTAACAGAAAACGGCACAATTTGTGCAGCAATACCTTCGCTTACTTTCCTCACTTCTGCATCATCCATGTTAACCACAGCAAAATCATCTTGTGTTTGATTTTTAAAGATATTGGCTTTCGCTTGCGCATACTCTTCCTTCGTACCGTGATAATCTAAGTGCGCTTCAAATAGGTTCAAAAATAAAGAAATCTTGGGTTTAAAAGTTTCAATGCCCATCAATTGAAATGAAGAAAGTTCCGTTACAATAACGTTTTCTGACTTTGCTTCCTGCGCCACTTCACAAGCCACTGTACCAATATTACCTGCAATTAGCGGGTTTTTACGATCTTCTTCTAGCATTTTATAAATTAACGTAGTGGTTGTTGTTTTTCCGTTACTCCCCGTAATCCCTATGAAAGGCGCTTCGCTAACTTGATATGCTAGTTCTACTTCAGTAATAATTGAGAGCTTGCGCTTTAATGCTTCCTGAAGAAGAGGGTTAGAATACGGAATCCCTGGGTTTTTTATAATTACATCCACACCATCAAGTAGCTCTAATGGGTGATGACCACAAATCACCTTAATGCCAATAGCTTCAAGTTCCTGAGCTGCATCATTTTCATCATATGGTTTCTGATCGTTCACAACCACTTTCGCCCCTAGACTCTTTACAAGTTTTGCTGCTGCTAAACCACTTTTTGCAAGCCCTAAAATAAGTACTTGTTTATTTTGATAACCATCAATTGTTTTCACTTATATCCACACCTCAATGTAAATTCCAAGCATTGCAAACAATAATCCTACAGCCCAAAATGTCATAACGACGCGCCACTCGGACCAACCGCTTAGCTCATAGTGATGATGTAATGGACTCATTTTGAAAACGCGTCTGCCCGTTGTTTTAAATGATGCTACCTGAATCATAACGGATAACGTCTCGATAACAAAAACACCGCCAATGATAACAAGTAAAAATTCCATTTTCATTAAAATTGCAATCGTTGCAATAGCTCCACCTAAAGCTAGTGAGCCTGTGTCTCCCATGAACACTTTTGCTGGATATGCGTTAAATACTAAAAAGCCTAAAACTGCGCCTACAACAGCGACTGAAAAAATAGAAATCTCCAATTGACCTGCATTCCATGCTAAAACAGCAAAGGCACCAAAGGAAATCGCGCTTGTACCTGATACTAAACCGTCTAGACCATCTGTTAAGTTTACTGCGTTTGAGAAGCCGACCAACCAGATAATTAAGAAGATAACATAAAACCACCCAAGATCAATTGGCGTTGGAATTCCCGGAATCGTTACTTCAGTTGAAAATTCAAATTGTCTAGCGATGAAATAAAAAATAATCGCAATAACCACTTGCCCTAAAAACTTTTGCTTTGATGTTAGACCTAAATTTCGCTTTAATACCACTTTAATAAAATCATCTAAAAACCCTAACAATCCAAAACCAATTGTTACAAATAACAGCAGGAACGTACGATACGTTACCTCTGCATATTGATTAGCCATGATTAGCGTTGCCACAATGATTGATAGTAAAATCATGATCCCGCCCATTGTAGGCGTTCCTGATTTTTTCTGGTGTGATTTTGGTCCTTCATCGCGAATACTTTGACCAAACTTTAATCTTCGTAAAAACGGAATGAATACCGGCGACAATAAAACCGTAATGAGGAAGGCTAAGCCGATGGTTAATAAAATAGCTGGCTCTAGCATGTCATTCCCTCCTCATTTAATGTATTGATGTTTCCTAGTTTTTGTTTCAAACAATTCATTACAAATTTCGCTCCCTAATCATTTTACGTGCTACTTCACGATCATCAAAATCCAGAACTTGATTACCAACAATTTGATAAGTCTCATGCCCTTTTCCTGCAATGACAATAACATCATCTTTCTGAGCTTTTGATACCGCAAATTTGATGGCTTCTGCTCGGTCAACAATCGTAACGAAATTATCTGTTTTAATCCCTTGTTCCATATCATGTAAAATGGCTTCTGGATCTTCACTTCTTGGGTTATCAGATGTTAAGATAGCCTCCGTACTGTAAGAAGCTGCAATGTTCGCCATAATTGGACGCTTTGTGCGATCACGATCTCCACCGCATCCAACAATAGTATAGATATTATTTGTTGCAAATTGCTTTACCGTTTGCAACACATTTTCCAAGCTATCTGGTGTATGTGCGTAATCAACAATGACCGTAAAATCTTGGTTTTCATTTACTAACTCGAAACGACCAGAGACTCCTTGTAATTTCGTTATTTCCTCGACAATAACGGACAGTGGCATATCCGATACTAAGCAAGCTGCAGTTGCTGCTAGTACGTTATATACGCTAAATTTCCCAACAAGCTGCATCGTTACTTCCACGCTCTCCATAGGAGTTACAAGCGTAAACGTTGTACCACCGTTTGTCATTTTAATATTTTTTGCACGTATATCACTTTCATTATCAATGCCATATGTAATGACTGTAGCTGCCGTGCTGCGAATATATTCTTCTGATGCTTTATCATCCGCGTTTAAAATCGCAAACTTAGGGCGCTTGTCGCTATAATAAGCATTGCCTAATTGAGCAAATAATAGCCCTTTCGCTCGACGATAATCATCCATTGTCTCATGATAATCTAGGTGATCTTGAGTCAGATTTGTAAACACAGCGACATCAAAGTCACATCCGTGCACTCTCCCCATATCAAGCGCGTGTGAAGATACTTCCATCATTGCTACTTCAACATCTTCTTCTACCATTTGTCCAAATGTTTTTTGTAAAGTTAGTGATTCTGGCGTGGTATTTTTCACGTCATACGACTGATCGCCAATACGGATTTCAATTGTACCAATGAGCCCTGTTTTCTTTTGCTGCGCTTTAAACATATGTTCGATCAAATGTGTAGTGGTTGTTTTACCATTTGTTCCCGTTACGCCAATTAAACGTAATTTTTGCGTTGGATGGCCATAAAACGCATCTGCTAACACAGCCATTGCTCTTTTGGTACTCTTGACTAAGATAACAGGTACGTCCACATCAAGCGGACGTTCCGCTAGAATAGCCACGGCACCTTTTTCGACAGCTGTTTGCGCAAAATCGTGTCCATCAACCGTATAACCGTTTACGCAAATAAACAGTGCTCTCGGCTTTACTTCTCTTGAATCCATTTCAATTGAAGTAATTTCAATGTTTTTTTCAGGAATTTGCACGAAGTCATGTAAATGTCCTAATAGCTTTCTTAAATCCATTGTTACCATGTCCTCTCTATGTGTAAAGCGAAATATCACCTTGAACATTTTACAGAAAAAGAAGCCACGAGGGAACTCCCTCAAGGCTTAATTGTCTCAAACATACAAGTAGATAGTTCCACTTATAGTGAATAAAACGAATAGAATAAAAGAGTTGGGTCATGCCATTACTTATTCTATAAAATGAAACATCTTCTATTGTACCACGTAATCACTCATATATATATGACTTAATTACTCATGTATACTCGAATTGTTTCGCCTTCTTTCACCTTCGTTCCAGCCTCCGGTGATTGTTTAATGACCTTTTCCCCTGAACCACTCACATCTAATTTTAAATTAACTAACTGCTCTTGTAACTCTTTTTTTGATAACCCTACAAAATTTGGTACTTTTATCATTGGTGTATCCAGCCACGTCAATTCCTTTTCAATTTGGCCTGTACGAGGTTGTACACCTAACACTGGCAAGCTATCTTCCATAATCTTTCCTACGATTGGTGCAGCAACGACTCCACCAAATTGAGTAGTGCCTTTTGGATTATCTACCGCTACATATACCACTAGTTCGGGATCATCGGCGGGAGCAAATCCAATAAATGAAACAATATGATTATTTTCTAAATACTTTCCATCTTTTGCTTTTTGAGCTGTTCCCGTCTTACCACCGACTCTGTATCCTTCTACAAACGCATTTTTACCTGACCCTTGAGCAACGACGCTCTCAAGAGCAAATCGAACTTGTTTTGATGTTTCTTCAGAAATAACTTTGCGCTTCGCTTCAGGTTCATTTTTCCGAACAACATTTCCGGTTTTGGGATCAACCCATTCCCTAGCAATATAAGGCGTATACAAGGTCCCACCATTTACAGCTGCTGCTACGGCAGCAACTTGTTGAATAGGCGTAACAGCCACCCCTTGACCAAAAGCAGTAGTTGCCTGTTCTACTGGACCAACACGGTCGAGCGGAAATAAAATCCCTCTTGCTTCACCCTGTAAGTCAATACCCGTTTTGTCACCAAAACCAAAGTTACGGATGTATTTAAAAAGCGTGTCTTTCCCTAAACGCTCCCCGAGTTCGACAAAACCTGGGTTACAAGAATTTTGTACAACCTCTAAGAAAGTCTGCTGTCCATGTCCTCCACGCTTCCAGCACCTTAGTTTCGCACCGCCCACTTCTGCAGCTCCATCATCATAAAATTGGTCCTTCAATAAATCAACCTTCTTTTCTTCTAAAGAAGCTGCTAGAGTGATGATTTTAAAAGTGGAACCAGGTTCATACGCACTCCATATCGGAAGGTTACGGTTATAAACATCTGGGTCAACCGTTTGGAAATCAGCAGGGTCAAATGTTGGCCTACTTGACATTCCTAAAATTTCACCCGTTTTAGGATTCATTGCAATAGCAATCATCCCATCTGGGTTATAGGTAGTTTGTGCATTATCGAGCTCTCGCTCAATAATTGTATTTACTCTAGAATCAATGGTTAACCTTAAATCCAGTCCATCAACCGGCTCTGTGTAATCATCTGCAATATTGGGCATTTTCTTTCCTTTTGCATCTGAATAGAGCTTAACTGAACCTTGTTCACCTTTTAACTCCTTATCATAGTAAAGTTCCAAGCCCATTAAACCTTGGTTATCAACTCCCGCAAATCCTAACACATGCGAGAGATAGCTACCGAATGGATAATGGCGCTTAGAATCTTCTGCAATATACACACCTTTTAGATTCAAATTTCTCACTTCATTTGCTTTAGCATGTGAGATTTTACGGCCTTCGGGGCGTAGATAGACGCTAGAAGCGGACTTGGTAATTTGTTCATATACTTTTTCTTTCGTTGTATTTAACACTTTTGCCAGCTGTTCAGCTGTATTTGCCGGATCTTCAACTTGCCTTGGCATAATTAAAACCGTCGGAGCGCTTTTATTCGTAGCTAGTGGTACATCGTTACGATCTAGGATTTTCCCTCTCTCTGGTTCAAAAGGGATATTTCTGCTCCAAAGCCCCTTAGCTTTTTCTGTGAGCGCATCGCCCATGAAAAGTTGTACATACCCAAGCCTTGTGTCAATAATTAAAAAAATTAAAAAACCCGCAATTAAAACTGCTGCTAATCGTTTGCGAACAGTTACTCCTGATACCCGCATATAATAGAACCTCCTCTGAATCGGCTCGTTCCAATATATGCTTGTACACTATTCGATAGAACGTATTTCTAATCAGTTGGTTCAGTTGGTTTTTCGTCTGAACTATCTTGCTCTTCTTTACTTTGAACCTCTTCTTCTTTCTGCTTTACTTCTACAGCTTCCGAAAGGGATTCGGGAGGTTCAAGCTCTACCACTAAATAGCTACCTTCTTTAACAGCTTTACCAGGTTTAATACTTTGAGTCACAACAAAGCCACTGTCTAATGCACTAACTTTTATATTCATAAACTCAGTAAATCGGATCACATCGCGGTGAGACCATCCGGTTATATCGGGCATCGTTGGTGTACCTTTTGTTTGTAAAAATACCTTTTCTCCGCTAATAACGGTGTGAGCTGCTTTAGGAAATTGGTCATCGATGCTTTTGCCTTCTCCAACAATGACAGGCGTTAATCCTTTTGCTTCTAATTCTTTCTTGACGTCACCTACTGATTTACCTTCATAACTATCAAGTTTAATTTCAGAAGATGTGCTTTTTTGCTTCTGCTTTTCTTCATCTGTTTCTTTAGGCTTAACTCCTAACGCTTGTAAGCTATTTTTCATAACCGGATTAAAAATCATCGAAAGCGGAGCTGAACCTGACTCTTGAGGAGTTAGTTTTGGATTTTGGACCGCTACATAAACCACTAGCTCGGGGTCTTTCGCTGGTGCAAACCCCATGAATGAGAATAGGTTTTTACCATGTCCATGCAAATATCCTCCTCCGTTCGGATTTGGTATTTGAGCCGTTCCCGTTTTGCCAGCCACGTCATAGCCTTCAATAGCATACGCTTTTCCAGTACCATCATCCTCAGATACAACACTTTCAAGGATATCAAGTACTTCATTGGCTGTTTTTTTTGAAATAGGTTTCCCTACCACTTCTGGCTTCGTTTCTTTTTTCACCTTGTTCGTTGTACCATCTACAACTTTTTCAATGACGTAAGGCTTCATCATTTTACCATCGTTTGCAATGGCAGTAGCAGCTTGAATTTGCTGAATTGGAGTGAATGCTGACCCCTGACCAAATGCAGTCGTCACTCGATCCCTTGGATATTTAGAAATCAGTTTACTAGAAGCTTCTCCAGGCAAGTCGATTCCCGTTTTTTTCATAAATCCGAAATCCTCTAAGTAATTAAAGAGCCTTTCTGTCCCAAGCTTTTCGTTGGCTAGAATCGCAATGGCAACGTTTGACGAACGTCGAATGCCTTCGTCAAACGTAATGGGTCCCCATCCGTTACCACCGTTATGGTCACGAATTGGCGCATCTTTTTCGCTAACTTTGTAAGCTCCTGATTGATAAATATCCTCTCCGTTATAAACACCTTCTTCAATCGCAGCGGCGAGCGTAAAGATTTTCATTGTAGACCCAAGCTCAAAGCTGTCTTCAATAATAGGGTTTCGATAATTTGTAATATCACGAACGTTTGGGTTAAACGTTGGTCGCGTAGACATTGCTAGAATCTCGCCCGTTTTTGGATTTGCAACTACAGCCATAATGTTATCTGGATCGTATTCCTTTTGAGCGTTTGTCAAAGCATCTTCTACAAACGTTTGAATTTTTTCATCAAGGGTTAAGTAAATATTGTCACCGTTTTTTGGAGGGACAATTGATTCTTTTGGATCTGGAAGCTTAATTCCATTTTGACCAGCTTGATAGAATACTTTTCCATCTTCTTCTGTTAGCTGCTTATCATAGACTTGTTCTATCCCCATTTTCCCAACGATTTTTCCTTCATCATTCTTTTGTGCGTATCCTAAAATGTGAGAGGCAAACACTCCGTTTGGATAAAAACGCTTCGCATCTCGCAAGAACGTAATACCAGGTAACTTAAGCTTTTCAATCTTTTGCTTAGTCGTATTGTTAATATCTCGTCCCCCGGGACCAAGTTCTACTTGAAACGAGCCTTTTTTTACACCTTTATCTAACAAACTCTGTAATTCTTCCTCTTTCATGTTGAGCAACGGCGCTAATTCTTTTGCTGTTTTTTCCGTATTTACTACGTGCTTTGGCTTGTCTTTATCTTTTGTTTGGTCTGGGTCTAAAATTGCTACAACCGTATATGCTCCCGTGTCGTGTGCAATAGCTTCTCCGTTACGATCATAAATCGTTCCACGCTGTCCTTCAATGGTTGTTTCTCTCGTATATTTTTTTTGTGCGATTTCGGCTAAAGCTTGGCCTTCAGCTTTTCCTGTGGCCTGTATATAAAAGAACCTTCCTGTTAATACAAAAAAGAGCAATGCAAATATTACAATTAATATTGCTGCTCCTGTACTAATATTGCTATTTTTCTTAGGCATTTTCATTGGTTCAATTTTCGACTACTTTAACGTTATTTTCGTTTAAACTTAGTCCTAGTTCTTTTGCTTTTGCCCAAATTCGCTCATACGCACTTAGCTCTGTTACCTGAAGCTTCAACTCATTGTTTTTTGTTTCTTGTTTTTGGATGTTTGATTCCAACGCCTGTACTTCTGCATTTGTACTGTAAAGCGTTGCCTGATTAGAAATCATTTGAACTGCACCAAAAAGCATAAGTGCAAGTGTACCTGTATAAACAAACTTTTCACCGACCGAAATCTTTCGTTTCGACTTTTTTACAACTTTACGAACCGGCTGCTTTTGTTGTTCATGTTGCGTGTTAGGTTTAACTTGATACGCTACATTACTCAACACAATCCCCTCCTTTTTTCTCTTTGCCTGTTACGCTTACTTTAATTTCTCAATAATTCTTAACTTCGCAGAACGAGCTCGCTTATTATCAACCACTTCCTCTTCAGAAGGCACAATTGGTTTGCGCGTAATTACCTTCATTTTCGGTTGGAATTCTTCTGGGATAACTGGTAATCCATGTGGAAGCTGTGGGACTGTGCTCGCATTTTTAAATGCTACTTTGCAAATACGATCTTCTAACGAGTGAAAAGTAATAACGCTCACTCGTCCACCAACGCTGATTACGTTCATTGCTTGTTCAACTGCATCTTCAAACACTTGAAGTTCATCGTTTACAGCAATACGAATTGCTTGGAACACACGCTTCGCTGGATGCCCACCCGTTCTACGTGCAGCAGCGGGAATACCGTCTTTGATAATGTCAACAAGTTCCAGAGTTGTTTCAATTGCCTTTTGCTCACGATATGACTCAATTTTTCTAGCAATTTGCTTGGAGAATTTCTCTTCACCATATTGAAAGAAAATCTTCACAAGCTTTTCATAAGGCCATTCATTGATGATATGATAAGCAGAAAGGCTTGAGTTCGTATCCATTCTCATATCAAGAGGGGCATCATGGTGAAAGCTAAAGCCACGCTCCGGGGTATCTAACTGTGGAGATGAAACACCTAAATCAAATAAAACCCCGTCTACTTCTGTGATTCCATGCTCTTCTAATTTTTCTTTTAAATAGCGAAAATTACTTTTTATGAGCGTTACTCGATTTAGATAAGGGGCTAATTTTCCCTTTGCATTTTCAATTGCAATGTCATCTTGATCAAATGCAATTAACCTACCTTCATCAGATAACTTCTTGACGATATATTCACTATGACCTGCTCCGCCAAGCGTACAGTCTACATAAATTCCGTCAGGCTTAATATTTAAGCCTTCTGCTGCTTCTTTTAGCAAAACAGTTGTGTGATTAAACATGTTGACACCTACTTCTTTTTAAACTACTTAATTATGTATAAACACCTTGAAATAAAGGTAAATTTTATACATTTTTAATACCATTTCATTATATATCAAATTTCAACATTTTTTCAGCTATTTATACAAGAATTAAGTAGAATTTTGTCTTTCTGTTACAAAAGGTTTTATTTTGTTAAACACGAGACATATTCCTGGCATAAAAAGTAAGGTGCTACGATGTGTTTTAGAGTTTGTAAAAAAATAACTGTTCAGGATTTGTTTGGTTGCTTTGTGTATGTACACTGTTTCTCTTTTATAAAAGAAAAATCCTGCTTTGCAGCAGGATTTTATTAGAGGTAACAGACCTTTAGATGATGATTAAATTCGACTTCCTCATTGAGTAATTGTGACACGAACTGCATGCCATATTTATTTAAATAATAAGCGACGTTCCAGATTCGTTCTTGAGGAGCTCCATTAGGACGAAGCGCACACTCAATTTTATTGTATTTCGTATGCGTTACATCATGCTTAATGAGCTGTTTAGATTCGACAATTTTTTGAACAGTCTCCATTTGCTTTTGAAGAATTGCTCGATTTTTCAATAGAACTTCTTCAAACGTTTTGTCTTCTTTTTGAACATTTTCACGAAGAGTTTTATGAATTTCTTCTATTTTTTCTTTCGCTTCATTAAAGTATCCTTCATAAGGATTACGAACTTCTGCACGTAGCCATGCTTCTCGCTCTGTAGCTACTCCTTGTACAACTGCTTTTTCTGAATTAATATTTAGTTCTTCTAAATATTTAGCAATGTTACGCTCTACTAACGTATAAGATAGGCGAGGAACAACCGGAGGCATAGTAAAGTTAAAGATATTAAACGCTTGCTGTAACTCTGCCCAATACGCTATTTCACCAGGTCCAGCAACAAAAGCTAATGTTGGAAGCAGATATTCTTGCATTAACGGACGCGTCACTACATTATTGCTTAATAAATGTGGACTTTGCTTTGCAATCTGAATGAGGTTTTCTTTTGAAAAAGACACTTCATCTTGCTTCCCTTTAAAATTCTGAGCTTCATCTCTCTCTAACAAGATACGGTTTCCCTCATGAGAATAGAAAAGATGTGCTGTTTCACTTCCAACGTCAATCACCTTTTTATAGTCATCGCTTAACTTTTTCTGCTGAGCCATAACGGACTGAGAAAGGGCTTCATTTTGCTCGATTAGCTGAATAAAGAACGAGGATTCAATTTTACGCAATTCTTCCGAAGCAGCATCCATTAAAATTAAGCCATACTCCGTAAACAACTTTGTCGTTAAATACGCAAAAAAATCGGTAAAGGTTTGAGATTGCTGAAGCGAGCATTTTAAAAAGGCCAATACTTCTTTTGTATGCTCTGTTTCACCAAACAGTTGAAACAAGCTATCAATCCACTCACTACAGGCTTCTTGGTTTATGTTAACATTGGAAACCATATCTTTGGTTTTCAGCGACTGCTTAAACGTTTTTTTAAGCATTTGCCCTTTTTCTTCCACATAAACATGATTAATTTCAGCAAAATCATGATCTTCTCCTGCAATCCAAAATACTGGTAGTACAGGTACTCCCAGCGCTTCTTCTTGCTGTTTCGCTAACAAAATGATTGAAATAACTTTATGGATTGTGTATAGAGGTCCTGTCAAAAGCCCTGCTTGCTGACCACCTACCACGACAACACTGTCTTGGTCACGAAGCTGTTCAATGTTCTCCAAGGTTTTGTTTGACGCATTTAGCTTCTTATTGAATCCCGTCAAGTACTCAACAAGCTCTTCTCTTGGATGAGTATAGCTTTTCAGATCATGTAAGCGCTCTTTATAAACATCACTTTTATGTATATTGTAATGAAAGTATGACATAGCTTGGTTGCTACCTTGTATATATTCTTCTGTTAACTTGTTCGTTGCTGATAAAGAGACATCTGTAATCTCCATGAAAGAACTTCCTTTCTATAACTAATACTTGTTCAGTTTACCTAGCTTCATTATCCATATTGTTTCTCGACACGTCTAGTAACATGCTTCATAACTTTAATAATTCAAAGATTAGGCCGCTAACAACTAATAACACATGTGAAAACAAAAAGAAAAAGAAGCTGATTCGAAACATCCCTTTTGTCATTCTTTTCAGCTGTAAGTCTTTCTTCACCTGCCAGTTTATAAGCATCACAATCATCGCCAAAACGAGCAGCACTAAAATAATCAGCCACAAAAAAGACTGGTTGAAAATTTGCTTGGCAAAGTAGTGCGTGGATACAATTAAAAAAATTGTTGAGACATATGTAGAGATGTGAACTGCTTTACGCCGATTTTTCATCACTTTTTTGAGTAGAGTGTATAATACAAAAAAACCTACCACTGGCAGCGTGATAAACGTAGCCAAGATGCTTACAACTAAGCTCCCCATTCACGGTCACCTTCCTTCACTTTCACTATCTTCCAACCCTAATATTCCATGATATACAAAGTGGATAATAGGAGTATTAATTTGGCGCTTAGCCGCTTCTTCTAAAATATAGCCTAATATGGATTCAATTTCTGTTTTTCTTTGCTGTTGAAGATCTTTCCTCATTGATGAATGATTTTGAGCTGTTTTTTCACAAACATCTACTACTCGATTCCAATAGGCTGTTGGGTCTTTTAATCGTAACACAGCATGCAGCTCATTAAAAACGGCTTTCGCTGTTTTATAAAAATAGGAATTATGTATGATTTCACCGTTATTCACTCGGTAAAGAGCTGTTAAAGGGTTGATTACTGCATTCACAACAAGCTTTTGAATAAGCATTTCATACCAATCATTCTCCTGCATAAATGCAAACACATCAGAATGAAACCGTTGAAAGGAAATTAAATCCCCTCCTTTAAACAAAGCAACACGCGTGATGCCAACTCCTGAATGAGTCACCACATCATCTGTTTCTTTCATCGCACCATGCTCAACAACTCCTAAATAGATGGTACGCTGAGGAAGACGTTTTGCCAATGTAACATGACTCATTCCATTTTGAAGGAATAATACCGATGTATGCTTTGGAGCCTTCATTAAGTAAGGAATAATATCTTTAATGCTATATTGCTTAACTGCTACCACAATTAGTTCATAATGCACAAAGGCTTCATCAAGTCTTAAAACCTTCGCATCCACCTTTACCTTTTTCACATTTTTTTTACGCTTTAGCGTTATTCCATGTTCACGCACTTGGTCTGCTTGCTCTTTTCTTCTCGTATACAGAGTAACTTGAGCATGATCAGCCAAGTATGCGCTCACCAAAAGGCCGATTGCGCCCCCTCCAATTACTGCTATCTTCATTAGGCTTTCCTCATTCTATTAGTTTGTTTTCTTACCATATACCTAAACCATTCATGAACCATGTAAGATATTGAACACTTACCTTTACATAAGTAGCACAGATTCTATTAGTTTAGCAAACATTTTTAATCATTAAAACAACATCTCTTCACATAAAAAGCTAGGCAAGAAATACTCACCTAGCTTTTCTACACTATTCATTTTTGTTCGTTACACTGGATATACAGGGTGTTTTCTTCGAACTTCAGCTATTGTTTTTGTTTCATAATAAGCAAATCGTTCAATTAAAGTTTGGCGAAGGTCATTAGCTGGCACGATATCGTCAATAATCATCTCGGAAGCTAGCGTGTATAAATCAATATGCTCTTTGTACTCTTGTTGCTTCTGCTTAATATACAGCATTCGCTCTTTTGGATCGGTAATTTCATTAATTTTATTGGAATAAACAGCGTTAACCGCTGCTTCCGGTCCCATTACGGCAATTTGTGCTGTAGGAAGGGCAATGCAGCAATCCGGTTCAAATGCTGGCCCTGCCATAGCATATAGTCCAGCTCCATATGCTTTGCGCACCACCACAGAGATTTTTGGAACAGTCGCAGAACTCATAGCAGAAATCAATTTTGCACCATGACGAATAATACCTGCTCTTTCCACTTTTGTTCCAATCATAAAACCTGGTACATCAGCTAAGAATAAAAGCGGAATATGGAATGCATCACATAGCTGGATAAACTTCGCCCCTTTATCAGCGGAGTCAACAAAAAGTACGCCACCTTTTATCTTTGGCTGATTTGCAATAATACCAACAACTTTGCCATCCATCCTTGCAAGACCTGTAATGAGTTCGGGTGCAAATAACTTCTTAATTTCATAAAATGTTCCTTCATCAATTAACGTATCAATTGCATCATACATATCAAACGGAACGTTTTGGTTTTCAGGAATTAACTCTCCTAGTGTTTTGGACGTCTTAACAGGTAACTTCCCTTCAAGCACAGCTGGCTTTTCGTGAAAGCTTTGAGGAAAATAACCAAGGTACAATTTTGCTTTTGAAATTGCTTCTTCTTCAGAATAAACAAGCACGTCTCCACAACCGCTCACACTACAGTGCATGTGAGCACCACCCATCTCTTCTAACGTCACTTTTTCTCCAATAACCTTTTCAGCCATTCGTGGCGACCCTAAATACATCGAAGCATTTCCATCAACCATAATGACGATATCACAAAATGCAGGAATGTAAGCTCCTCCTGCAGCAGAAGGACCAAATAATAAACAGATTTGCGGAACTACCCCCGACATACGCACTTGGTTATGAAAGATTTTCCCCGCCCCTCGTCGGTTCGGAAACATGTCTAATTGATCCGTAATTCGAGCTCCTGCTGAGTCAACTAAATATAGCATTGGTACCTGCAGCTTTTCAGCAGTTTCTTGAATACGAATAATCTTTTCAACTGTTCTTGCTCCCCAAGACCCTGCTTTAATTGTTGAATCGTTCGCCATTGCGCATACCGTTTGACCGTTCACCTTGCCGATAGCTGTAACAACACCATCAGCTGGTAAGCCTTTAGCTTGATTATTAGCAAACATCGCGTCTTCTTTATACTCACCTTCATCAAACAATAAAGCCAAACGATCTCGAACAAATAGTTTATTTTGTTGCTTTAACTTTTCATGATATTTTGCGTCTCCACCTGCTCGAATTTCTTCACATTTATCTTCATAACGCTTTTGTAAATCATTTGTATGTATCATACGCTCACTCCTTTTAAGAAATTGTCATTAATACATCGCCTTCATTTACAAAGTCTCCTACACCGACTAAAATTGCATCAACTATTCCTTCTTCACTGCTTTCAATTGGAATTTCCATTTTCATCGATTCAAGAATAATTAATACCTGACCTTTTGTCACAGAATCTCCTTCTGATACATGAATATTTAACACCATTCCCGCCATCGTTGCTGTCGTTTCTTTCATTTTTAGTCCTCCTTTTTTATTTCAAAACTTCTGTCAATACCGCTGTATTGTGTTTTCCAGCTACATACTGCTCTGCATTTAATAATTGTTTAAACAACGGTAAGTTTGTTTTAACCCCTTCAATTGATGCCTCAGTAAAATATGCTTTAGCAAGCTCAATTGCGTTTTCTCTCGTACGACCAGTGACAATAACCTTCGCAATCATTGGATCATAAAAAGGTGTTACTTTGTCTCCGCTATCATAACCTGCATCCACTCGAACATAAGAACGCTCTGGAAGCGAAAACTGCGTAATTTGTCCAGGAGCCGGTAAAAACGTTACAGGGTCTTCTGCGTATACTCGAAACTCTACCGCGTGGTTGGTAAGCTGAACCTCTTCTTGTTGCAAAGGTAGCGCGTCGCCTCTAGCAACTAAGAGTTGCCACTTTACAAGGTCTAGTCCCGTCACTTGCTCTGTAATGGGATGTTCAACTTGAAGTCTAGTATTCATTTCTAAGAAATAGAAATTTTCCTGCGCATCCACAATAAATTCAATAGTGCCAGCATTATAATACTGAACTGCCTTAGCAGCAGCGACGGCCGTCTCATACATACGTTGTTTTGTATCAATAGATAGCGATGTTGCCGGGGCTTCTTCAATCACTTTTTGGTTGCGACGCTGTACGGAACAATCTCGTTCAAAAAGGTGCACTGCATTTCCAAGCTGGTCTCCAAAAATTTGAACTTCTATATGCCTTGCATCCGTGATTAGCTTTTCAATAAATACTTCTTCATGGCCGAAATATGCTTTAGCTCTCGCTTTTGTGGATTCATATGTCGTACGCAGTGATTTTTCATCATCACAGCGTACCATTCCAATGCCTCCACCGCCACCGCTAGCTTTCAACATAACGGGATAACCAATAGCTTGAGCTATCTCACACGCTTCTTCAATATCAGCTACAGCCCCTTCGCTTCCAGGCACAACGGGAACGCCTGCTTCTTTCATAATTTTTCTAGCCCTTACTTTATCACCCATATCCGCTATAACTTTTGGCGATGGTCCAATAAAAACAAATCCTTCTTCTTCCACGCGCTTGGCAAATATGCTATTTTCCGATAAAAATCCGTAGCCTGGATGAATTGCATCAACGTTTTCTTGATGAGCAATTTCTAACAAGCGCTCAATATTTAAGTACGATTTTTGAACAGGAGGTTCTCCAATTTCATAAGCAACTGTAGCAGCTTTAACATAAGGTAGATTTTCATCGGCTGTAGAGTGAACAGCAACAGTTTGTATATTCATCGTATGACAAGTTTTAATAATACGATGAGCAATTTCGCCTCGATTAGCGATTAAAACTTTTTTCATTGTATTTCTTCTCCCTTCGCTGCAGTATAAAATATTCTCAAGTCTATTCAAAACCATGGTATGATAAGACTAAAAGAGAAAAAAATCTCCCAAAACGTATAATTCTACAATTTTCTTAAAATCCCTTTATTTTTTGTAAACGCTTACTTTTTTTATTCTCATCTATCTATCCTATATTTAAAAATTTATTCATATGCTATACAAGCAGCTCATTTCTAAGGAGTGATTGATAATGTATGAGGTACAGCAGTTGCGAATTAACTATAAAACACTTGAAGAATTTAAGCAGTTTAAGCAATACGGGCTCCAAGAATTGTCTATGTTAGAAGAATTAAATGCCCAAATATCTGAAAACGAAATTCATTCTCCATTCTACGGTATTTACATTGGAAATCGTCTTGTAGCTCGAATGAGTTTATACCGACAGTCTAAAAAGCATGATCACTACTTCAAGCCACACCAGCCTTACCTTGAAGTATGGAAACTCGAAGTACTCCAAGAATTCCAATCAAAAGGACTAGGTACGAGATTAATTGAATACGCTAAATCTTTTAACTTGCCTATTAAAACAAACCCACGAGTTCATTCTAATCAGTTTTGGACAAAAATGGGCTTTGTTCCGGCTGCTTATGATTTAGAGCGAGATTTAGGAGAAAACCCAATGCTTTGGTGTCCAGAAGGCGTATCAACCTCAAAATAATAGATAATATAAAAAAGCTCTTGAACCTTCTCTATCTTTGAGCTACACCGCGATAAAGAGTCAAGGGCTTTTATATAAATGAAGTGCTACGCTTTATTATTTATTTTCAACTCGTTCTAAATTACCATTTTTCTCCATTTGAAATTTAACTTTTCTACTTTTTTCATCTTCTTTTAGAACAACCATCTTACGAGCTCTTTCCATAATTTCAATCAGTGCTTTATAATCTTCTTCCACTGTATATAAGTTACTTTCCAACACTTTTTTCTCTTTTTCAAGAACCGTTACTTTTTCCTGTAACTGTTCAAGTTTATGCTGCAACTCCTCATTTGCTTCCAGCAACTCACTCGACTGCTGCTGAATTTGTTCAATCGACTCTAAGTAACGAATAACCTCACTTAACGACGTAATCGATTGACCATCTATATATGAGAAGCGCACGGGCTGTTCTTCATCTTTTGTGATCACGCGTGATTTTAGCTGTTTGCGTTGAATCTTCGCTATGTCAATACCAGTTTTGTATTGTTTGCGCACAAAAGAATTCCAGCGAAAGCCACAAGCTGCTGATGTTCGCGAAAGTTTCTTTCCCACTTCTTCAAATGCAGCAAGTTGTGTGCCACCTTCACGTATATGACGCAATACAATTTCAGCTAGTAGTAAATCTTCATCTTGAGTCCATGCATCTTGACGAGAAGAAGTCATTTTTCTATCCCTCCTTATCCGTACTTATTAAATAAGTATGCAACTACTAGATAAGATAGACTATTGTTCAACTTCTCAAGGCAGAAATTCTTAACTTGCCTTTTTCAAGATACTTTATTCATGCAATCAGCTTTATTAAGCCTTCTTTTGAAGTCGATTATTAACCGCTTGCTTGTGTTCTTCACTTTCCCAAAGCAAGCTACAATGATCAATTTCTGCTTCCATTCGTTCCCACAAACCAACTTGGCTCCATTTTGCAATCGGCATTTGCTTATATGCAGTCAGCACAGCGCTAGGCTTTGTAATAATTGGAAGTAACCACTCTTCACAGCGCATCGCTAGCTCTTGGTATGACGTTACATAAGATAAAAAGCCGACCTGCTTGGCACGCTCCACGCTGTAGATTTGAGAGCTTGTCAACATTTCCATTGCATCTGAGTAACGAAGCTTTTCAAATAAAATCGTGCCGCCCCCCCAACCCGTTGTAATACCTAAGTCTCCTTGTATAAAACCAAACTCACTATGAGCTGCGCTGATGCGAAAATCACAAGCAATCGCAATTTCACACCCGCCCCCAACTGCTGTGCCGTTTAATAAAGCTACCGTGGGTTTTGGTAATATAAGCAATTCATATAAAATTCTTCCCATTCTCTTTAACATACTCTCCGCTTCAGCCGCCGTTTCAAGGGCATGAAAAGCTGAAATGTCTCCACCACTACAAAAGGCTTGTGAACCCGCTCCTGTAATTACCAACGCTTTAATATGAGGATTCGCTTTCACTTCAGATATAGCCTTCTCTAAAGAAGTCATCACCTCATAATCCACAGCATTTCGTTTCTCGGGGCGATTAATAACAAATGTGCTAATGCCGTTGTTATCTACAAAAAACTTTGTCTTTACCAATGTCTGTTCCCCCTTTTTCATCTTCACTCAACTTTTTCATAAGTAAAGAATTCGAGAAGCGAAATATAAACTCCTGCATCTTCCCTTAGAAAAGCAGTCATCACAAACCTTAAAGAACGTTTTAATGCAAAAATAAAAGACCCTTCAACAGGGTCTTTTATTTTTGCATTATTTGTTTACTACGTCATTTCCTTTGTAAGTACCACAAGCCTTACATACACGGTGTGATAGTTTCATCTCGCCACAATTTGAGCACTCTACCATACCAGGAACTTGTAGTTTAAAGTGCGTACGACGCGTTCTTTTCTTCATTTTAGATGTTCTTCTAAAAGGTACAGCCATTATTCCCACCTCCTTAAAAGAGTTTTTAATCATATGAAGGCCCGAAAGCCGGATCTTCTCGTTAGTTATTTTCTTTGTTTTTAAAGAAATTTTCTAATACCGCTAAACGTGGATCGACTTTTTCCTGTTGCTCTTCTTCCGTTACAACTTCCCAATCTTTTCCTGACTGAGGAGCAGCACCTTTCTGTTGTTGATCATCACTAAAAACTTGAAGAGGAATTTCCACAATAATTAATTCCTTAATAAGTGGAATTAAATCCACTACTTCACCTTCAACGACTCTCATTTCACCGTCATCTTCATAATCGGCGTCACTATTGAACAGAAAAGTTTCCGTTGCTTCAATAGAAAAAGGATACGGAACATCGACTAATGTACGAGCACAAGGCAATGTCATTTCTCCAGAAATTTTTAGATGAAATGTGACTTTTGAAGAACTAATATCAGCTCTTCCTTTCACATGTACATCTGACATGCGACGAATCTGTGGATCGGTATTAACAAATTCCTTACCGTCTACGATTTCGTCAAAAGTTAATCCTTTATTTTGCAACTGGTACAACTGATGTATTGTCCATTTCATTGTTAATCACCTCAAGGCAACAAAGGTTATTATAGCTTTCACAAGATTATTTGTCAATATTTTTTCTTTACACTATAATGTACTTAAATTTATTTTTTTCTTTTCATAATCCTTACGCTAAAACTGTTCAATCGCACTTGAAAATTTAATAAAAGGAGACTCATTATGCAAGCTGTAGGAATTATAGTTGAATACAACCCTTTTCATAATGGCCATCATTATCATTTGCAAAGTGCAAAAGAAGAAACAAATGCTGATTGCGTTATCGCAGTGATGAGCGGTCACTTCTTGCAACGCGGTGAACCTGCTGTCGTATCAAAGTGGGCTCGTACGAAAATGGCTCTAAAAGCTGGTGCCGACCTTGTCATTGAACTACCTTATGCATTCTCTACTCAGCAAGCTGATACGTTTGCAAACGGTGCTGTAGCCATCTTAGAACATCTTAAAGCTTCGTATGTATGCTTCGGCAGCGAACATGGAAACACGCAGTCTTTTCTTAAATTCAGCAGACTGTTAAAGGAGCATGAACACGCTATAGATGAGCATGTACAAAGCTATTTAAAAGTTGGAAATAGCTACCCAAAAGCTCTTTCCCTTGCTATGAAAAACATTACTAATGAACAAATTGGTTTAAATATGGAACAACCAAATAACATTTTAGGCGTAAGCTATGTAAAGGCTATTGAAAAACAGCATGCATCTATTAAACCACATACGATTACTAGAATTCAATCCCATTATCACGATAAAATGCTTTCTGAGACGGAAATTACAAGCGCAACAAGTATTCGTCATGCTTTATTCCAAGATATCATTGATGTTAAGGACTTATCACGCTATATGCCTAACCCTGTTATTCAAGGTCTAAAAGATTATCAAACACAAATTGGCTTTTTACATAACTGGGAGCTCTATTTTCCATTTTTAAAGTATCAACTCATGACCCATTCACCCGAGTCTCTTCAAGCCATTTACGAAATTGAAGAAGGTATTGAATATCGCTTATTAAACGCCATAAAAGAAGCACTATCCTTTGAAGACTTTTTAAGTAAAGTAAAGACAAAGCGCTATACGCGTACACGCCTTCAACGGATGTGTGTTCACATTTTGACGAACACAAAAAAAAATGAACTATCCAAGTCGCCTTCAACCGCTTATATTCGATTGTTGGGCATATCTCAAATCGGCAGGCTGTATATGAAACAAATAAAAAAAGACGTGTCTGTTCCTATTGTATCCACTGTATCTCAATGTAAACACGTAGACTTATCACTTGATATAAAAGCTACAAATATCTATAGTTCACCTTTACAAGAGCCCATACGCTCTCAGTTTTTAAAACAAGAGTATACGCAGCCACCGATCATGATTTAAAAAGGCGGAGTAAGTCGGTACCGACTCACTCCGCCTTTTTTACTTTATCCAACTTTTCTAGATATTCAATCGCATCATTAAACGTATCAACTGGAACGATTTTCATATCGGTATCAATTTTTGCTCCCGCCTGTACGGCTTCCTTATAGTTCGAATTAGCCGCTCCTTGCTGATTAGGCGCAAAAAACACTTCTGCTCCCTCTTTATCCGCGGCCACAATCTTTTGAGAAATTCCTCCAATAGGACCTACAATCCCTTTATCGTTAATAGTCCCCGTACCCGCAATTTTATGTCCTTTTGTTATATCTTCTTTTACAAGCTGATTATAAATTTCAAGTGAAAACATCAAGCCTGCAGAAGGTCCACCAATCTTTTCAGTATCAATCTCTACATCTGGCTCTACGTCCACTTCGCGACTGGTTTCTAAGGATATTCCTAACCCAAAGCGCGTTTGATCATCTGGAAATGAGGCTAGAGGAAGCTCTACTATTTTTTCTTCATCATTTCGTAAGATGGTTATCGCAACCTTATCCCCTTTTTTCTTCTTCGCTACGTATTCAATTAACTCCTCTGCTGTCTCAATAGTTTGACCATCTACTGCCTTTACAATATCTCCAATTTTAAGCTTGCCATAAGCAGGCATATCCGGTACTACTGTAACAATATAAACACCTTTATTCTCAAACTTAATTTCTTTGTTTGCCGCATTGTATGCAACAATGACGGCCGCATCTTTGGACGTATCCATCATATGTAATTGCCTTACCGTATAATCGCTATCACTTTCTCCTTGCTGCAAAATATCTTCTTCAGGATACAAGTGATGAAAGTCTTGAATATGAGCCATAGCATACGATAAAGGCGTCGCCCTTCCCATTCGAACCGTGGTTAACATAAAGGCCCCTTGCTCTTCATACCCTCCTTGCACATTAATAATAGGCTTTAGCTCCTGTGCTATGCCAGGCTTTGTAATATAATAAGGTAAGGGATAAAAAAATAACATAGCAATTGTTAGCACTAATGCTATGTAGGATAAAATTCTAACTCTTTTCTTCACCTGTGTGATTCTCCTTCCACTTTTCAATAGCTTCTTGAATAAACGGTAGATGCTCAATTGCAGCTTGTTCACCGATTTCAATAATTTCTTTAATATTTGTAAACGCTCGCGAACTAAACGTTTCTACTTTAGGGCGAAGCATTACATCAGACGCAATTGCTCGATTTATTACAAGCTCGTCTTGAAGAATATCTAGGCTCTGTAAAATAACGTCAAAAATTGATGTGATTTCTGCATTTCTTTTCACATGAGAGACATCGACTGCAAGCACAATATCTGCTCCCATCTCTCGTACAATTGATACCGGAATCCGATCGATGACCCCGCCATCTACTAGCAAGCGTCCATTTACATTCTCTGGTGCAAAGATACCCGGAATGGAAATGCTTGCTCTTACAGCTTGTGCAACTGAGCCCGTTTTGAAAATGACTTTCTCCCCAGCTTTTAAATCCGTAGCCACAATGGCAACTGGAATATTTAAATCTTCAATCTTTTTATTTTTGGTTAGGGCTTTTACCAAGGATTTAATACGATTCCCCGCAATAAATCCCATTTTAGGGATTGTAAAATCTAAATAATATTTTCTTTTAAAGGTAAGTGCCATTTTATATAGTTGACTCATTTCCGTACCAGATGCATACATAGCCGCAACCAAAGCACCCATGCTGCTACCCGCCAAATAGTGAATAGGGATATTGTTTTCCACCAGAACTTTAATGACCCCAAGGTGAGCAAACCCTCTTGCTCCTCCTGACCCCAATGCTAATCCAATCGTTGGGCTTTTCATAGTTAGGCCCCCTTACTAATCACTTGTTTTATTCAGTATATACGTCTGCCGCTATAAAGTGAAACTTGAGCACGTAAATAATCATTTTTATCTTTAGCTTAACCAAGAAAGTAGAGAAAGAAAACGTGGTCTAAACGATTAACTAGCATAAATTGGACTAACCAATTCGTATATTGATATATAGAACATGTACCTGCTGTATCGTATGCAGTTTAAAAGGAGAGGGAATAGAATTGAATAAATCCATGTTAAAAACGATTGTGTTAGGAGGAACCGCTTTAACGCTTACCTTTGCCTTACTCACTTATCCAAAAGAAGCACTGGAAGCCTCAGTGCGAGGATTAAATACATGGTGGAAGGTCGTATTTCCATCATTATTGCCTTTCTTTATTCTTTCCGAATTATTGATTGGATTCGGAGTTGTCCGCTTTATCGGATCAATATTAGAACCTTTGATGCGCCCATTATTCCGAGTTCCAGGGGTCGGAGGATTTGCGTTAGCAATGGGAATGGGTTCTGGATTCCCTTCCGGAGCAAAGATCACCGCTCGATTACGGCAAGAAGAACAGTTATCAAAAACGGAAGCTGAACGCCTTGTTTCTTTCACCAACTCCTCAAACCCTATATTTATCTTTGGAGCAGTTGCGGTCGGCTTTTTTAGCAACGCAGCAGTGGGGATAATCCTTGCTTTTGCACACTATCTCGGAAACATTCTAGTAGGACTTGTTATGCGCTTTTACGGAAAAAAGGCTGATACAACATATTCTGCTTCCACTCAGCGTCCGTCTCTTATTCAAGCCTTTAAAGAAATGCACGAAGCCCGCATAAAAGATCAAAGGCCCATTGGTAAGCTTTTAGGTGATGCTGTGTTATCATCAGTTCAATCTTTATTAATGATCGGTGGATTTATTATTTTATTTTCTGTTTTAAACAAGCTGCTGTTTGTCATGAACATTACAACGTTTATAAGCAGTAGTCTTTCATATTTATTTAGTTTACTTCAACTTTCAACGGCACTAAGCCTTCCCTTTATATCAGGACTTTTTGAAATCACAATGGGCAGTCAATTGACTAGCCAAACAGCAGAATCCACTCTATTTCAACAAGTCATTATTGTCAGCTTTATCCTAGGCTTCAGTGGTTTTTCTGTTCACGCTCAAGTTGCCAGTATTCTTGCTGAAACAGATATTCGATTTTTCCCATTTTTTTGTGCACGCTTGATGCACGGACTATTTGCTAGTATCCTTGCTATCTTAGCATGGAAGCCTTTTGAACAAAATATTCTATCTCAGGCTCAGTGGTCTCCACACGCTTTGCCTACTTTTTTGCAGGAAGGCACAACGAGCTGGAGCCAAATCTACTTTGAATTTTGCACCCTATATGGGCCAACGTTTACCATTTTATTGCTATTCACTTATTCCTTGTTATATATGAAACGTCACTTTCCGCTAAAATAAACGACAAAAACGCCATCCATTCCTATAGCAAGCTAAAATAAACGTTTGCGTAAGAATGTAATGGCGTTCTATCAATTAGCTGAAAACTTCTTAGAGAGCGCTTCTTTCACAACCGGAGGCACAAGCTCTGATATATTGCCACCATATTTAGCAACTTCCTTTACAATGCTAGAACTTAAGAAAGAATATTGATTATTCGTCATCATAAACAATGTTTCAATCTCTTTATCTAACACACGGTTTACAGATGTTATCTGCATTTCATATTCAAAATCCGATACCGCTCGTAAACCGCGTAAAATAGTGCTAGCTTGCTTTTGTTTTGCATATTCCATCAGCAAGCCACTATACGATTCTACTACTACATTTGGAATTGATTCTGTTACTTGCTTTAGTAGTTCAATTCGCTCTTGCACTGTAAACAATGGGTTCTTGGATGAGTTGTTTAATACAACAACATACAACGTATCAAATACGTTTGAGCCTCGCTTAATAATGTCTAAATGACCGTTCGTTACAGGATCAAAGCTCCCTGGGCAAACTGCTATGCTCCCCATAAAAATCCCCTTTCTCTTACGTAAAACAATTGTTATACTTCTTCAGGTTGCTTATATGTATAAATTGATACACCGATAATTCCATAGTTTTCACTTTTTATCTTTTCGAACTCATTAATTTCATCTGGAAGCACTACGTCATTTGCATGTTCTGCAACGATGACACCTGAGGATTGCAACAGTTTATGCTTACTAATTGTTTCGATAAGCGCTTTCAACTTTTGTGCCTTATACGGAGGATCCAGTAGAATTAAGTCAAACTGTATCTCTCGCTTAATGATAGCTTTTAGCGCTCTTTCAGAGTCGTTGCGATACACTTCTGCTTGCTCTTGTAAACTACATGTTTCCAAATTACTTTTTATCGTTTGAATGGCTTTACCATCTCGATCCACAAAAATTGCTCGATCTATCCCTCTGCTTAGCGCTTCAATGCCTAAGCCTCCACTGCCTCCAAATAAGTCAAGAGCTATTCCACCTTCAAAGAAAGGGCCAATCATATTAAAAATAGCTTCTTTTACTTTATCTGTTGTAGGGCGCGTGGAATTACCTGGGACTGCTTTTAATGAATGTCCTTTACAGCTTCCAGCTACTACTCTCATGTCTATCACTACCTTACTTTTACTTGCTTATTCTTCATTATCCTAACACAAAATTAACTATAAAAACTAGCAGAAATAAACTTTTTCCATTTTTATGGCATAAAGTGACGTCAACAACGAAAAGAATAGAAGTTTCACTCTGATTATGTATAAAACAAGAATTAGAGGACATACTACTTACCAACAACATCATCGAACCGATGTTGTTGCCAACCGCGGAGAAGACTTACGTTTCCCCATAAGTTCTTCCTCCGGTTTCTCCTCTCCCTTTTATTTTCTCACTCGAAGGGTGCATGAAAATAACCCTATGACCCTAGTGGTTATGGGGTTTTTTTAGTTTAAAAGCAGCTTATTGTTCACTTTTATAGACATGGTTGCCTAAACATAAAAAAATACCGTGGGCAGATACCACGGCAATATTTTCATCTTATTTAACACGAATTTCTCTCAGTATATCGGCCGACTTGTTGAATAATTCTTGTTCATTATCATTCAATTTTAACTCAATCACTTCTTTTACACCTTCACGGGTAACGACAGCTGGAACACTCATATAGATATCCTCTTGACCATATTCCCCATTGAGTAAACAAGACACCGGTAATATCGAGTGCTCATTATTCAGAATAGCTTTTGTAATTCTTGTTAAGCACATGCCAATTCCAAAGTTTGTAACCCCTTTGCGGTTAATAATCTCATAAGCAGCATCTCGAACTGACCCAAAGATTTTAGTGAGATTTTCTTTATCTTTCTCGTTGTTTCTTCTTTCAAGTAAGTTGTCAAATGATTCAACTCCAACGGATGCTTGACTAAATACGGGTAGTTGACTGTCACCATGTTCTCCCACAATAACAGCATGTACATTGTGAGGATCCACTTCAAAGTATTCTCCTAAAAGAACTCTGAAGCGAGCTGAATCTAACGTAGTTCCTGAACCGATAACTCGGCTTGCTGGAAGCCCGCTTTCTTTATATGCAACATAACTCAATACATCTACCGGATTAGAAGCAAGCACAATAATCCCATCAAACCCACTCTTTTTAATATTTTGAATAATGGATTGCATAATACGAGTGTTACGTTCTACTAATTGAAGTCTTGTTTCACCTGGCTTCTGATTAGCGCCTGCTGTAATTACAACAATACGAGCATCTTTGCAATCTGAGTAATCTCCTGCGTATACTCTCATATTTGTACTAGCAAAAGCCATACCATGAACCAAGTCCATTGCTTCACCTTCTGCCTTTTCTTTATTAGCATCAATTAATACAAGTTCTGTAACAAAGCCTTGATTGACTAAGCTATAAGCATAAGCTGTACCAACTGAACCACAACCAACTAAAACAATTTTCCTCATGCGCTCACCATCCTTAATAAATAATCAAGTTTATAATTCCCACAAAAGCAAGGAATATCAAACTTATTTTAATAGTATATTTGAATATTTCACTTTCACGACCTACCAGGCCAACTGCAGCGGCTGCTACCGCTATAGATTGAGGGCTTAACATTTTTGCCATATCCCCTCCAACAATATTACTCGCTACCATACCAGCAGGGCTTAAACCGACTTGCTCTGCTGTAATAACTTGTAGTGGTGCAAAGAGTGATCCGCTATTAACAACTGATCCTGTTAAAAATACACCTATCCATCCTAATACCGGACTAAATAGCGGAAATAAACCACCGGTAGAAGCAAAAGCAAGTCCTAATGTAGAACTCATTCCTGAATAGTTACAAATGTAAGCAAATGCTAGAACTGCACAGATGGTAGCAATTGGAATAACTAGTTCTTTAACCGTTTCTTTTAGAGCCTGCTTTATAATTGAACGTTTAACTTTAAATATAAGGATTGTAAGGAGGGAAGCATAAACAATTGCACTTGTTGTTGATGATAACAAATCAAGAGTAAACACCGCTCCAAACGGTGTAACATCTGATACAACTGGTGGAACTTTATTAATTAAGCCATTGAGGGTTGGAATAGGAAAATTCATAATTAGGCTTTCAAATTTTAACTTAGAAAATACAATTACAAGTAAGGTTAAGAAGATAAATGGGCTCCAAGCTCTAATAAGCGTTCCAACACTTTCCTGTTGTTTTGGCCTTAAATATATATACAGAACAATCAGCGTAATAGAAGCAGATAAAATGTCAACTAACGGTGCTCCAATAGTGTTAAGTGTCGCCCATAGGACTGCTGTAAATGTGACAGCAGCCACTAAAATTGTCTTAAATGTTTCCTTAATACCTCTTATACCATCAACTAAAAACACAAGCAGAAAAGGTAGAACAAACGTAACAAAGGGAATAATATAAGTTGTTCTCATCGCAACATCTAAGGGATCAAGCCCAGTAAGCTGAGCAGGGGTTGTAACTGGAATACCCATAGCACCGAACGAACCACCAGCAATATTAGCAACTAAACAAATACCAGCAGCTTTAACGGGATCAAAACCTAAACCAACTAAAATGATAGCAGTAATGGCAACTGGTGCTCCAAATCCTGCTGCCCCTTCTAAGAAAGCACCAAAACAATAAGCAACGATAATTACTTGAATGCGTTTATCCGGAGACATGGAAGTAATACTCTTTTTAATAATGTCAAATTTACCTGTTTTAACAGTCAATTTATAAAGAAAGATTGCAGCCAGCACAATAGAAGCAACTGGATATAAACCTGCTAGCACCCCATAAATACCCGTCCATACTGTTTTTGAAATAGGCATTCCGTAAAAAACAATCGCTATAAGTCCGGCAATAATTGCACTAATTAAACCAGCAATGTGTCCTTTAATTTTCAAAACAGTTAATAAAATGATGAACAACAAAATAGGTATAGTTGCAACTAAGGCAGATAACCAAATGTTATTAAACGGATCATAAACTTGATTCCACATAAGCAATACCTCTTTTCCATTTATTTACACACATTTTTAGGTTCGACAGCTAACCACTCGATACAATTATATTGTCCTAAAAGTGAAGACTTTTATGTGTGAGATAAAAAATATACAGGAAAAGAAAACGATAACTCACGTTAAAATGACTATTTTATACAAGCCAAGCTCTACTTCTAATACAATAGGTGTGCAAGTAATAGTATATCTTATATTACTCACCGCTCTTTATCTTTCTATATTTTTCGACGTCTCATTCTCTTAGGAAAGATATTACTATAAGGTAGAGACAAGGGATTTTTCTATTTACTCTCAAAAAATTCAATGTTACATTAAACTTGACTGTAAATAAAACTAAAGGAGATTAAGGATGATTCAACGTTTTATTGAGCTTGGACAAGGTTACTCAGATATCTATGAACTATTCGAAATTGCAAAGCACAATACGCATCGCCTACAGCACTTAATCATGTTGCGCACCGTGATTGAAAATCAGCCAAAAGCATCGTTCATTGTTGCACTGAATCCAACAACTGAAGGAAATTTCCAACCTCTTTACGTATGTCGAGAAGGAATTAGCCTATCAGAAACGAAAGCAAGTAAACGCGTCGAGCTGTTTGAACAATTAGCTAATTCCCTAGATAAAAGCATAATCGTATTAGACGTTAAACCTTCCACAATGTTTTCAGAAACAGAGCTTTATTACCAACATTTAATTGGCATTTTGCGTATGAACAGATATATTTCACCTTTGCAATAGACATACATAAAAAAAGGAATGTTTCAAAGAAACATTCCTTTTAATTATATACCAATCTTGTAGTCGTACTCTTTTGCTTTATCGGGCTTTGAATTTTCAAATTCAGTTTTTAATTCTGGTCGGTAAGAAAGCAATATTTTTTTCACAAAAGGTAGCGACTGAATACGCTCCATTGTCTTTTCAATTCCATCCTGATTGCAATACAACACAACGTATTTTAGTTCTCTTGAAACATACTGTACATTCCCATACTTACGAAGTGCTTTTGCTTGCTTCACAGAATGCACATATGCAATAAGTCCTTGACGATTAACAAACATAATAGCTTCCCCTTTTACATAGGTTAAAATAGTTTTATATGAAACTGAAGTAGGTGAGTTATGTATGACGTTAGATGACGTTTGGTCTTCCTTTTTTTCTCATTTTACTAGGAATAAATTAATTGAACAAGTAGAAAAAAAAGAAATTACGCATGTTCCGTTCCTTTACATTACATCAAGCAAAGGTGATCGGCATCAAATTGAAAAATGGATTCATATAGCCTCTGAGACAGCTACCACAAATGCAAAAGTAACGTGGCAAACGGAGTTTGTTCGCCACGCCACTTCAATATACGTCTACCGTCACCGCTTCTTTGTTCCTCAAAGAAAATCATTCTGTTGTGGAAACGTGTGCGGTACCGATTGTACGCGACTGAGGTTGTAACGCTTAAGCGCTACAGCCACAGCTTCCACCGGCTCCACATCCTCCGCCACAGCTGCTTCCTGTATCGAAAAATGGATTGCCTGTTGGAACTTTTATATGTTCTGACACAGATTGTCCAATAATAACACTAATCTCATCTAAAAGCTTTTGTAGCTCATTTTCCGCTTTTTTAAACGCAGCAATCGTATGCTGTAAATCTACAGAGCGCTTAATATCGCGCATTTGCTTTGTAATGGATTTATAATCGGGATGATATTTACCAAACCGCTGGACATCTTCGTATTGCTCTTTCATTTTACCGAATTCAGCAATTAATTTCTGTGCTTCTGTGTCTTTATTTAATCTATTTAAACATTCGCGATAATGTTCAGCTACGTCCGAATGCAAAACCATATTTGCTAGCGCATCAGACTCATCAAGTAGCTCAATTGTTCTCATTGTTGTGAGCATCGTAAATATACACCTCCTGCTTTATCTTATCATGTTTCAGTTTCAAAAGAAAAAGAACATGCAACATTTTATTACATGTTCTTTTCATTTATACAATTTTAATTGTAAAAGATTCTTTTAAATCGTAACTTTCTTGCTCATTTTTCATCAGCTCAATCGTAATTTGATGAGAACCTTTTGGCAGTGCTTTAATGACAAAAGCAGCTTGCTTAATAGGATTGATTGCTTTACCGTCAACTTTCACTTCAAGAAAACCGTTACCATCGTTAAATGAAAATCCGTTAATAATACATTCCACATATACATTGGCACCTCTTACATGCTGATGTACTACTAATTGTTTCTCTGTACCTATCGTTTCCATGGCAGCTTGGCCTGAAAAGCTTACCATTTCTTTATTTGTTTCCGGCTTTGGCTTATCATTCTGACACCCTACAAGTGAAAAGATACAAGCTAGCAAGCATAATATAACACGCATTCAGATCATCCTTTGCAAATGTTTTATGCTTAGCTTTCGCACTAGGGTTCTTTTTTACTCAAAAAAAGCTTCGCAAAGACGAAGCTTTCTAACAAATTATTGATTTCTCATCGACTGAAACATGTGAAACATCATGTTTGCCATCTGAATAGAGTTTGAAAATTTTTCAACTTTATGAGGAATCGTCTGCTTATAATAGGTTTTTGACTCTAAGTCAAACTTTTCTAATTCATCTGGGTTTCTTGTCAAGCGACGATACCACATCGGCTGCTCCCGAATGAATTCATTCAGTTTTGGCTTAGAGCGGATATACTCATATACATCTTCCCGCATAATCTCCTAGTCCTTCCGAAAGCCAAATGGATTTCTTGGACCAGATGGCGTGCTGTGCGTTAATGATTTTGGTGATTGAAATTGCTGCAACACCTGCTGGATATTGGTAATGGCTGAATTAATATTTGTGATATGATTTTGCATTTGATCTAAGTCCATATTTTTGAAGGATGATACAATTGTGGACATGATGTCTTTTTTACTCTCTGCTTCTTCTGCCGTCTCTGGTTCTGTTTTCTCATCTTCAGAGCGATAAGTATCCCATATGGAATCTTCAGCCCCGAATAAGTACCAGTCTTCATATAGCTCTTTCCACGTTTTTCTTTGCGTTCGAACTTCTTCCACTAGCTTCGGATGTGCTTTAACAAAGTTTTTAAATTCTACAACAGATGGATGAACCTCTCGTTTTGTCTCATTCACAGTCACTCACCTCATACATATTAGCCTACTATAGTGTAGAATATGAGGGCTTGTTTGGTTCGCCTATTTTTTAATTTTTTTCATAAGCATGCTGTTTTTTTTGAAGCGGTAAAACCGCTAATATGTATGCTAACAAAATTGAAAAGATGCTCAACCAAAACGTAAAGTAACCAATTTGAGGGATATAGTCATTTAGCATGCTATACCTTGGCATCATAAAAAACACATAGTCGATAATGTCATTATGTAAAGTCCAAACAGCCGCAATTGCTAAATGCCAAAGCTTAATTCTGTAAAACGGTGAATACAATAAACCTTGAACAGCCATAGCACCGTGTGATCCCATAAGCATAAGCATGATGGCATCCATTTGCCCTGTTGTCAAATAGACAAGGAGATTCATTACAACTGCCCAAATTCCATATTTAAATAGCGTAATCATTGCTAAAGCTTCAAATAGTGGAAGTTGTTTTTTTAATAAAAAACCAATTAAAACAATAACAAAAAACAAGCTTGCTGTCGGACTATCTGGAACAAACAAAAGGAAACGAGCAGGAGTTTGTGACAGCTGATTCCCATACCAAATATAACCATAGATTGTTCCCAAGATGTTGACGATTAGTAAAAATGTTAAAAAACGCTTATCTTTTAACGTATACCAAAACCAACTCAACGTGAACACCTCTCTTTCGCTTCATATGAATTACGATATGACAATTTCTTCATCATTATAAAGTTATTTTCCATAAAAAAAAATACCTATTCATAGCGAAGCTATAAATAGGTATTTTTTTATTCTTCTTTCCCTATATTTGCTATAAACTCAGACAGCGTCTTTAACTCCTCATCCGAACCTTTAAAAATGCCAGCGGGCATACTACCTTGACCATTTTTAGCAATATCTGCGATTTCTTCAGCAGATAAATCTAATCCTGTTAGCGCTGGCGCTGCAGGTCCTCCCTGAAGATTTTCACCATGACAGGTTAAGCACGTCTGCTCTTGCATAATTTTGTAGCCGTCTGCTTCCGTATCAATCGCTACTTCTTCACGGATTTCCCCCTGAGCTTCTTTTGCTTCCCAATCTACACTTACAACTGACTCCCACGTTAAGTAAAATACCGCGGCTACTCCTAATAACATAAAGCCTGTTGCTAGCGGGCGCTTTGCTGGCCTTCTTTCAGGACCTCGATCAAGAAACGGTGCAAGCATGAGCGCACCAAAAGCGATACCTGGAATAATAAAGGCTCCAATAGCGTTATATGGACCTGAAGCATACGTATACTTTAAAAGCTGGTATAAAAACAAGAAATACCAGTCTGGTAATGGCAGGTATCCCGTGTCAGTCGGATCTGCAATCCGCTCCAATGGAGAAGGATGCGCGATAGTTAAACAAAGATAACCAATTAAAAAGACCGCACCTACCATCCATTCCTTTAATAAAAAGTTTGGCCAAAATGCTTCCGTTTTACCTGGAAATTCCGAATAGTCTTTTGGAATATTCGGTTTTCTTTCAGCAGGTACACGTGAGTCACCGACGAATTTCATCCCTTTACCACGATGCATGCCGATTCTCCCTCCCTTTCTTCACATATTTCTCACATATAAATTAAATTTTTTAACTTATAGTGGACCAGAAATACCTTGTTTACGAATCATTAAGAAGTGAGCACCCATTAATCCCAGCAAAGCACCAGGTAAGAAGAAGACGTGAATCGCAAAGAATCGAGTAAGCGTCTGGGCACCAACAATATCTGGATGTCCTGATAACAACGTTTTTATTTGTTGACCAATAATTGGCGTGGACTCAGCTATTTGTAGCCCTACTTTTGTAGCAAATAGCGCTTTCATATCCCATGGCAATAAATAGCCTGTAAATCCTAAACCTAACATAACGAAAAAGATTAAAACTCCTACAATCCAGTTTAGTTCTCTTGGCTTTTTATATGCTCCTTGGAAGAAAACCCGAAGTGTATGTAGAAACATCATGACAATAACAAGGCTAGCTCCCCAATGATGCATACCACGAACAATTTGACCAAATGCAACTTCATTTTGTAAATAATAAACAGATTCCCATGCATTTTTAATATCCGGTACATAGTACATCGTTAAAAACATACCAGATAAAATTTGAATAACGGTTACAAAAAACGTCAGGCCACCAAAACAATAAACAAACGCTGAAAAGTGGTGAGCTGGATTGACGTGTTCAGGTACTTCATGATCGGCAATATCACGCCATAATGGGGTAATATCAAGCCGCTCGTCTACCCAATCATAGATCTTATTTAGCATGCTCTATGCCCCTCCCCGTGGTTTGGCTTTTCCAAGATACAATGTACCATCTTTTACTTTTTGTACGTATCCATCTAGCGGACCCATCGGTGGAGTGCCTGCTACGTTCTTTCCGTCTTTGTAATATCTTCCGTCATGACACGGACAGTAAAACTGGTTTGGATGTGCTTTGTCACCAGCCCAGTTAACAGTACAGCCTAAGTGCTTACAAATTGGTGATAGAGCTACAATTTCTCCATCTTTATCTTTGTAAACCCAAGCTGAACGCGGTTCTTCCGACTCATGCCAACCGTCAACTTGATTTACTTTAAAGTCAACACGCTTCGGTTCAGCTGTGATGTCATCCACTTGTGCGACAGCCACTAAATCCTGGTCTACCCCTTTTTTCAACACTGGATCAACCGCAAACCTTACCATTGGCATGAGCATACCGGCAGCCATAAACCCTCCTACACCAGTAAGAGTATAGTTTAAAAACTGTCGTCTTGATACCCGATGGTCTTTCTCACTCATGATATTCCCCCCTCTATTAAAAGCTCAGCCCCTTGAACATAGTGTGGAAACATGATGATTTATTCTATTAAACTAGGACATTTTCATGATATATCAATATGCATGCAAGGTCAATATAAGCAACCCCTAAAACATGGAAATAACCTTTATTTTTCTAAATTTTTTGGTTATTTTTTGTTTACGCTTCCATTCTTATCTTATTAAGGTTTAGCTTTTCCACTTTTCCAAGAAATCTGGAATAATTTGTTCAATTTGATTTGCAACTACTCTTTGCTTATGAGCTTCTTCCATATGCTCTAAAGGAAGCGTTGGAATCCATATTAACTTTGATTCTAGCTCTTGATCATAAGCAATCCAGTCACGGTCATTCGTTAAGAAAAAAATATGCTTTGTCTCGCTAATACTCACTTGATTCTTCCAATCTATCAGATTCTTGAGAGCATGTTGAGCTCCTAATTGCTTTAAGTATGTAAAACTTGGTGCTAGTAGAACTCGTCCTTTAAATTGTCTTTCTAATTCTGATGTAATAATCGTTGTGTACTCGTTCATTGCTGCGGTTGTTTTCATGGCTGCTCCAAAATCAATTGGAATCAGCGGAATAATAATTGAATCTACATATTCTTTAGATTGTAGATATAATTCAACGTCTTTCACATGCCATTTCATTTACATTTCACCCCGTCATTGCTGTACATCTCTTTTTACATATGGAAAAAGAGATTGACTTTACTGCTACTGTAGCCAATCTCTTTTTGAATTATTTTGCTTGGTAATGCTTATTTAAATATGTCGTTAGACGCTCAAATTCTTCTCTGTTATTTTCGTCTAATGCTTTATCAATTAGCTCCATAACCTTTGAACGTTGGAAGCGTTGAATGGACTGTTCCAACACTTGCTCTGCAAAGAGCCGATCCTTTTCATTTGTTTGCACTGTTTTGGGCATATATGGGTTTTCTTCTAACACCGCAACATATTGTGTTGATGAATATAATGAGCGAAAATTAAGCTGAATATAAATGTCTTCATCACGATTTAATCGAATATCATGAAATGATTTTTCCGCATCCGTTGTCATGATGTTTTCTTTATAAAAGCGAAACGGTGGGTCTTCTACACAATGTGTTGACATGACCATTCCTCGAGGACAAAACTGCGCTTGCTCTACGAAGTGAACGCGCTGCATCAGTTGATCATGACTCATTAAATAGTTTAAAATCCATACACATTCTCGGCGTTTCAATTGATAATTTGTTAAAAACCAGCGAACAAATTCTTTCTTTTCGTTGACAGTAACAGGGGTCGTCATAGTCTCACTTCCCTCCTCTGTGTTTAATCACAGGTCTTAAACACCTTTTACAGATTAATATTCCACATGACAATTAGAAAATCCTTTGAACTATTATTTATTCTTCCAGTTGAAATAATATGTCTTGAATTTCAACTGATGATGGATCTAAGACTAGTAATTTTTTAAACATTTCTTTGGCTTTTTCTCTATTTCCTTCTTCCAGTAGGAAATAGCCGTACTCTTCAAGAAACGCATATTCATCTAAGAAAACGCGAGATGCTGCTTCATAATGAGTTGCTGCTTTTTCATATTCTTCCGTTTCCTGATAAGCTTTTGCCAAATCCCAGTCAAAGTTTGGGTCATGCTCATTGTATTCATTAGCATGGGTAATTAACTCAATGACTTCTTCATATTTCTCCTGGCTCATATATAGCTTAGATAATGTTAAAATTGCTTCAACATATCCCGGATCCAATGCAATGGCTTGTTTAAAAGCAGCTTCTGCCTCTTCTTCTATACCGCGCTTCAACGCAATTTTCCCTTTAAAGAAATAAAGTTCTTTTTGAAATTCATCTTGAGAAATTCCTTCATTGACTGCAGCTGCAGCTTCTTCAAGCAACTCTTCGTGCTCGTATGATTTTGCTAAATATAAATACAAAGAATGGTATTGAGGATCTAACTCTTTTAACTCTACAAACTTCTCAATAGCTGTTTGATAATGCCCAGCTTGATACGCTGAAAATGCATATTCGAATAACGTGTTGATTTCTAGCTTGTCTTGTAACGCATCATGAAAATACGGTAGAGCCTCTTCGAATTTCCCAACTCCGCTTAAACTTTCTGCCAGACGCTGTCTTAAGTCAATTCCATTTAGTTCTTTATCTGTTTTTAATACCTCTTCAAAATAAGGAATAGATTGCTGATACATTCCTTGACTGCTGTAGAATTCACCTAGTGCAAAATCAATTACTTTTTCAGTTGGCAATAGGCGTTTTGCTTCAAGTAGCTTTTGCTCACTTACTTCCGTTAAACCTTGCATTTGGTATAAATCCGCCATCAAGATTAAAGCTGCTACGTAATTTGAGTCAGTCGTTGCTACTTGACTTAAGATGTGAATAGCCTCTTCTTCTTCCTCTAAATCAATTAAAATCTCTGCTTTTAATAAATGGAGCTCACCTTCGGATGGATACTTCTTAATTAACTCGTCTACTAAAGGTAACGCTTCATTTACAAGTCCCCATTCGTGAAGCTGCTCAACCATTAGAAACTTTTCTTCGTCGGTTGCTTCATGCTTCAGCTCATTGATAAGCGCTAACCCTTTTTCAACTTCATTTTCCTCTACATATCGTATAGCACGATCTAATTTCGTCATCCTATAATCTCCTTTATCACTTCGTCTATATGTTTTCATCACTTAGTATGATCGATTGTATTTACTAATGGTTATAAACAAATTTGTTAGTAGTCCCTATAATAAATGAGATTACTGTTTTGTTCAACAAAACGGATTGAATAATAAG
>NZ_BCVD01000007.1 GCF_001591565.1 Priestia flexa NBRC 15715 | reverse complement strand
CATATTATTTAAAAGGATTAGCTTATAGCTAGTCCTTTTTTTATTTCTCATTAATTTCAATAAATGACGTTTTGAACCTTATTTTAGTGGAAATCATAAAAGTAAGGCAAAACTTATCAAACTACATAGTTGAAATTTTTTTCATTTCCTTTTATATTTAATTTAATAAGGTCAAATATAGTCAAAGTCAGAAGGAGGGTGCAACGTGCCAAATATCTCTGACATCATTGAACAGTATTTAAAAGAAGTGCTTGAATTAAGTGACAGAGAAATTGTTGAGATTAAACGTAGCGAAATTGCAGATCAGTTTCAATGTGTTCCATCTCAAATCAATTACGTTATTAATACGCGCTTTACGATTGAAAGAGGTTATGTGGTTGAAAGTAAGAGAGGTGGAGGTGGCTTTATCAGAATTGCTAAAGTCCGAACTCATAATGCTTCTCATTTATTTCAACAAGTCATCGATCTTATCGAATCTCAAATTTCACAGTCATATGCTGAAAGCGTCATTTTTAGGTTAGTTGGAGAAAAAGTTATTACGGAGCGAGAAGCTAAGATAATGCTTAGCGTTATTCATCGATCTGTTATTGACCTTGAGCTACCATATCGTGATGAACTTCGAGCGAAATTACTAAAAGCTATGTTGAATTCATTAAGGTATCGCTAATTGAATTGATTTTATGTAGACAGGGAGAGATGGTTGCATGATTTGTCAGCAATGTGAGATTCGACCTGCAACACTTCATTTTACGAATGTAGTGAATGGGAATAAGACAGAAGCACACCTTTGCGAACAATGCGCTGCAGAGAGTGGGGATGTATTTTCTATATCATCTCAGCAAGGCTTTTCAATTAATAGTCTATTAGCAGGACTATTAAATTTTGAACCTTCTGCTACAGGTCCGAATACAATTAAAAATGAACCACTACGTTGCCCTACATGCGGAATGACGTATCATCAATTTTCTAAAGTTGGTCGGTTTGGCTGTTCAAACTGCTATGAAACCTTTGAACAACCACTTGTTCCGTTTTTGAAGAGGTTACATGGGGGGAATTATTTACATCATGGTAAAATTCCAAAGAGAATTGGAAGTAATCTTCATTTAAAAAAGGAATTACAGGCTCTGAGATTGAATTTAAAGGAGTATATTGAAAAAGAAGAATTCGAAAAAGCTGCAGAGCTTCGAGATGAAATTCGCTTATTAGAGAAAAAAATCAATAACTCTACGGGAAAGGAGATATAGCCGCATGTCTGAACTATTCTTCACAAATCCCGTAAGCTCTTGGATGAAACAAGAAGCACCGGACTCTGATATTGTACTAAGCAGCAGAATTCGTCTAGCTAGAAATTTAACAAATTTTCTTTTTCCTACAATGTTAGTAAAAGAAAAAGCTGATGAAATTGTAAACAATTTTGATCAAGTGTTTGAAGAAATAAGGAAAATGGAAGAGTGTGAATTATCTTCTCTAAAAATGAGTGAGTTAAAGCCACTGGAGAAACGAGTACTGGTGGAGAAGCATTTAATCAGTCCTCAATTATCTGAATCTAATTCAGGGGCTTGTTATTTATCAAAGCAAGAAGATTTAAGTATTATGGTTAATGAAGAAGATCATTTACGCATACAATGTTTATTTCCAGGTCTTCAATTATCCGAAGCATTAGAACGAGCTAATGAAGTAGATAATTGGATTGAAAATCGCGTGGACTACGCTTTTGATGAACAAAGAGGCTATTTAACGAGTTGCCCAACGAATGTTGGTACAGGGCTTCGTGCCTCGGTTATGATGCATGTACCTGCATTGGTTATGACTCGTCAAATTCATCGAATTATTCCTGCAATTAATCAATTAGGTTTAGTTGTAAGAGGAATTTACGGAGAGGGTAGCGAAGCATTAGGTAATATCTTTCAAGTTTCTAACCAAATTACGTTAGGAAAATCTGAAGCTGATATTGTGTCAGACTTGAATAGTGTTGTAACACAATTAATTGCTCAAGAAAGATCTGCCAGAGATGCATTACTTAAAACGTCTCATTTGGAGTTAGAAGATCGCGTTCATCGCTCATATGGAGTATTAGCTCATAGTCGCATAATTGAATCTAAAGAAGCGTCTCAGTGCTTGTCAGATGTTCGATTAGGGATTGACTTAGGTTATATTACAAACATATCCAAAAATATTTTGAATGAACTCATTATTATGACGCAGCCAGGCTTTTTACAACAGTATTCAGGCTCTGCGTTAGATGCCCATGAACGAGATATTAAAAGAGCTACCTTAATTAGAGATCGCCTTAGTAATATTAAAAATATAGATTAACGTGGAGGGTGACAGCCGTATGATGTTTGGAAGATTTACAGAGCGTGCACAAAAAGTATTAGCGTTAGCACAAGAAGAAGCTTTACGACTTGGACATAACAATATTGGAACTGAACATATTTTATTAGGTATTGTACGTGAAGGTGACGGTATTGCTGCAAAAGCATTATCTGCATTAGGGTTAAGCACAGAAAAAATTCAAAAAGAAGTCGAAGCTCTTATTGGAAGAGGTCAAGAGTTAACTCAAACAATTCATTATACACCTCGCGCTAAAAAAGTAATTGAACTTTCAATGGATGAAGCAAGAAAATTAGGTCATTCGTATGTGGGAACTGAGCATATTTTACTTGGATTAATTCGTGAAGGTGAAGGCGTAGCTGCTCGTGTACTTAATAATTTAGGAGTGAGCTTAAATAAAGCTCGTCAACAAGTATTGCACCTGTTAGGTAGTAACGAAGCTGCTTCTAGTCATCAAGGTGGTGGAACTTCGAATGCAAATACACCAACCCTTGATAGTTTAGCTCGTGATTTAACAGTGGTAGCACGTGAAGGAAGTCTAGATCCAGTTATTGGGCGTAGCAAGGAAATTCAGCGTGTTATTGAAGTGTTGAGTCGTCGTACAAAGAATAACCCAGTTCTTATCGGTGAACCAGGTGTGGGTAAAACAGCAATCGCAGAGGGATTAGCACAGCAAATTGTTAACAACGAAGTGCCGGAGATTCTTCGAGATAAGCGCGTTATGACCCTAGATATGGGAACCGTAGTTGCTGGAACAAAATATCGTGGTGAATTTGAAGATCGTTTGAAAAAAGTAATGGATGAAATTCGTCAAGCCGGTAATATCATTCTATTTATTGATGAGCTGCATACATTAATCGGTGCTGGTGGTGCAGAAGGGGCAATTGATGCTTCAAACATTCTAAAACCATCTTTAGCACGCGGTGAATTACAATGTATTGGTGCCACTACTTTAGATGAATACCGAAAATATATTGAAAAAGATGCAGCTTTAGAGCGTCGTTTCCAGCCAATTCAAGTTGATGAGCCAACCCTAGACGAATCTATCCAAATTTTAAAAGGCTTAAGAGATCGTTATGAAGCTCATCACCGCGTATCAATTTCTGATGAAGCTATTGAACAAGCAGTAAAATTATCTGACCGTTATATCTCAGATCGCTTTTTACCAGATAAAGCAATTGATTTAATTGATGAAGCTGGTTCAAAAGTTCGCTTACGTTCATTTACGACGCCGCCTAATTTGAAAGAGTTAGAGCAGAAGCTAGAGTCAATCCGAAATGAAAAAGATGCTTCTGTCCAAAGTCAGGAGTTTGAAAAGGCTGCATCATTACGTGATACAGAACAACGCTTAAGAGAAGAATTAGAAGAAACTAAAAAAGCTTGGAAACAAGAGCAAGGTAAAGAGAATTCAGCTGTTACAGTAGAAGACATCGCGATGGTTGTATCTAGCTGGACTGGAGTGCCGGTTTCGAAATTGGCTCAGGAAGAATCAGAGCGTTTACTAAACATGGAAGAGATTTTACACTCTCGTGTCATTGGCCAAGAAGAAGCTGTAAAAGCAGTGGCAAAAGCTGTTCGTCGCGCAAGAGCAGGCTTGAAAGATCCAAAACGTCCAATAGGCTCATTTATTTTCTTGGGACCAACTGGTGTAGGTAAAACAGAGCTTGCTCGTGCTTTAGCTGAATCAATGTTTGGTGACGAAGATGCGATGATTCGTATTGATATGTCAGAGTATATGGAAAAACACTCGACTTCTCGCTTAGTAGGTTCTCCTCCAGGCTACGTTGGATATGATGAGGGTGGCCAGTTGACGGAGAAAGTTAGAAGAAAGCCATACTCTGTTGTATTACTAGATGAAATTGAAAAAGCGCATCCGGATGTATTTAACATTTTATTACAAGTTTTAGAAGACGGACGCTTAACTGATTCAAAAGGTCGCACTGTAGATTTCAGAAACACAATTCTAATCATGACTTCAAATGTTGGTGCAGATACGTTAAAACGTAACAAGCATCTTGGATTTACGGTTGAAGCAGAGGGTCAGGATTATAAGGATATGAAAGGGAAAGTTATGAGTGAGATGAAGCGTGCTTTCCGTCCAGAGTTCCTAAACCGTATTGATGAGATTATTGTGTTCCATTCGTTAGAGAAACCGCATCTAGCTGAAATTGTAAAGCTAATGGCTGATCAATTAACTAGACGCTTAAAAGAACAAGAAATTGAATTGGAATTAACAAAGGCAGCAATTGATAAGATTGCAGAAGAAGGGTTTGACCCAGAGTATGGGGCGCGTCCTCTACGTCGAGCAATCCAAAAGCATGTTGAAGATCGTTTATCTGAGGAGTTATTAAGAGGCGTCATTCAAAAAGGTCAAAAGGTAACGTTAGATGTAGAAGGTGAAAACTTTACAGTCAAGTCATCTTCACCGAGCAGTATTAGCTAAAGAATTAAGAACATGTGGGGCATACGACAAAATACGTATGCCTCCATTTTTTATTTACAATGTAAAGATAGTGTACAATAGCATCAAGGACTTTTATAAAGAACGAGGAGATTATACTAAATAATGAGTAAAAGAAAAACAAAGTTTTCATGTCAACATTGTGGGTATGAATCGGCTAAATGGATGGGAAAGTGTCCTGGCTGTGGCAGTTGGAATTCAATGGTGGAAGAAATTGAAGAGACAAAGTCTTCAAGGCGAGGAGGAGCTTTTTCTGGCGCAACGTCTACAAAGGTGCAAAAGCCTCAATCCATTACGAATATTGAATCAACGACTGAACCAAGGATATATACAAAGTCACCCGAGCTAAACCGTGTTTTAGGTGGAGGGATTGTTAGAGGATCACTAGTCTTAATTGGGGGAGATCCTGGTATTGGTAAATCAACTTTGTTGCTACAAACTTCAGCTCAGTTAGCTATGAACAAGCATAAGGTGCTTTATATATCTGGTGAGGAATCAACAAAGCAAACAAAGCTAAGAGCAGATCGCTTAGGTATTAAAGCGGAAGATTTGTATGTGCATGCAGAAACAAACTTAGAGTCAATCACAGAAGCTATCTCAAGTATGAATCCAGAACTTGTTATCATTGATTCAATTCAAACAATTTATCACGGTGACGTTACATCAGCGCCCGGAAGTGTTTCTCAAGTACGCGAGTGTACAGCAGAGTTAATGCGAATTGCAAAAACAAACGGCATAGCTATTTTTATTGTAGGTCATGTTACCAAAGAAGGGTCTATTGCAGGTCCAAGGTTACTTGAACATATGGTAGACAGTGTTTTGTATTTTGAAGGAGAACGCCACCATACGTACCGGATTTTAAGAGCAGTAAAAAACCGCTTTGGTTCAACAAACGAAATGGGTATTTTTGAAATGAAGGAAAGTGGTCTAGAGGAAGTGCTCAACCCATCTGAAATCTTTTTAGAAGAACGATCTCAAGGTGCAGCTGGTTCTGTCGTTGTGGCTTCGATGGAGGGTACTCGTCCCGTATTGGTAGAGTTACAAGCACTTATTAGCCCAACAAGCTTTGGAAATCCTAGAAGAATGTCTACAGGACTTGATCATAACCGTGTCTCGCTTATTATGGCAGTGTTAGAAAAGCGAGTAGGATTACTGTTGCAAAATCAAGATGCGTACTTAAAAGTAGCAGGTGGGGTAAAGTTAGATGAGCCAGCTATTGATTTGGCGGTTGCGGTTAGCATTGCATCGAGTTTTAAAGATGCACCTTCAAACCCTACAGACGTAGTAGTAGGAGAAGTTGGATTAACAGGTGAGGTTCGAAGAGTGTCTCGCATTGAACAACGAGTGCAAGAAGCTGTGAAATTAGGATTTAAGCGAATCATTGTTCCTGAAAAAAACTTAGGTGGTTGGAAAATACCAGAAGGCATTGACGTAGTAGGGGTGTCCACTGTGTCAGAAGCGTTACAGTACACGTTAGGAGGTTAAAAAGAATGAATGATGAAAAGATAACAGAGCAAAAGCAAATCTCTGATATTCTAGAATTTGTGGCTCCTGGAACCCCTTTTCGCGATGGTATTGAAAATGTATTAAGAGCTAAGACCGGCGGGTTAATTGTAATCGGGTACAATGATCAAGTGAAAAAGATGGTAGATGGAGGGTTTTCAATTAATTGTGCATTTACACCAGCTCACTTATATGAGTTGGCTAAAATGGATGGAGCGCTTATCTTAAATGACAGTGGTAGTAAAATTTTATTTGCAAATGCTCAATTAATGCCGGATCCATCTACTCCTTCTTCGCAAACCGGTATGCGACATCGTACAGCAGAGCGGGTTGCCAAGCAATCAGGAGTACTGGTTATTGCTATTTCACAGCGTCGAAATGTTATTACGCTGTATAAAGACTCTTCTCAATATGTATTAAAAGACATTAGCGTTATTTTAGCAAAAGCGAACCAAGCGCTTGGCACGTTGGAGAAATATAAAGCAGTTTTAGATGATTCCATCAATAGCCTAAGTGCTTTAGAGTTTGAAGAACAAGTAACTCATACAGACGTGTTACAATCTTTGCATCGCATTGAGATGGTATTGCGAATTAAAAACGAAATTTTAAGTTATATTAGGGAGTTAGGAACAGAAGGGCGATTAATTCGTCTGCAGATGAATGAATTGTTGTCTCACTTAGAAGAAGAAGCAATTTTGTTAATGAAAGATTATATGTATGATACAAGCGTAGAGCCAACAAAAGTAATTGAAAAGATGCAACAGCCATCTAATAATGTATTGCTAGATGACCAAACTCTCTTACGGCTAATGGGTTATCCAATTTATACGAGCTTTGAAGAGGGAGTTGTTCCGAGAGGATATCGAATGCTTCATAAAATTCCGCGACTACCGTCTATTATTATCGAGAACTTAATTGAAGAATTAGGCGACCTCAAGGCTATTACAGATGCAACTGTTCAGGAGCTTGATGAAGTAGAGGGTATCGGTGAAATACGTGCTCGTAAAATTCAACAAGGACTAAAGCGACTGAAGGAACAACACTTGCTAAACCGTCAGCTCTAGGATATTAATTGACTTTTTAATCTTGATTAGGATATTGTGAAAATACTAATAGAGGGACATTTTGTTTACAAATTATGTTTTCAATTAAATAAAAGGTTTCAATCATTGTAAACTGTTTATAATGATAAAAGGAGGTGATGGCGTGTTAAAACGTTTTGTTCAATTGTTTTTTATCATAACAGGTGGTACATTAGGAATCTTTCTTATCCCAGAACTTATTGAATTATTAAGTCTAAAAGATATTGCATTATTAGACAAGTCATACATTCACGCCCCTTTAGGTGCAATTCTCTTTTTTGTCATAACATTCTGGTTAGTAGATTATGTTGTAGGCTTTATTCGCCGCATCGAAGAGTCTCTTGTAAAGGCACCGGTAACAGATGTTTTATTTGGGAGTTTAGGCTTAATATTAGGGTTAATTGTTGCCTATTTAGTTGGTACGTTCCTTGGGAAAATTCAGCTGCAGGTAGTTAGTACAGTTTTACCAATCTTTTTAAGTATTTTATTAGGTTACTTAGGCTTTCAAGTAGGGTTTAAAAAGAGAGATGAGTTGGTCAATGTTTTTTCGATACCTACTCGTATTGGTAAGAAAAAAGGTTCGGAAGAAGAGCAAGAGAATAATCAATCCTTGCAGTCTTTAAAAATTTTAGATACAAGCGTTATTATCGATGGACGTATTGCAGATATATGTCAAACTGGTTTTTTAGATGGAACCATTGTCATTCCTCGATTTGTGTTAGAAGAGCTTCAGCATATCGCAGACTCATCAGATGTTTTAAAGCGCAATAGAGGTCGTCGAGGTCTTGATATCTTAAATCGAATTCAAAAGGAATTGTCTATGAAGGTAGAGATTTACGAAGGTGATTTTGAAGATATTCAAGAAGTAGATAGTAAACTTGTAAAGTTGGCAAAAGTTACTTCGGGTCTCGTCGTGACAAATGATTTTAATTTAAATAAAGTATGCGAACTGCAAAATGTAGGGGTTTTAAATATTAATGACTTAGCAAACGCAGTCAAACCAATTGTTTTACCAGGAGAAGAAATGAATGTACTTGTCATTAAAGACGGTAAGGAACACAATCAAGGTATTGCCTACTTAGACGATGGTACAATGATTGTTGTAGAAGAAGGCCGAAACTATATCGGTAAGCAAATCGATGTACTTGTGACAAGCGTACTTCAAACATCAGCTGGTCGAATGATTTTTGCTAAGCCTAAGCTCTTAGAAAAAGCCCTCTAATTTTCAGCTATAAGGGAGAAGGAACATGCAATACGATGTAATTGTTTTAGCAGCAGGACAAGGTAAGCGAATGAAAGCAGGGCGAAATAAGCAATTTCTATTAATTCGAAATGTACCTCTTCTTGTTCATACGCTAAATATATTTGAAACTGATCATACATGTAATAGCATTATTTTAGTTATTAATGACCAAGAACTAGAGGATATTACATCACTTTTAGAGCAATATCCGATGCGTAAAGTTACGGCAGTGGTGTCGGGTGGTCAAGAGCGCCAACATAGCGTGTATAATGGGTTGAAAGCCATTAAGCTGTCTAATGTGGTTCTTATACATGATGGTGCTAGACCATTTGTGAAGCATCACCATATCCACAAACTTGTAGAAGAAGCGGCAGTTAAAGAAGCGGCAACTTTAGGCGTTCCTGTTAAAGAGACGATTAAGAAAGTAGAAAACAACATCGTAGTGGAAACGATTGAACGCTCTAGCTTGTGGTCTATTCAAACCCCACAAGCTTTTCTTTCGTCTACCATTCAAAGAGCTCATAACGTAGCAAAAGAAAACGGTTATCTAGGAACAGATGATGCAAGCTTAGTGGAACAGCTAGGTCAGGAAGTAGCAATTGTACAAGGAGACTACGATAATATAAAATTAACAACACCAGAAGACTTAATTTATGCAGAAGCTATTTTAACAAAGTTGGAACAAAACAACTAAGAGGTGAAGGAAATGAATATACGTGTTGGACAAGGATTTGACGTTCATCAATTTGCAACGGGACGTCCATTAATCATTGGAGGGATTGAAATCCCATATGAGAGAGGATTACTGGGACATTCTGATGCTGATGTACTTCTGCATACGATTGCCGATGCACTGTTAGGAGCAATAGCTCAAGGGGATATTGGAAAGCATTTTCCAGACACGGATCCAGAGTTTAAAGATGCAGATTCAGCTAAGCTTTTACAACATGTGTGGAAGCTAGTGAAAGCAGAAGGTTATGCGCTCAGTAATGTAGATTGTACAATTATTGCACAGAAACCTAAGATGGCACCGTACATCCAGCCAATTCGAGAGCGTATTGCCGAACTATTAGACGCTGAAGTGTCACAGATTAATGTTAAAGCAACGACGACAGAAAAATTAGGCTTTACTGGTCGTGAAGAAGGAATTGCTTCACAAGCCGCGGTGTTAGTATATCAAAAATAACCCAGAGTCTTTAACAGAATTACATTTGGTGATAAAATTAATAATGTCGAAAAATAATAAATTACATACTTACGTAAAATAAACTGGAGGTTATCCTACTTATGTCAAAAGAAGTACGCGTTCGCTATGCACCGAGTCCAACTGGGCACCTTCATATCGGAAACGCACGAACAGCTTTATTTAATTATTTATTTGCTCGCAATCAAAACGGTAAGTTCATTATTCGTATTGAAGATACAGATCAAAAGCGTAACATTGAAGGTGGAGAAGAAAGCCAGCTTCGCTATCTAAAGTGGTTAGGCATTGATTGGGATGAAAGTATTGATATCGGTGGAGAATACGGCCCGTATCGTCAATCCGAACGTACAGAAATTTACCAAAAATATACGGACGAACTATTAGAAAAAGGTGCAGCTTACTATTGCTACTGTACAGAAGAAGAATTAGAAAAAGAACGTGAAGAGCAGACTGAAAATGGTCAAATGCCACGCTACTCAGGCAAATGCCGTAACTTAACAGAAGAGCAGCAAAAAGAATTAGTAGCAGAAGGTCGCAAGCCAAGCATTCGCTTCCGAGTTCCAACGGGTACGGTAGTGAAGTTCAACGATATTGTTAAAGGCGAAGTAGCATTTGAATCCGACGGTATCGGTGACTATGTTATCGTGAAAAAAGATGGCACGCCTACTTATAACTATGCTGTAGCTATTGATGATCATCTAATGGAAATGACGCACGTTTTACGTGGAGATGATCATATTTCAAATACACCAAAGCAAATTATGATTTATAATGCGTTAGGTTGGGAGCCGCCTGTATTTGGACATATGACATTAATTGTAAATGAAAGTCGTCGCAAACTAAGTAAGCGTGACGAGTCCATTATCCAATTTATCGAGCAGTATAAAGAATTAGGTTACTTACCTGAAGCTCTGTTCAATTTTATTGCAATGCTTGGATGGTCACCTGTAGGGGAAGAAGAAATCTTCTCAAAAGAGCAATTTATTGAAATCTTTGATCCTGCTCGTTTATCTAAATCACCAGCATTATTTGACACGAATAAACTTCGTTGGATGAACAATCAATACATGAAGCAGCTTGATTTAGATGAAGTTGTAGATCTATCTCTTCCTCATCTCGTAAAAGCTGGGCGTGTAGAAGAACAAATGACGGAAGAACAAACGAAGTGGGTAAAAGAACTAATTGCCCTTTATCAAGAACAAATGAGCTACGGTGCAGAAATCGTGGAGCTAACAGAAATGTTCTTCAAAACAGAAATTGAGTATAATGAAGAAGCGAAAGCTGTACTTGCAGAAGAGCAGGTGCCAGAGGTATTGCAAGCTTTTGCAACGGAAATTGAAGCAATGGAGACTTTTAGTCCCGAAGAGATTAAAGCAGCAACAAAAGCTGTTCAAAAAGCAACAGGTCATAAAGGTAAGAAGCTATTTATGCCAATTCGTGTAGCTACAACGGGTGAAACACATGGACCAGAATTACCAAAAGCTATTTCGCTACTTGGTAAAGCAACAGTTTTAGCTCGTCTAGCAAAAGTTTCTGGTTAACAAATTGGTTTAAAACCCATATAGTTAATATATATTGAAATCGTTGATAAGGAGAAGTAAATAGGCTATCGCTTTTTTAGAGAGGATTACCATCGGCTGAAAGTAATCTATGCGTATACCTATTGAAATGCACCTTAGAGACTTCTGTTGAAAACTGAGGTTAGTAAGCAGGAGCGGGTATCGCCGTTACACGAGATGAGTTGGAGTGCGTATCTGCACTCAAGCAGAGTGGAACCGCGTATAAGAAACGTCTCTGTGTCAGTTGACACAGAGACGTTTTTTTTATAAAAAATGGGGGGTGAAAAAGGTGATAAAGATGTTAAAAGAGGATATTGAGGTGATATTTGAACAAGATCCTGCTGCTAGGAGCTACATCGAAGTTATTTTAACGTATTCTGGGCTCCATGCTATTTGGTCACATCGTTTAGCTCACGCGTTGTTTAAACGCAAATGGTTCTTTTTAGCACGTGTAATTTCACAGGTTAGTCGCTTCTTTACAGGAATTGAAATTCATCCGGGGGCAAAAATAGGACGACGCTTTTTTATTGACCACGGAATGGGAATCGTAATTGGAGAGACTTGCGAAATAGGAGACAATGTCACGGTTTATCAGGGAGTAACTTTAGGCGGTACGGGAAAAGAAAAAGGAAAACGTCATCCAACGATTAAAGACCACGTTCTTATTGCAACGGGTGCTAAAGTTTTAGGGTCCATTACCATTAACGAAAACTCAAAAATTGGTGCCGGGTCGGTTGTCTTGAATGATGTTCCTGAGAATTCAACAGTTGTGGGAATACCAGGTCGAGTCGTCATTCAAAATGGAGTTCGTATTAAAGATTTAAATCATCAGGATTTACCAGATCCAGATGCAGAGCGATTCAAGCAGCTTGAACATCAATTAAGCGAACTACAACAAGAAATCAAGCAGCTCAAAGAAGGGAAGATTTATCATGACAATTAAGCTATATAACACATTAACTCGTCAAAAAGAAGTGTTTACACCTTTAGAGGAAAATAAGGTTAAAATGTATGTCTGTGGTCCAACTGTTTATAACTATATTCATATTGGAAATGCAAGACCCGCCATTGTATTCGATACAGTGCGTCGCTATCTAGAGTTTAGAGGGTATGAAGTACAATATGTGTCAAACTTCACAGATGTTGATGACAAGCTAATTCGAGCAGCTAAAGAGCTGGGTGAAGATGTACCAACGATTGCAGAACGATTTATTAACGCTTATTTTGAGGATACGACAGCACTTGGCTGCAAACATGCGACTATACATCCTCGCGTAACAGAGAATATGGATATTATTATTGATTTTATTGATGAGCTAGTTAAAAAAGGCTATGCATATGAGTCAGATGGAGACGTTTATTACCGCACAAGAAAGTTCGAAGGTTACGGAAAGCTTTCACATCAATCAATTGATGAGCTGCAATCAGGTGCTCGTATTGAAGTTGGAGAAAAGAAAGAAGATCCGTTAGACTTTACGTTATGGAAAGCGGCAAAAGATGGTGAAATTGCATGGGATAGTCCATGGGGGCAAGGAAGACCAGGTTGGCATATCGAGTGCTCAGCGATGGCTCGTAAATACTTAGGAGATACAATCGACATTCATGCCGGCGGTCAGGACTTATCGTTTCCTCATCATGAAAACGAAATTGCACAGTCTGAAGCATTGACGGGTAAGACATTTGCGAAATATTGGTTGCATAATGGTTATATTAATATTGATAACGAAAAAATGTCGAAGTCATTAGGAAACTTTGTACTTGTACACGACATCATTCAAAAGCACGACCCATCACTATTAAGATTCTTTATTCTATCAGTACATTACCGTCACCCAATTAATTATAACGAAGAAATCCTTGAAAATACTCGAAAAGGCTATGAGCGTTTACAAACAGCTTATGTGAACTTAAAGCACCGTTTAGAGGCAGCAACAGACTTAAACGACGGTAATTCAGAATGGCTAACTAACATTGATGAGCTTCATAACAGTTTTATTAAAGAGATGGATGATGACTTTAATACAGCAAATGCTATTTCAGTGCTATTCGAACTGGCTAAGCAAGCAAATGTATATCTACTCGAAAAGACAACATCAAAAGAAGTAATTGAAGCATTCATTAATGAATTTAACCAATTAGGTGGAGCTTTAGGCTTAACATTTGACGCTCAAGAATTAGTAGATGAGGAAATTGAAAATCTCATTCAACAGCGAATTGATGCTCGTAAAAACCGTGACTTTAAATTAGCTGATCAGATTCGCGATGAATTAAAAGCTAAGAATATTATTTTAGAGGACACGGCTCAAGGAACGCGTTGGAAAAGAGGATGATTGTTTAATGACTGAAAAAAAGTTAGATGTGAAGCAGTTGAATAGCCTAGCATTAGCTTATATGGGTGATGCAGTATTCGACTTGCATGTAAGGAAACATTTGCTTGGGTTAGGGACAGTACGCCCTAACCAGCTTCATAACAAAGCGAAAAAATATGTTTCAGCTAAAGCTCAAGCTCAGATTGTCTATCATTTTAAAGAAATTGAGTTCTTAGATGATGAAGAGCTAGCGGTGCTAAGAAGAGGACGTAATGCAAAATCAGGCACAGTTCCTAAAAACACGGATGTACAAACGTACCGCTATAGCACAGCGTTTGAAGCGTTAGTTGGCTATCATTACTTATTGGGTAACCATGAGCGTGCTCAGGAAATTATTACAAAAGCAATCTCTTTCATTTTTGAAGGAGAGGGAGGAAATTAATATGCAGCAGCAGGATTATATTATCGGACGAAATGCCGTATTAGAAGCATTAAAATCAGAAAGAGAAATTAACAAGTTATGGATTGCAGAGGGCTCTCAGGGGGGATCCATGGGAGAAATTGTGAAATTTGCTAAACGAAACGGCGTATTAGTCCAGTATGTGCCTAAAAAGAAAATTGAACAAATGGTTCAAGGCACGCATCAAGGTGTATTAGCTCTAGTTGCGGCGTATTCATATGCTGAAATTGATGAACTGTTTGAAAAAGCAGCACAAAAAAATGAAGATCCTTTCTTTTTAGTACTAGATGAGTTAGAAGACCCGCACAACTTAGGTTCAATTATGAGAACGGCAGATGCAGTTGGTGCTCACGGGATTATTATTCCAAAGCGCAGATCTGTGGGGTTGACATCAACTGTAGCTAAATCATCAACTGGAGCTATTGAACATATTCCAGTTGCTCGCGTAACGAACTTAGCTCGCACTATTGATGAATTAAAGGAAAGGGGAGTATGGGTAGCTGGTACAGATGCAAAAGAAAGCGATGACTATCGAAACTTAGATGGTACAATGCCACTAGCTTTAGTTATTGGAAGTGAAGGTAAAGGAATGAGTCGCCTTGTTCGAGAAAAGTGTGACTTTTTAGTAAGGCTTCCGATGGTTGGTCACGTAACATCCTTAAATGCATCAGTAGCAGCAAGTTTATTGATGTATGAAGTGTATCGTAAACGTCACCCATTAGGAAGATAAAATGGATATTTTATTAGTAGATGGTTATAACATGATTGGTGCATGGCCTAACTTACGAAATCTACGTGACCATGATTTAGCGGGAGCCCGAGATTTGCTTATTGAAAAGCTTGCTGAGTACCAAGCTTATACAGGCTACCGCGTCATTGTGGTATTTGACGCACATATGGTTCAAGGAATTGAAAAGAAAGCTCATAACTATAAAATTGAAGTCGTTTTTACACGTGAAAATGAAACAGCTGATGAGTATATTGAAAAATTGGCTCAAGATTTAAATAACGTAGCGACACAGGTCCATGTTGCGACATCAGATTTTACTGAACAGTGGGCGATATTTGGTCAAGGAGCATTACGGAAATCCGCCCGGGAATTGTATAATGAAATTCAAGAGATTGAGAGATTTATCAAAATTGAAGTAAAGTCCATTCAAACGCAAAAGCCAGCGGCAAGGATTAAATTGCCTGACGGAGTTGCTGAAATTTTCGAAAAATGGAGACGCGGCGAGAAGTGAGGCTGTTGACGGTGGAGAATTAGCTACTGTATAATATTTCTATCTACTGTGCGGTCAGGGGGATCGATATGGGCGATAACTATGGAAGAAAACTTCATGCTCATTTCGAACAACAAGAAGATGAAGAAGTTGTCGAGCTTGTGCATAAAGGTGACATTGATGCATTAGAGTATTTGATTCACAAGTACAAGAATTTTGTTCGAGCTAAAGCACGGTCGTACTTTTTAATAGGGGCAGATAGAGAAGATATTATTCAAGAAGGCATGATAGGGTTATATAAAGCTATTCGTGACTTTAGAGAAGATAAACTTACTTCATTTAAAGCGTTTGCTGAACTATGTATTACCAGGCAAATCATCACAGCGATTAAAACGGCTACAAGACAAAAGCATATTCCGCTAAATTCTTATGTGTCGTTGGACAAGCCTATTTACGATGAGGAATCTGATCGAACATTGCTAGATGTTATTTCGGGAACCAAGGTCATGAACCCAGAAGAACTCTTGATTAATAGAGAAAAGTTCGATGATATTGAATTAAAGATGGCAGAGCTTTTGAGTGATTTAGAAAGAAAAGTACTCGTATTGTATTTAGACGGTCGCTCTTACCAAGAAATCTCAGAAGATCTAAACCGCCATGTAAAATCAATCGATAATGCGTTGCAGCGAGTTAAACGTAAGCTAGAGCGCTACTTAGAAATCCGTGAAATTACCACGTAGCCTGTATTGACACAGGAAGAAAGTGTGTGATACTTTCTTATAGACATTATCACTTATATAGGTGGCTAACAAAATGCGTAAAAAAGTTGTAATGGCATGTGTAGAATGTGGTAGTCGCAACTATACAACGATGAAAAGTACAGAGCAAAGCAACATTCGTTTAGAGATGAAGAAGTTTTGCAAATCTTGCAACTCACATGTCCAGCATCGTGAAACAAAATAGATTAAAAAGCTGCACAGATTAATACCCCTTTTATTTTAATGGAGGTTACAAACATGAACCGTGTAGGGAAATTTTTGCGTGACGTTGGTCGTGAAATGAAGAAGGTCAGCTGGCCTAAACGAAATGAACTAGTTCGCTATACAATTACAGTTGTTTCTACAGTTATTTTCATGACCGTCTTTTTCGCAGTTGTCGATTATGGAATCTCATCATTGATTCGTTTAATCCCTTGAATAATTTAATGATAATCATGGTATAATGAAACTAAATGATGATTTCTTCTTAAAAAGCCCGGGTACGGGTTTTTTAATTTGTTTTGAGAATGATATGAACTAGAACAGGTGAAGGTTCTAGTTCATCTTCTGTGCAATAGATACTTGAACACTTTATAGGAAGCTGGGAGGGAAGGACATTACGTCCTCAAAAATGGAGAAAAATTGGTATGTTGTTCATACTTATTCAGGGTATGAGAATAAAGTAAAGACGAATTTAGAAAAGCGTGTAGAAACAATGGGCATGCAAGATAAAATCTTCCGCGTGGTGGTACCTGAAGAAGAAGAAAGAGAAATTAAAAACAATAAAGAAAAGATAACAAAGAAGAAAGTATTTCCAGGTTATGTGTTAGTAGAGATTATTATGACAGATGATTCATGGTACGTGGTACGTAACACTCCTGGTGTAACAGGTTTCGTTGGGTCAGCCGGTTCAGGTTCTAAACCGACACCTCTATTACCAGAAGAAGTAGAAATGATTTTAAAGCAAATGGGTATGGATGAAAGTCATGCTGAATTTGACTTTGAGTTAAAAGAAACGGTTCTAGTTAAAGAAGGTCCGTTTGCGAACTTTGAAGGCACAATCGAAGAAATTGATACGGACAAGCGCAAAATTAAAGTTCATGTTGATATGTTCGGACGTCAAACACCTGTTGAGTTAGAGTTTACACAAATTGAAAAAATATAACTTTTAAAACCTTGCATTTCATCTGTTTTAATGTTAATATTTCATAAGTCAGTATGTCTCAATCTTGAGACTAAAACAACTATTTCTTTATTTTATATATAAAGAACTTGGAGTGGGAGGGCATCGCCCTATTACCACATCACGGACTTAAGGAGGTGTGTCTCGTGGCTAAAAAAGTAATTAAACTTGTAAAATTACAAATTCCTGCTGGTAAAGCAAACCCAGCACCACCAGTTGGTCCTGCATTAGGTCAAGCCGGTGTTAACATCATGGGATTCTGTAAAGAATTTAACGCTCGCACAGCTGATCAAGCTGGTTTAATCATTCCTGTTGAAATTACGGTATTTGAAGACCGTTCATTTACATTTATTACGAAAACTCCACCTGCTGCTGTATTACTTAAGAAAGCGGCTGGTATTGAGTCAGGTTCTGGTGAACCAAACCGTAATAAAGTTGCAACAGTCAAGCGTGACAAAGTACGTGAGATTGCTGAAACAAAAATGCCTGACCTAAACGCTGCTAACGTTGAGTCTGCAATGCGTATGGTAGAAGGTACAGCACGTAGCATGGGAATCGTAGTTGAAGACTAATCCCAAATGATTAGGTGTTAGAAGGTTGCGAGATAGGGATAGCTTCCGTTTCGCAACCTTTATTAGTGGGAGGTTATTCCGTTAATACCACATAAGGAGGAAAACAAAATGGCTAAAAAAGGTAAAAAGTACGTTGAAGCTGCGAAGCTTGTAGATCGTACACAAGCTTACTCAGTTCAAGAAGCAATTGAATTAGTAAAGAAAACAAACACAACTAAATTTGATGCAACTGTTGAAGTAGCATTCCGTTTAGGCGTTGACCCTAAGAAAGCTGACCAACAAATTCGTGGTGCAGTAGTACTTCCAAATGGTACTGGTAAAACTCAACGTGTATTAGTATTTGCTAAAGGTGAGAAAGCGAAAGAAGCAGAAGCTGCTGGAGCTGACTACGTTGGCGATTCTGATTACATCAACAAAATCCAACAAGGTTGGTTTGAATTTGACGTAATCGTTGCTACACCAGACATGATGGGTGAAGTTGGTAAACTTGGTCGTGTATTAGGACCAAAAGGCTTAATGCCAAACCCTAAAACTGGTACTGTAACATTCGATGTTGAGAAAGCTGTTAATGAAATCAAAGCTGGTAAAGTAGAATACCGCGTTGATAAAGCTGGTAACATCCACGTACCAATCGGTAAAGTATCATTCGAAGATAGCAAGTTAATTGAAAACTTCACTACAATCTTCGAAACTATGCAAAAAGCTAAGCCTGCAGCTGCAAAAGGAACATATATGAAGAACTTAGCTGTATCTTCAACTATGGGCCCTGGTATCAAAGTTGATATCGCAACTTTCAGCGCAGCTAACTAATTATTGGAAATAAATTGGTGTTGACTTTCTGAGTCCAACTGATTACAATAGATAATGTTGTTAAAAAAATAACATTTGTACCGTAGACAGTAGGTGCCTGTAAGGCTTAATTTCCTACCGAGGTGTGTGTGATAAATTAGTGAACGTTCTGATTCGCTTATAACACCTCCATGTCTTAGTTGTCATGGAGGTGTTTTATTTGCACCTTGTATGAGTGTACGGAAGGAAATCTACAGGAGGTGTAAAAATGAGCAACGTAATTGAACAAAAGAAACAAGTTGTTGATGAAATTGCTGACAAGCTTAAAGCAAGTGGATCAGCAATCGTAGTTGACTACCGTGGGTTAAATGTTGCTGAAGTAACTGAACTTCGTAAGCAATTACGTGACGCGGGAATTGAGTTCAAAGTATACAAAAACACTTTAACTCGCCGTGCTGTAGAAAAGGTTGAACTAAACAGCCTTAACGAAGCGCTAGTTGGTCCAAACGCAATTGCATTTGGTGGAGAAGACGTTATTGCTCCAGCTAAAATTCTTAACAGCTTCGCTAAAGAACACGAAGCGTTAGAAATTAAAGCTGGTGTTATCGAAGGTAATGTAGCAACTGTTGATGAAATTAAAGCTATTGCTGAACTTCCATCTCGCGAAGGCTTACTTTCTATGTTACTTAGCGTTCTTCAAGCTCCAATCCGCAACCTTGCTCTTGCTACAAAAGCTGTGGCAGATCAAAAAGAAGAACAAGGTGCATAATTTAGTCTGTTATATATAACACAATCACAAGGAGGAAATTAACAATGACTCAAGAACAAATCATTGAAGCAGTTAAAAATATGACTGTTTTAGAACTTAACGATTTAGTAAAAGCAATTGAAGAAGAATTTGGCGTAACTGCTGCTGCTCCTGTAGCTGTAGCTGGCGGTGCTGCTGGTGAAGCTGCTGCTGAGAAAACTGAATTTGACCTAGTACTTGAAAGTGCTGGCGGCCAAAAAATCAAAGTTATCAAAGTAGTACGTGAAATCACTGGTCTTGGCTTAAAAGAAGCTAAAGAAATCGTTGATAACGCTCCAAAAGCTCTTAAAGAAGGTATTTCTAAAGAAGAAGCTGAAGAAGCAAAAGCTAAACTTGAAGAAGTTGGCGCTTCTGTAGAAGTTAAGTAATTATTACTTAACATTTGATATGAAAAAGCTCGCTTATTCAAGCGAGCTTTTTTGCTTCTGTTTCTCTATTCGTTTATAGTATTAGAGGATGCCTTTTAGAAGGAGGAGTTCAGTTGACAGAACACTATTTTTCAAACACACCATCGGCTAGCAGTAATGAAGAGACATTTTCGTTTGAACTTCGAGGACAATCTTTTCGTTTCACTAGCGATCATGGTGTTTTCTCTAAAAAAGAAGTTGATTTTGGTTCTCGAGTGCTAATTGACAGCTTTGAGGTTAATAACGTAAAAGGTCCTATTCTAGACGTCGGCTGTGGATATGGTCCTATCGGTTTAGCGATGGCTAAACTTCATCCGGATGAGCAAGTGCATATGGTTGATGTTAACGAGCGCGCATTAGCTTTATCAGAAAAGAATGCAAAAGCTAATGGGATTGATAATGTTCAAATTTATCAGAGCTCTTGCTATAGCAATGTGAAAATTGATCATTTCTCTACTATTCTTACGAACCCACCAATTCGTGCTGGTAAAAAAATTGTACACGAAATTCTTGAAGGGGCATATAGCCATCTCGTTGAACAAGGTGAATTATGGGTCGTGATTCAAAAGAAACAGGGAGCTCCTTCCGCTTTAATGAAACTAGAGTCTCTATTTGAAGAAGTAGAGGTAGTAGAAAAGAAAAAAGGCTATTATATCATACGTGCTAAAAAATGTTGACTAATATTTTTTAGTATGTTAGCATTATAAAATGCCAATATATAAATATTCCATATAGGCCTCTGTTATACATAAAATTGCACGTATAATTTGAGAATGTATGGAAAAACTAATAAAATCAATAGTACGTTTTATGAAATTGTGGTTTTCTATTTAAAGAAACCATTTTTCTTTTGTTCAATAATAAACAATAGTTTATTATATGTCTTGAATAATAACGCTTGATTTGAGGGGTGAATCAGTTGACAGGTCAACTAGTTCAGTATGGACGCCACCGCCAGCGCAGAAGTTATGCTCGTATCAGTGAGGTTCTAGAATTACCAAACTTAATCGAGATTCAAACGGCTTCATACCAATGGTTTTTAGATGAAGGATTACGAGAAATGTTCCAGGATATTTCTCCAATCGATGATTTTACTGGTAATTTATCACTAGAATTTATTGACTACAGCTTAGGTGAGCCAAAGTATTCAGTAGAAGAGTCTAAAGAACGTGATGTAACTTATGCAGCACCTCTTCGTGTTAAGGTGCGTTTAATTAATAAAGAAACAGGTGAAGTAAAAGACCAAGATGTGTTTATGGGTGATTTCCCATTGATGACGGAAACTGGTACGTTTGTTATTAACGGTGCTGAGCGCGTTATCGTATCACAATTGGTACGTTCACCAAGCGTCTACTACAGTGGAAAAGTAGATAAAAATGGTAAAAAGGGATATACAGCTACTGTTATTCCAAACCGTGGAGCATGGTTAGAATATGAAACTGATGCAAAAGACGTCGTTTATGTGCGTATTGATCGTACTCGTAAACTTCCAGTATCAGTACTGTTACGTGCGTTAGGTTTTGGTTCAGACCAAGAGATTATTGATCTAATTGGAGATAATGAGTACATCCGTAACACGCTTGAAAAAGATAACACGGAAAGTACAGAAAAAGCGCTACTAGAAATCTATGAGCGCTTACGTCCAGGTGAGCCACCAACTGTAGAAAATGCAAAATCATTGCTTGTATCTCGATTCTTTGATCCAAAGCGCTATGATTTAGCAAACGTTGGTCGTTACAAGATTAATAAAAAGCTTCATATTAAACATCGTTTGTTTAATCAAAAATTAGCAGAAACATTAGTTGATCATGAAACGGGTGAAATTATTGCTGAAAAAGGTGCAATGATTGATCGTCGTACATTAGATCGCTTAATTCCAATGCTTGAAAGTGGAGTAAACTTCAAAACTTATAGCCCAGTTGGCGGAGTTTTAGAAGACAATGTCACGTTACAATCTATCAAGATTTATGCTCCAAACGATCCGGATGGAGAGAAAGTTATTACAGTTTCCGGTAATGCTTACGTGACAGAAGAAGTAAAGAATATTACACCGGCTGATATTCTAGCATCAATTAGCTACTTCTTTAATTTACTTCACCAAGTAGGGGATACAGATGATATCGACCATTTAGGAAATCGTCGTCTTCGTTCTGTAGGGGAATTGTTGCAAAACCAATTCCGTATTGGTTTATCTCGTATGGAGCGTGTTGTGCGTGAGAGAATGTCTATTCAAGACACGAACACAATTACTCCTCAACAGTTAATCAATATTCGCCCTGTAATTGCTGCTATTAAAGAATTCTTTGGTAGCTCTCAGCTTTCTCAGTTCATGGACCAAACAAACCCGTTAGCTGAATTGACACATAAGCGCCGTCTGTCTGCATTAGGACCAGGTGGTTTGACTCGTGAGCGTGCTGGATTCGAAGTTCGTGACGTTCACTACTCTCACTATGGTCGTATGTGTCCAATCGAAACGCCTGAGGGACCAAACATTGGGTTAATTAACTCATTATCTTCTTATGCAAAAGTAAATAAATTCGGCTTTATTGAAACGCCATATCGTCGTATTGATCCTGAAACAGGTAAAGTTACGTCGAGAATTGATTACTTAACTGCTGATGAAGAAGATAACTATGTAGTTGCTCAAGCGAATGCGCGCTTAGGTGAAGATGGTTCTTTCTTAGATGAAAATGTTGTAGCCCGTTTCCGTGGTGAAAATACAGTTATCCGTCGTGATCGTTTAGATTACATGGACGTATCACCAAAGCAAGTAGTATCCGCGGCAACAGCTTGTATTCCATTCTTAGAGAATGATGACTCAAACCGTGCATTAATGGGTGCCAACATGCAACGTCAAGCAGTACCGTTGTTAAACCCAGAAGCGCCACTTGTTGGAACAGGTATGGAATATGTATCTGGTAAAGACTCAGGAGCTGCAGTTATCTGTAAGCACCCTGGTGTTGTTGAGCGCGTGGAAGCAAAACAAGTTTTTGTTCGTCGTTATGAAGAGGTAGACGGGCAAAAAGTTAAAGGTAACTTAGATAAATACAAGCTTCTTAAGTTTGTTCGTTCGAACCAAGGTACTTGCTACAACCAGCGTCCAATTGTTTCAGTTGGCGATGAAGTTGTAAAAGGTGAAATCCTAGCTGACGGCCCTTCTATGGAAAAAGGAGAGCTTGCATTAGGACGTAACGTTTTAGTAGGTTTCATGACTTGGGACGGATATAACTATGAGGATGCTATTATCATGAGTGAACGTCTTGTAAAAGACGATGTATATACTTCTGTTCATATTGAAGAATATGAGTCTGAGTCTCGTGATACGAAACTAGGACCAGAAGAAATTACACGTGATATTCCAAACGTGGGTGAAGATGCTCTTCGTAACCTAGATGAGCGTGGTATCATTCGCATTGGTGCCGAAGTTAAAGATGGTGATCTTTTAGTTGGTAAAGTAACGCCTAAAGGTGTTACGGAACTAACAGCTGAAGAGCGCTTATTACATGCAATCTTTGGTGAAAAAGCACGTGAGGTTCGCGATACTTCATTACGTGTACCACATGGTGGAGGCGGAATTATCCTTGATGTTAAAGTCTTCAATCGTGAAGATGGCGATGAGTTACCACCAGGTGTAAACCAACTTGTTCGCGTGTATATCGTTCAGAAGCGTAAAATTTCTGAAGGTGACAAAATGGCCGGTCGTCACGGTAACAAAGGTGTAATCTCGCGTATTTTACCAGAGGAAGATATGCCTTACTTACCAGATGGAACTCCAATCGATATCATGTTAAACCCACTAGGGGTACCTTCTCGTATGAACATCGGGCAAGTATTAGAGCTTCATTTAGGTATGGCGGCTCGTAAACTTGGAATTCATGTTGCATCTCCAGTATTTGATGGTGCTCGTGAAGAAGATGTTTGGGCGACGATTGAAGAGGCAGGCATGTCACGTGATGCGAAAACTGTATTATACGATGGTCGTACAGGTGAACCTTTCGATAATCGTGTATCAGTAGGTATTATGTACATGATTAAACTTGCTCACATGGTAGACGATAAGCTTCACGCACGTTCTACTGGACCATATTCACTTGTTACCCAACAGCCATTAGGTGGTAAAGCGCAATTTGGTGGACAACGTTTTGGAGAGATGGAAGTATGGGCGCTGGAAGCATACGGTGCTGCTTATACGCTACAAGAGATTCTAACTGTGAAGTCGGATGATGTTGTTGGTCGTGTGAAAACATATGAAGCCATCGTAAAAGGCGAAAATATTCCAGAGCCAGGTATACCTGAATCATTCAAAGTATTAATTAAAGAATTACAAAGTTTAGGTATGGATGTAAAAATGCTTTCAGCTGATGAGCAAGAGATTGACATTGTAGATTCAGAGGATGATCAAGAACAACAATCCGAATCTATTATGTCTGATATAGAACCAGAAGGAATTTCTGAAGGTCAAAAAGACCCTGTTATCAAAGAGTAAGGAATTACTTTCATATAAAAGTATACGCACGTTAAGGGAAAAAACCTGTAGATTAAAAGGGAGGTAGGCTCCTTGCTAGATGTAAATAACTTTGAGTATATGAAAATTGGTCTAGCTTCGCCAGATAAAATTCGCTCTTGGTCATACGGTGAGGTAAAAAAACCGGAAACGATCAACTATCGTACATTAAAACCTGAAAAAGATGGTTTGTTTTGTGAGCGCATCTTTGGTCCACAAAAGGACTGGGAGTGCCACTGTGGTAAATACAAACGCGTTCGTTACAAAGGCGTAGTATGTGACCGCTGTGGAGTAGAAGTAACAAGAGCAAAAGTACGTCGTGAACGTATGGGACATATTGAACTAGCTGCACCTGTTTCACATATTTGGTACTTCAAAGGTATCCCTAGCCGCATGGGACTTGTCTTAGACATGTCCCCTCGTGCGCTAGAGGAAATTATCTATTTTGCTTCATATGTTGTAACAGATGCTGGTGATACACCGCTTGAAAAGAAACAGCTATTATCTGAAAAAGAATATCGTGCATATCGTGAAAAGTATGGAAAAACTTTCCATGCAGCGATGGGTGCGGAAGCTGTTAAGAAATTATTACAAGACATCGATCTTGACAAAGAAGTAGATGCTCTAAAAGAAGAGCTTAAAACTGCTCAAGGTCAACGTCGTACACGTGCAATTAAGCGTTTAGAAGTGTTGGAAGCTTTCCGTCACTCTGGTAATGAGCCTTCTTGGATGATCTTAGATGTTTTACCGGTTATCCCACCGGAACTTCGTCCAATGGTTCAATTAGATGGTGGACGTTTTGCAACTTCTGACCTAAATGATTTATATCGTCGTGTAATTAACCGTAACAACCGCTTAAAACGTTTACTAGATCTTGGAGCTCCTAGCATTATCGTTCAAAACGAAAAGCGTATGCTTCAAGAAGCTGTAGATGCTTTAATCGATAACGGTCGTCGTGGGCGCCCTGTAACAGGTCCTGGTAACCGTCCGTTAAAATCTCTTTCACATATGTTAAAAGGTAAGCAAGGACGCTTCCGTCAAAACTTACTGGGTAAACGTGTTGACTACTCTGGGCGTTCTGTAATCGTTGTAGGACCGAACTTAAAGATGTATCAATGTGGTTTACCAAAAGAAATGGCGTTAGAACTATTTAAGCCGTTTGTTATGAAAGAGTTAGTTGAGCGTGGTTTAGCTCATAACATCAAGAGTGCGAAACGTAAAATCGAGCGCGTTCAACCTGAAGTATGGGACGTATTAGAATCGGTTATTAAAGAGCATCCAGTTCTGTTAAACCGTGCACCTACGCTTCACAGACTTGGTATCCAAGCGTTTGAACCTACATTAGTAGAAGGTCGTGCAATCCGTCTACATCCACTTGTATGTACAGCATACAATGCGGACTTTGATGGTGACCAAATGGCCGTTCACGTACCGTTATCTGCAGAAGCACAAGCAGAAGCGCGCATCTTAATGTTAGCAGCGCAAAACATCCTGAATCCAAAAGATGGTAAACCAGTTGTTACACCATCTCAAGATATGGTATTAGGTAATTACTACTTAACACTTGAGCGTGAAGACGCAGTGGGTGAAGGTATGGTATTTAAAGATACAAATGAGGCGTTGCTGGCATACCAAAACGGATATGTACATTTACATACTCGTGTTGGTGTATACGCTGGTTCTTTAAATAACCAAACATTTACTGAAGCACAAAATCAACAATTGTTAGTGACGACTGTAGGTAAGCTTGTATTTAACGAAATCTTACCGGAATCATTCCCGTATATTAACGAACCAACAAGAGAAAACCTTGAAGTTAAGACACCGGATAAATACTTTGTTGAAAAAGGTGCTGACGTAAAAGAATTCATTAAAAATCAACCTGCAATTGCACCATTTAAGAAAAAAATCTTAGGTAATATCATTGCTGAAGTATTCAAACGCTTTAAGATTACTGAAACGTCTAAAATGCTTGATCGCATGAAAGACTTAGGTTTCAAATATTCTACTAAAGCTGGTATTACAGTTGGTGTAGCAGATATCGTTGTATTAGGTGAAAAAGAAGTTATCTTACAAGAAGCGCAAGCTAAAGTAGATAATGTTCTAAAACAATTCCGTCGTGGTTTAATTACTGAAGATGAGCGTTATGATCGCGTAATCTCAATTTGGAGTAGTGCGAAAGACGTTATCCAAGGTAAGCTGATGGAATCCTTAGATAAACGAAATCCAATCTTTATGATGAGTGACTCTGGTGCCCGTGGTAACGCATCTAACTTCACGCAGCTTGCTGGTATGCGTGGTCTGATGGCTAACCCGTCTGGACGTATCATCGAGTTACCAATCAAATCAAGTTTCCGTGAAGGTTTAACAGTATTAGAATACTTTATCTCTACTCACGGTGCGCGTAAAGGTCTTGCTGATACAGCCCTTAAAACAGCTGACTCAGGTTATCTTACTCGCCGTCTTGTTGATGTGGCTCAAGATGTTATCGTTCGTGATGATGATTGCGGTACAGACCGAGGAATCTTGGCTGTTGCAATCAAAGAAGGCACGGAGGAAATCGAAAAGCTGGATGAGCGTCTAATTGGACGTTATGCACGTAAAACTGTTGTTCATCCAGAAACAAACGAAGTACTTGTAGCAGAAAATGAATTAATTACAGAAGATCTAGCTGAAGAAATTGTAAATGCTGGTGTTGAAGAAGTATGGATTCGTTCTGCGTTTACTTGTAACACTCGTCATGGAGTATGTAAAAAATGTTACGGACGTAACTTGGCAACTGGTTCAGAAGTTGAAGTTGGTGAAGCAGTTGGTATTATCGCTGCTCAATCAATCGGTGAGCCAGGTACACAGTTAACGATGCGTACATTCCATACTGGTGGGGTTGCCGGAGATGACATCACTCAAGGTTTACCTCGTATCCAAGAGATCTTTGAAGCTCGTAACCCTAAAGGCCAAGCTGTTATTTCAGAAATCGAAGGTACCGTTACTTCAATTACTGAAGGACGTGACCGTCAGCATGAAATTACAGTTCAAGGTGACATTGAAACACGCTCTTACACAGCTCCTTACAGTGCACGCTTGAAGGTAGCTGAAGGCCAAGAGATTGCTCGTGGTCAAGAGTTAACAGAAGGTTCAATTGATCCGAAAGAGTTATTAAAAGTAAAAGATATCACTGCTGTTCAAGAATACCTGCTACGTGAAGTACAAAAAGTATACCGTATGCAAGGGGTAGAAATTGGTGATAAGCACGTTGAAGTAATGGTACGCCAAATGCTTCGTAAAGTGAGAGTAATGGATTCTGGAGATACAGATGTATTACCAGGTTCACTATTAGATATTCACCAATTCACTGATGCTAACGAAAAAGTGTTACTAGAGGGCAATCGTCCAGCTACTGGTCGACCTGTACTACTTGGTATCACAAAAGCATCTCTTGAAACGGATTCCTTCTTATCAGCAGCATCATTCCAAGAAACTACTCGTGTTCTTACAGATGCAGCTATTAAAGGAAAACGTGATGAACTATTAGGTCTTAAAGAGAACGTTATTATTGGTAAACTTGTTCCTGCTGGTACTGGTATGAATAGATATCGTAATGCTGAACCAGTTAAAAATCAGGTTGAAGAGCCAGTAACAATCGATTAATAAGTAGTCATTTTTCTAGAATGGATGTTTTTTTAAAAAAACTGCATCGTGCAGTTGACATCCATTCTAGGGAATGATACTATATCAAAGGTGCTCCTATAAACTACCTGTTGCTTTGGAGGATATGATAATGTCTTATGAAAAAGTATCACAGGCTGATCATATTATTGTAGGAACTAAGCAGACAGTGAAAGCTTTAAAAAAAGGAATTGTAAAGGAAGTTATACTTGCGGATAATGCAGACACCTACATTACCGACTTGGTAGTGAAAGTTGCTGTGCAAGAAAACACCCCTTACAGTTTTGTTAACTCTATGAAAGAGCTTGGAAAAGCTTGTGGAATAGAAGTAGATGCGGCAGCTGTTGCAATTATTAGTTAACACGTTTTTGGACTAGTGTTCAAAAACTTTGTTTTTTGCTAAAAAATGAACCACCTGGATGTGTGGTCTTACAAAAGCTGAAAGGAGGAAATTTAAATGCCTACTATTAATCAACTAATCCGTAAAGGTCGTGTGAGCAAGGTTCAAAAATCTGACTCACCTGCTTTAAACAAAGGTTACAACAGCTTTAAAAAAGCTCAAACTAACCAATCTTCTCCACAAAAACGTGGTGTATGTACACGTGTGGGTACTATGACACCGAAGAAACCGAACTCGGCTCTTCGTAAATATGCTCGTGTACGTTTAACTAACGGTATCGAGGTTACTGCTTATATCCCAGGTATTGGTCACAACTTACAAGAACACAGCGTGGTACTTATCCGCGGTGGACGTGTAAAAGATTTACCAGGGGTACGTTACCATATCGTACGTGGTGCGTTAGATACTGCTGGTGTGGATGGCCGTATGCAAGGTCGTTCTAAATATGGTACTAAGCGACCAAAAGCAGCTAAAAAATAATATAAACAACAAATAGAATTATTCTCATAAGTGAAAGGAGGAAATTAGAATGCCACGTAAGGGTCCTGTTGCAAAGAGAGACGTATTACCAGATCCAATTTACAATTCAAAGCTTGTATCACGCTTAATCAACAAAATGATGCTTGATGGAAAGCGCGGTAAATCACAAGCTATTCTTTATAGAGCATTCGATCTAGTACAAGAGCGCAGTGGTAAAGAAGCTATGGAAGTATTCGACCAAGCTCTTAAAAACATCATGCCTGTATTAGAAGTTAGAGCACGCCGTGTAGGGGGTTCTAACTACCAAGTTCCTGTAGAAGTACGTCCAGAGCGTCGTACAACTCTAGGTCTTCGTTGGTTAGTAAACTATGCTCGTCTTCGTGGAGAAAAAACGATGGAAGAGCGTTTAGCTAACGAAATCCTTGACGCAGCTAACAACACTGGTGCTGCAGTTAAGAAACGTGAAGATACTCATAAAATGGCAGAAGCGAACAAAGCGTTTGCTCACTACCGTTGGTAATCTTTTAACGAATCAACTTAAAAAACTAATTATAATTATAATATGGAAGGAGAAATACCTAACATGGCAAGAGAGTTCTCCTTAGAAAACACTCGTAATATTGGTATCATGGCTCATATTGATGCTGGTAAAACAACAACAACTGAGCGTGTTCTTTATTATACTGGTCGTATCCATAAAATTGGTGAAACTCATGAAGGAGCTTCCCAAATGGACTGGATGGAGCAGGAGCAAGAGCGTGGTATTACAATCACGTCTGCTGCAACAACTGCTTCTTGGAAAGGTCACCGTGTTAACATCATCGATACTCCTGGACACGTAGACTTCACTGTAGAAGTTGAACGTTCACTTCGTGTACTTGATGGTGCGGTGGCAGTTCTTGATGCTCAATCTGGTGTTGAGCCTCAAACAGAAACTGTATGGCGTCAGGCTACTACATACGGTGTACCGCGTGTAGTATTCGTAAACAAAATGGATAAAATCGGTGCTGACTTCTTGTACTCTGTTAAAACGATTCATGATCGTTTAGGTGCAAATGCTCACCCAATCCAATTGCCAATCGGTGCTGAAGATCAATTCACGGGAATCATTGACTTAGTGGAAATGAAAGCTTACCACTACGGTAATGACCTAGGAACTGATATTCAAGAAATTGAGATCCCAGAAGAATACAAAGAATTAGCTGAAGAATATAATGCTAAACTTGTAGAAGCTGCTGCAGAACTTGATGAAGAATTAATGATGAAGTATCTTGAAGAAGGCGAGCTTAGCGTTGAAGAACTAAAAGCTGCTATCCGTAAAGGTACTTGTGACGTTGAATTCTTCCCAGTTCTTTGTGGATCAGCGTTCAAAAACAAAGGTGTACAATTAATGTTGAACTCGGTAATAGATTACTTACCAGCTCCAACAGATGTACCAGCAATCAAAGGTATCACTCCTGATACTGATGAAGAAGTTGTACGTCCATCTAGCGACGACGCTCCATTCTCAGCTTTAGCGTTTAAAGTAATGACAGATCCATACGTAGGGAAATTAACATTCTTCCGCGTATATTCTGGAATTCTTAACTCTGGTTCTTATGTACAGAACTCTACAAAAGGTAAGCGTGAGCGTGTAGGACGTATCCTACAAATGCATGCTAACTCTCGTGAAGAGATTTCAGCTGTATATGCTGGAGATATCGCTGCTGCTGTAGGTTTGAAAGATACTACTACTGGTGACACTTTATGTGATGAAAAGAATCTTGTTATTCTTGAGTCTATGGAGTTCCCAGAGCCAGTTATTTCATTATCTGTTGAGCCTAAGTCAAAAGCTGACCAAGATAAGATGACAACTGCTCTTCAAAAACTACAAGAAGAAGATCCAACTTTCCGTGCGGAAACTAACACAGAGACTGGTCAAATCATCATCTCTGGTATGGGTGAACTTCACTTAGATATCATCGTTGACCGTATGCGTCGCGAGTTCAAAGTAGAAGCTAACGTTGGTGCTCCTCAAGTAGCATACCGTGAAACTTTCCGCGGTTCTGCGAAAGTTGAAGGTAAATTTGCACGTCAATCTGGTGGTCGTGGACAATTCGGTCACGTTTGGATTGAGTTTGAACCGAACGAAGAAGGTAAAGGCTTCGAATTCGAAAACAAAATTGTTGGTGGTGTAGTTCCACGTGAATACATCCCTGCAGTTCAAGCTGGTCTTGAAGATGCACTTCAAAACGGTGTATTAGCAGGTTACCCAGTAATCGATGTTAAAGCTGCTTTAGTAGACGGTTCTTACCATGACGTTGACTCAAGTGAGATGGCGTTTAAAATTGCTGCTTCTATGGCACTTAAAAACGCAGTTTCAAAATGTAACCCAGTTATTCTTGAGCCAATGATGAAAGTTGAAGTTGTAATTCCTGATGAGTACTTAGGTGACATCATGGGTGACATCACTTCTCGTCGTGGACGTGTAGAAGGTATGGAAGCTCGCGGAAACGCTCAAGTAGTACGCGCATTCGTACCACTTTCTGAAATGTTTGGTTATGCAACTGCATTACGTTCTAATACTCAAGGTCGTGGAAACTACTCAATGCACTTTGATCATTATGAAGAAGTACCAAAGTCTATTTCAGAAGAAATTATTAAAAAAAATAAAGGTGAATAATTGATTTTCACTCTTTATTAAAGTATAACTACTTATGTACGCTGTGAAAGTGGAGTTGATTCCTTTTCACGGCCTCATAAATTTACATTATAAGAAATTAAGGAGGCGTTACGAATGGGTAAAGAAAAATTCGACCGTTCAAAAACACATGCCAATATTGGTACAATTGGTCACGTTGACCATGGTAAAACAACTTTAACAGCTGCTATCACTACTGTACTTGCTAAGAAAAGCGGTAAAGGTGCAGCTATGGCTTATGACATGATCGACGCTGCTCCAGAAGAGCGCGAGCGTGGAATCACAATCTCAACTGCACACGTTGAGTATGAAACTGACACTCGTCACTATGCACACGTTGACTGCCCAGGACATGCTGACTACGTTAAAAACATGATCACTGGTGCTGCACAAATGGATGGCGGTATCTTAGTAGTATCTGCTGCTGATGGCCCAATGCCACAAACTCGTGAGCACATCCTTCTTTCTCGTCAAGTAGGTGTTCCATACCTAGTTGTATTCTTAAACAAATGTGACATGGTAGACGACGAAGAGTTACTTGAATTAGTAGAAATGGAAGTACGTGACCTTCTTTCTGAATACGACTTCCCAGGTGACGATGTACCGGTAATCAAAGGTTCTGCTCTTAAAGCTCTTGAAGGAGATGCTGATTGGGAAGCTAAAATCATCGAGCTTATGGACGCTGTTGATGAGTACATCCCAACTCCAGAGCGTGACACTGAAAAACCATTCATGATGCCAGTTGAGGACGTATTCTCAATCACTGGTCGTGGTACAGTTGCTACTGGTCGTGTTGAGCGTGGACAAGTTAAAGTTGGTGACGTTGTAGACATCATCGGTTTAGCTGAAGAATCAAAATCTACTACTGTAACTGGTGTAGAAATGTTCCGTAAGCTTCTTGACTATGCTGAAGCTGGTGACAACATCGGTGCTTTACTTCGCGGTGTTTCTCGTGAAGATATCCAACGTGGACAAGTACTAGCTAAACCAGGTACAATCACTCCACACACTAAATTCAAAGCTGAAGTATACGTTCTTTCTAAAGAAGAAGGTGGACGTCACACTCCATTCTTCAGCAACTACCGTCCTCAGTTCTACTTCCGTACAACTGATGTAACTGGTATTTGTAACTTACCAGAAGGCGTAGAAATGGTAATGCCTGGCGACAACATCGAAATGACTGTTGAACTTATTGCTCCAATCGCGATTGAAGAAGGTACTAAATTCTCAATCCGTGAAGGTGGACGTACAGTAGGCGCTGGCGTTGTAGCTACAATCACTGAGTAATCTTTTACTCTTTAAAAAAGAAGCAGGATTTCCTGCTTCTTTTTTTTGGTCATAAAAGGTAAATAGAGAATTTATGATTACACTTGCATTGTGTATTTGTTTTATATATAATGAAAAAAGTGCGCAACAGAAAAAAAGTTTTATATTTTATATAAAAGACTGTTGCAATACCGACCCATTTTTAGTACAATAAGAATGTTGGTCTTTGACTGCGATGATGCGGAAGGTTGCCGACACACCCGGCCGCTTTGCCATGGCGAGTGTGGGGAAATTTCCGCGGAGAATGTCTATTTAGAAAGATAGGCGAAAAAGGAGGGAAAATAATGGCAAAAGAAAAAATTCGCATTCGTTTAAAAGCATACGATCACAGAATTCTTGATCAATCAGCTGAGAAAATCGTAGAAACTGCTAAACGCTCTGGCGCTACAGTATCTGGTCCGATTCCGTTACCAACTGAGAAATCAGTTTATACAATTCTACGTGCTGTGCACAAATATAAAGATTCTCGTGAGCAATTCGAAATGCGCACGCATAAACGCTTAATTGATATCGTGAATCCAACACCACAAACTGTTGATTCATTAATGCGTTTAGATTTACCATCTGGTGTAGATATCGAAATTAAACTTTAATTTAAAATAAAGAATGAAGACATACTTAGGAGGTGTGACTAATGGCCAAAGGAATCTTAGGAAGAAAGATCGGTATGACTCAAGTATTCGCTGAAAACGGTGATTTAATCCCTGTAACAGTAATTGAAGCTACTCCAAACGTAGTTCTTCAAGTTAAAAACGCTGAGACAGACAGTTACGAAGCAATCCAATTAGGTTTTGAAGATATTCGTGAGAAATTATCTAACAAACCTGCTAAAGGACACGCTTCTAAAGCTAATACTGCTCCTAAGCGCTTCATCCGTGAGTTACGCGGAGTGAACGCTTCAGAATATGAAGTTGGTCAAGAAGTCAAGGTTGATATTTTCGCAGAAGGCGATGTAATCGATGTAACAGGAGTTTCAAAAGGTAAAGGTTTCCAAGGTGCTATTAAACGCCACGGACAATCTCGTGGACCAATGTCTCACGGTTCTCGTTACCACCGTCGCCCAGGTTCAATGGGTCCTGTTGCTCCAAACCGCGTATTCAAAGGTAAATTATTACCAGGACGCATGGGTGGAGAGCGCATTACAGTTCAAAACTTATCAATCGTAAAAGTTGACGTAGAACGCAACCTTTTATTAGTAAAAGGTAACGTGCCAGGAGCTAGAAAATCTCTAGTAACTGTGAAATCTGCGGTTAAATCTAAATAATAATTCTTCGAGAAAGGAGGAATAACCAATGCCAAAAGTAGCATTGTTTAACCAAGACGGTAAAAACGTTGGTGAAATCGAATTACAAGATGCCGTATTCGGTATCGAACCTAATAACAAAGTACTTTTTGATGCAATCATCATGCAACGTGCAGCGATGCGTCAAGGTACTTCTAAAGTAAAAAATCGTTCTGAAGTACGTGGTGGTGGTCGTAAGCCATGGCGTCAAAAAGGTACTGGTCGTGCACGTCAAGGATCTATCCGTTCTCCACAATGGCGTGGTGGTGGCGTAGTATTTGGTCCAGTTCCAAGAAGCTATAGCTACAAATTACCTAAAAAAGTTCGTCGTTTAGCTATTAAGTCTGCTTTATCTACAAAAGTTCAAGATAACAGCATTGTTGTACTTGAAGCTTTATCTTTTGATGCTCCAAAAACAAAAGAGATGGTAGCAGTTCTTAAAAACCTAACAGTAGAGCGCAAAGCATTAGTAGTAACTGCTGATCTTAACGAAAATGTTGCACTTTCAGCACGTAACATTCCTGGTGTAACAGTTGTTACAGCTAACGGATTAAGCGTATTAGACGTTGTTAATCACGATAAGCTTGTAATCACTAAAGACGCAGTTGAAAAAGTAGAGGAGGTGCTTGCATAATGAAAGATCCTCGTGATATTATTAAGCGCCCCGTAATTACAGAACGTTCAACAGACTTAATGACTGAGAAGAAATACACTTTTGAAGTTGATGTAAAAGCTAATAAAACTGAAGTTAAAGATGCGATCGAAAGAATCTTTGACGTAAAAGTTGAAAAAGTAAACATCATGAACTACAAAGGTAAATTCAAACGTGTAGGTCGTTATAGCGGTCTTACAAACCGTCGTCGTAAAGCGGTAGTAACGCTAACTCAAGAAAGCAACGAAATCGAATTCTTCGAAGCTTAAGATTAATAGAGAAGGAGGGAAATTGAGATGGCGATTAAAAAGTACAAACCAACCTCAAATGGTCGTCGTGGTATGTCGGTTTCAGATTTCGCTGAAATCACTACTGACAAACCAGAAAAATCGTTACTTGCACCTGTTACACGCAAAGGTGGTCGTAACAACCAAGGTAAAATCACTGTTCGTCACCAAGGTGGTGGGCACAAACGTCAATACCGTATCATCGACTTTAAACGTGATAAAGATGGAATACCTGGACGCGTTGCTACAGTCGAGTATGATCCAAACCGTTCAGCAAACATCGCATTAATCAATTATGCTGATGGTGAAAAACGTTACATTCTTGCTCCTAAAAACCTTAAAGTAGGTATGGAAGTTATGTCAGGTACTGAAGCTGACATTAAAGTAGGTAACGCTCTTCCACTAGCAAACATTCCTGTTGGTACAGTAGTACACAACATCGAATTAAAACCAGGTAAAGGTGGACAATTAGTACGTTCAGCGGGTGCTTCTGCACAAGTACTTGGTAAAGAAGGTAAATACGTATTAGTACGTTTAACTTCTGGTGAAGTTCGCATGATCCTAGCTACTTGCCGCGCTACTGTAGGTCAAGTAGGTAATGAACAACACGAACTAATCAACATTGGTAAAGCTGGTCGTTCTCGTTGGTTAGGTATTCGTCCAACTGTTCGTGGTTCTGTAATGAACCCTAATGATCACCCACACGGTGGTGGTGAAGGACGTTCACCTATCGGACGTAAGTCTCCAATGAGTCCATGGGGCAAACCAACACTTGGATTTAAAACTCGTAAGAAGAAAAATAAATCCGATAAATTTATCGTTCGTCGTCGTAAAAAATAACGGGATTGAGCTACGGTTCAAGCGAACCGTAGAACAATCACGAAGGGAGGTTCACTTATGGGTCGCAGCTTAAAAAAAGGACCTTTTGTTGATGGACACTTAATTAATAAAATTGAGAAGTTAAATGAAACAGACAGCAAACAAGTTGTTAAGACTTGGTCTCGTCGTTCAACTATTTTTCCTCAATTCATTGGTCACACTATTGCTGTATATGACGGTCGTAAACATGTACCTGTTTATGTAACTGAAGATATGGTAGGTCATAAACTTGGTGAATTCGCACCAACTCGTACTTATAAAGGTCACGCAAGTGACGATAAGAAAACAAGACGCTAATATGAGAGGAGGCTTTTAAATGCAAGCTAAAGCTGTTGCGAGAACAGTACGTATTGCTCCTCGTAAAGTTCGTTTAGTTGTAGATTTAATTCGAGGTAAGCAAGTGGGTGAAGCATTAGCAGTGCTACTTCACACGCCTAAGGCTGCTTCTCCGGTTGTTGAGAAACTATTAAAATCTGCTATTGCCAATGCAGAACACAATTATGAAATGGACGCTAACAACTTAGTTGTTTCTGAAGTTTTTGTTGACGAAGGTCCAACTTTAAAACGTTTCCGTCCACGTGCTCAAGGTCGTGCAAGCCAAATTAACAAACGCACAAGCCACATTACAATCGTGGTATCAGAAAAGAAGGAGGGATAATTCATGGGTCAAAAGGTAAATCCAGTTGGTCTACGCGTCGGCATCATCCGTGATTGGGAATCAAGATGGTTCGCTGGTAAAGACTATGCTGACTTATTACATGAAGACTTAAAAGTACGTGAATATATCGCTAAACGTCTTAACGATGCAGCTGTTTCTAAAGTAGAAATCGAACGTGCTGCTAACCGTTTAAACGTAACGATCCACACTGCAAAACCTGGTATGGTAATTGGTAAAGGTGGTACTGAAGTTGAAGCACTTCGTAAAGCTCTTAACCAATTAACAGGCAAGCGTGTACACATCAACATTTTAGAAATTAAAAGAGCTGACTTAGATGCTAAGCTTGTTGCTGAAAACATCGCTCGTCAACTTGAAAATCGTGTATCATTCCGTCGTGCGCAAAAGCAATCAATTCAACGCACAATGCGTGCTGGTGCACAAGGTATCAAAACAATGGTATCTGGTCGTCTAGGCGGAGCTGACATTGCTCGCTCTGAATACTATAGTGAAGGTACAGTTCCACTTCATACACTTCGCGCTGATATCGATTATGCTCATGCTGAAGCAGATACAACTTACGGTAAGCTTGGCGTGAAAGTATGGATCTATCGTGGAGAAGTCCTTCCTACTAAAAAGAAATCTGAGGAAGGAGGAAAATAATAATGTTATTGCCAAAACGCGTTAAATATCGTCGCGAACACCGCGGAAAAATGCGAGGACGTGCAAAAGGTGGTACTGAAGTACACTTCGGTGAGTTCGGTTTACAAGCTTTAGAAGCTTCTTGGATTACAAACCGTCAAATCGAATCTGCTCGTATCGCTATGACTCGTTACATGAAACGTGGCGGTAAAGTATGGATTAAAATTTTCCCTTCTAAACCTTATACTGCTAAACCACTAGAAGTGCGCATGGGTTCTGGTAAAGGTGCACCTGAAGGTTGGGTAGCTGTTGTTAAGCCTGGTAAAGTAATGTTTGAAATCTCAGGCGTATCTGAAGAAGTTGCTCGTGAAGCATTACGTTTAGCAGCTCACAAGCTACCAGTAAAGTGTAAGTTTGTAAAACGTGAAGAAATTGGTGGTGAATCTAATGAAAGCTAATGAAATTCGTGACCTTACCACTGCCGAAATTGAACAAAAAGTTAAAGCTTTAAAAGAAGAGTTATTCAACCTTCGTTTCCAATTAGCGACTGGACAATTAGAGAATACTACTCGTATTCGCGAAGTACGCAAAGCGATTGCTCGCATGAAGACTGTAGTTCGTGAAAGAGAGATCGCTGCTAATAAATAATAAGTCTGAGAGGAGGCTTTCAGAATGAGTGAACGCAATCAACGTAAAGTTTACACTGGCCGCGTAGTTTCTGACAAAATGGATAAGACTGTTACTGTTCTTGTAGAAACATACAAAAAGCATTCGCTTTACGGTAAACGTGTAAAGTACTCAAAAAAGTTCAAAGCTCACGATGAGAATAACACAGCTAAAGTGGGCGATATCGTGAAAATCATGGAAACTCGTCCGTTATCAGCTACTAAACGTTTCCGTCTAGTAGAAGTTGTAGAAGAAGCTGTTATTATCTAATAGTGAAAGACAGATCGGATAAGAATGATTCATCCGAAGGGAGGTTTCGTACATGATTCAACAAGAATCTCGTTTAAAAGTTGCAGACAACTCTGGTGCGCGTGAAGTACTTACTATCAAAGTATTAGGTGGTTCTGGTCGTAAGACAGCTAATATTGGTGATGTTATCGTTTGTACGGTGAAACAAGCAACACCAGGAGGCGTTGTTAAAAAAGGTGACGTTGTTAGAGCAGTAGTAGTACGTACAAAACGCGGTGTTCGTCGTAACGACGGTTCATATATCCGTTTTGACGAAAATGCTTGCGTAATCATCCGTGACGATAAGAGTCCACGTGGTACTCGTATCTTTGGACCAGTTGCTCGTGAATTACGTGACAACAACTTCATGAAGATCGTATCTTTAGCTCCAGAAGTTATCTAATTATATATTAATGAATAAAAACAAAATGCCTTTTAAGGAGGTGCGAATAGGATGCATGTAAAAAAGGGCGACAAAGTAGTGGTTATCTCTGGTAAAGATAAAGGCAAACAAGGCGAAGTACTTGCTGCTTTTCCAAAGAAAAACCGTGTACTTGTAGAAGGCGTAAACGTAGTGAAAAAACACTCTAAACCTTCTCAAGTAAATCCACAAGGTGGAATCGTTAGCCAAGAGGCACCTATCCACGTATCTAACGTAATGCCATTAGATCCGAAATCTGGTGAGCCAACACGTGTTGGTTACAAAGTAATCGACGGCAAAAAGGTACGTGTAGCAAAAAAATCTGGTGAAACTTTAGATAAATAATTATTGAAATGTGAAGGGAGGTATAGTTCACATGAACCGTCTTAAAGAGAAATTTACAAAAGAAATTACACCTGCTCTAGTGAGCAAGTTTAATTATGAATCTGTAATGCAAGTGCCAAAGATCGAAAAGATCGTTATTAACATGGGTATCGGTGAAGCTGTTTCTAACTCAAAAGCTTTAGATAACGCTGTTGAAGAATTAGCAGAAATCACTGGTCAAAAACCTATCGTAACTCGTGCTAAGAAATCTATTGCAGGTTTCCGTCTACGTGAAGGTATGCCAATCGGTGCTAAAGTAACTTTACGCGGCGAGCGCATGTATGAGTTCTTCGATAAATTAGTTTCAGTTTCACTTCCACGTGTACGTGATTTCCGTGGAGTATCTAAAAAAGCATTTGATGGTCGTGGAAACTACACATTAGGTGTTAAAGAGCAATTGATCTTCCCAGAGATCGATTATGATAAAGTGAGTAAAGTTCGTGGTATGGATATCGTTATTGTTACAACAGCAAACACTGATGAAGAAGCTCGTGAGCTTTTAACTCAGTTCGGTATGCCATTCCAGAAGTAATAACTGCCAACGTTAAGCAGAGGAGGCGAAAATGTGGCTAAAAAATCAATGATTGCGAAGCAAAAACGCCAGCAGAAGTTCAAAGTACAAGAGTACACACGTTGCGAACGTTGTGGACGTCCACACTCAGTACTACGTAAATTCAAGCTTTGCCGTATTTGTTTCCGTGAGCTTGCTTATAAAGGTCAAATTCCTGGTGTTAAAAAAGCTAGTTGGTAAAACCCAAGTTTGGGAAGGAGGTAAATTAATATGGTAATGACTGATCCTATTGCAGATTTACTAACTCGTATCCGCAATGCGAACATGGTTCGTCATGAAAAAATCGAAGTTCCTGCTTCAAACATTAAGAAGCAAATTGCAGAAATCCTTAAGCGTGAGGGTTTTGTGCGTGATGTAGAATACATCGAAGATAACAAACAAGGTATCATCCGTATCTTCTTAAAATACGGTGCAAACAATGAGCGTGTAATTACAGGCTTAAAACGTATCAGTAAACCTGGTCTACGTGTATATGCAAAAACAAACGAAGTACCTCGTGTACTTAACGGTTTAGGAATTGCAATCGTTTCTACTTCTCAAGGTGTTTTAACTGACAAAGAAGCTCGTCAAAAACAAACAGGTGGAGAAGTATTAGCATACGTTTGGTAATAAGTTTTTAAAGTGAATGGAGGTGTAAGTTATGTCACGTGTTGGTAAAAAGCCTTTAGAACTTCCTGCAAGTGTTACAGTTACAAACGAAAACAACACTGTAACTGTAAAAGGGCCAAAGGGTGAATTGACTCGTACATTCCACCCTGAGATTGAAATCAAAGTTGAAGATAACGTATTAGTTGTAACTCGTCCTAGCGACAACAAGGAGCACCGTGCTCTTCACGGAACTACTCGTAGCCTATTAGGTAACATGGTTGAAGGTGTTACAAATGGTTTCGAACGTGGTTTAGAATTAGTCGGTGTTGGTTACCGTGCGCAAAAATCTGGTAGCAAATTAGTATTGAGTGTTGGATACTCTCATCCAGTTGAGATCACTCCAGAGCAAGGTATCGAAGTTGAGGTTCCTTCTCAAACTAAAATTGTTATTAAAGGTATCGATAAAGAGCGTGTAGGTGCATTAGCTGCAAATATCCGTGACGTTCGCCCACCAGAGCCTTACAAAGGTAAAGGTATTCGTTATGAAGGTGAATATGTTCGTCGTAAAGAAGGTAAAACTGCTAAGAAGTAATGCCAGTTAGGTAAAAGAAAGGAGTGACCGAAATGATCACGAAGCAAGATAAGAACAAAGTTCGTAAGAAAAGACATGCTCGTGTTCGTGCTAAATTGTCTGGTACTGCAACTCGTCCACGTTTAAACGTGTACCGTTCTAACCAACATATTTATGCACAAGTCATTGACGATTTAAATTCAGTAACAATCGCTAGTGCGTCTACTTTAGATAAAGATCTTTCTTTAGAAAGTACTAGTAACGTTGAAGCTGCTACAAAAGTTGGCGAATTAGTTGCTAAACGCGCAGTAGAAAATGGCGTGAAAGAAGTAGTATTCGATCGTGGCGGTTATTTATATCATGGTCGCGTAAAAGCTTTAGCTGACGCTGCTCGTGAAGCTGGATTACAATTCTAATTGTAAAAGGAGGGAAAATCATGCGTCGTATTGATCCAAATAAATTAGAGCTTGAAGAACGTGTTGTTACCGTTAACCGCGTAGCTAAAGTTGTTAAAGGTGGACGTCGTTTCCGCTTTGCTGCTTTAGTAGTAGTTGGTGACAAAAACGGTCATGTTGGATTTGGTACTGGTAAAGCACAAGAGGTACCAGATGCAATCCGTAAAGCAATTGAAGATGCGAAGAAAAACTTAATCACTGTACCTATGGTTGGTACTACAATTCCACACGAAATCCTTGGACAATTTGGTGCAGGTCAAATTTTCTTGAAACCTGCTTCTGAAGGTACGGGAGTTATCGCTGGTGGTCCAGTTCGTGCGGTATTAGAATTAGCTGGCGTAAGTGATATTCTATCTAAATCTTTAGGTTCAAATACTCCAATTAACATGGTACGTGCAACTCTTAACGGTTTAGCTAACCTAAAACGTGCAGAAGAAGTTGCAAAACTACGTGGTAAGTCTGTAGAAGAACTGTTAGGATAAGGAGGGACACAGAATGGCAAACAAATTAGCAATTACCCTCACTCGTAGCGTAATTGGTCGTCCAGAAGATCAACGTGTAACTGTTCGTACACTTGGCTTACGTAAAGTAAACCAAACTGTCGTTCAAGACGATAATCCTGCAATTCGCGGTATGATTAACAAAGTAGCTCACCTTGTTACAGTAAAAGAGCAATAATTATAAATTGTCACTCTAAGGAGGTGCTCCGGAATGAAACTTCATGAATTACAACCAGCTGCAGGTTCACGTAAAGTGCGTAATCGTGTAGGTCGTGGTACTGGTTCAGGTAACGGAAAGACTTCAGGTAAAGGTCACAAAGGGCAAAACGCTCGTTCTGGCGGTGGCGTAAGACCTGGATTCGAAGGTGGTCAAACGCCTTTATTTCGTCGTCTTCCAAAACGTGGCTTCACTAACATCAATCGCAAAGAGTATGCGATTGTTAACCTTGAAGCTTTAAATCGTTTTGAAGATGGAACTGAAGTAACACCAGAACTATTAATTGAAACTGGTTTAGTAAGCAAAGAGAAGGCTGGTATTAAAGTGCTTGGTAACGGTACATTATCTACTAAGCTAACTGTTAAAGCTGCTAAGTTCTCCTCATCTGCTAAAGAAGCTATTGAAGCTGCTGGCGGAACTGCAGAGGTGATCTAATAATGTTTCAAACAATCTCCAATTTAATGCGCGTACGTGAAATTAGACAAAAAATCTTTTTCACATTGTTAATGTTAGTTATTTTCCGAATTGGTACTTTTATTCCTGTACCTAGTGTTAATACGGATGTACTGAAGTTGCAAGACGAGTTAAATGTATTTGGAGTTCTAAATACATTTGGCGGTGGGGCTCTTCAAAACTTCTCTATACTTGCAATGGGCATTATGCCTTATATTACAGCATCCATCATCGTTCAATTATTGCAGATGGATGTTGTACCTAAGTTTACAGAATGGTCAAAGCAAGGAGAGGTTGGGCGTCGTAAACTTGCCCAAGTAACTCGTTACGGAACAATTGTGCTTGGATTTATCCAGGCATTAGGTATGTCTATAGGATTTAACAATATGTCGGGTGGGCAATTAATTGCTAATCCCGGAGTCGCTACTTATCTTTTAATTGCTGTCGTACTAACGGCAGGAACAGCGTTCTTAATGTGGTTAGGCGAACAGATTACAGCGAAAGGCGTCGGTAATGGTATTTCCATCATTATCTTTGCTGGTATCGCTGCTGGGATCCCTACAACACTCAACCAGATCTACGCTCAGCAATTCGAAGATGTTGGGGATCAGTTATTTATTCGTATTGTGACAGTTGTTTTAATTGCACTTGCTGTATTAGCTATTGTAGTTGGTGTTATTTATTTCCAACAAGCTTTACGAAAAATACCTATTCAATATGCAAAGGGTTCAGCCGGTCGTAATCCTACTGGTGGTCAGTCCACACATTTACCGTTAAAAGTAAATGCTGCTGGGGTTATTCCTGTTATCTTTGCAGTTTCATTCATTATTACTCCACCAACGATTGCATCATTCTTCGGTCCGAATGATGTGACAGATTGGATTCAAAAGACGTTTGACTATACTCAGCCAATTGGTATGATAGTATATGTTGCGTTAATCATTGCTTTCTCATATTTCTATACATTTGTTCAGGTTAACCCAGAGCAAGTAGCAGAAAACTTGAAGAAGCAAGGTGGATACATTCCAGGTATTCGCCCTGGTAAAAGCACACAAGAATATTTAACAAAAGTGTTGTACCGCTTAACATTAATCGGTTCAATTTTCCTTGCGTTAATTGCTGTACTACCAGTGATTTTTATCCAGGTTGCAAATTTACCTCAGTCTGCACAGATTGGTGGTACTAGTTTGTTAATCGTTGTCGGTGTAGCTCTTGAGACAATGAAACAGCTTGAGAGTCAATTAGTGAAACGACATTATAAAGGGTTTATTAAATAAAGGGTTTAGTGGGAAGCAGCTTGCTTTCCCATTAAACAGATAGATACTGAGGGGGAAGCAAAAAATGAATTTAGTGTTAATGGGCCTTCCTGGTGCTGGGAAAGGTACTCAAGCAGAACAGATCGTTGAGCATTACGATATCCCTCATATCTCAACAGGAGATATGTTCCGAGCTGCAATTAAAGAAGGAACGCCTCTAGGCTTAAAAGCTAAATCATTTATGGATCAAGGTAATCTTGTACCAGATGAAGTAACAATCGGTATTGTTCGTGAACGTTTAAACAAACAAGATTGTGAAAATGGCTTTTTACTTGATGGATTCCCAAGAACAGTAGCACAGGCAGACGCTCTTGAAACAATCTTAGAAGAATTAAACAAAAAGATTGATTATGTTATTAATATTGATGTAGATGAAAGTATCCTTATGGAACGCCTTACAGGGCGTCGCATTTGTAAAGACTGTGGAGCTACTTACCACCTTGTATTCAACCCTCCTGCTAAAGAAGGCGTTTGTGACAAGTGTGAGGGAGAGCTGTACCAGCGTGCAGATGATAATGAGGAAACTGTTTCAACTAGACTCTCAGTTAACGTTGAACAATCAAAACCATTACTTCATTTCTATGAAGAAAAAGGTTATTTACGCAATATTAATGGTAATCAAGACATTAACGTTGTATTTGACGACATCCGTAATTTACTCGGGGGAGTCAAGCAATGATCATTTGCAAGACGCCGCGTGAAATTGCAATCATGCGTGAAGCAGGGAAAATTGTAGCTTTAACTCATCAAGAGTTAAAAAAACATATTCAACCTGGTATTACGACGGAAGAATTGGATGCAATTGCTGAAAAATTTATTCGTCAACATGATGCAATTCCGTCTTTTAAAGGGTATAATGGTTTTCGCGGTAGTATTTGTGCTTCTGTAAACGAAGAATTAGTTCATGGTATTCCAGGAAACAGAAAGCTGCAAGAAGGAGATATCATCAGCATTGATATTGGTGCTAAATACAATGGCTATCACGGTGATTCTGCTTGGACGTACGGAGTTGGAAAGATTTCAGAAGAAAATCAACGGCTTCTAGATGTCACAGAGCAATCTCTTTATAAAGGCTTAGAGCAAGCTAAGCCCGGCGATCGATTATCGAATATTTCACATGCTATTCAAACGTATGCAGAATCTCAAAACTTTTCAATTGTAAGAGAATATGTTGGTCATGGTGTTGGCCAAGATTTACATGAGGATCCGCAGATTCCACATTATGGTCCACCAAATAAAGGACCGCGTCTACGTCCAGGCATGGTGTTGGCAGTAGAGCCAATGGTGAACGCTGGAACTCGATATGTCAAAACATTATCTGATAACTGGACTGTTGTAACAGTCGACGGAAAGATGTGTGCGCATTTCGAACATACAATTGCAATCACTGAGACGGGATATGAAATTCTAACAACGCTGTAGTTGGTAGTTAAGGTTATCTCTATCCATTCCTCGCTAGATGCACTGGACAGTTAAACAGTAATTATCTAAATTCACGATGCTCGTTTTTCGTCTGAATTGCTGTTAAAATGGTAAAGATGTATATTACAAACGTGATCCATCTTGAATTTAATGATTACGATCTCCGGATGTTCAGAACAGGTTCTTTTTAAGTCAATTAATGATAGCTTGTTACTGTTGCAAAGAAAGGAGAGCACTTTAATGGCAAAAGACGATGTAATTGAAGTAGAAGGTACAGTCCTAGAGACTTTACCTAATGCAATGTTCAAGGTAGAATTAGAAAATGGTCATACAGTACTTGCTCATGTATCTGGTAAGATTCGTATGCACTTCATTCGCATTTTACCTGGTGACAAAGTAACTGTAGAATTATCACCATACGATTTAACTCGCGGTAGAATTACGTACCGTTTCAAATAAAACCTATGCACTCCGTACTATCAAGGAGGTATGAAACATGAAAGTCAGACCATCGGTAAAGCCGATCTGCGAAAAATGTAAAGTAATCCGCAGAAAAGGGAAAGTAATGGTAATTTGTGAAAACCCTAAGCATAAACAAAAACAAGGTTAATCATAAGGAGGTGCACTGTTCACATGGCACGTATTGCTGGTGTTGATATTCCTCGTGACAAACGCGTAGTCGTTTCTTTAACATACATTTTCGGTATTGGTCGTCCAACTGCTGAAAAAGTTCTAGCTGAAGCTGGAGTTTCTGAAGATACTCGCGTTCGTGACTTAACAGAAGAAGAATTAGGTAAAATTCGTGATATTTTAGATAGCTATAAAGTAGAAGGCGATCTTCGTCGTGAAGTTTCTTTAAACATCAAACGTTTAATTGAGATTGGTTCATACCGTGGTATCCGCCACCGTCGTAGTTTACCAGTTCGTGGTCAAAACAGTAAAAACAATGCTCGTACACGTAAAGGCCCACGCCGTACTGTAGCGAACAAGAAGAAATAATTAGTAAGGGAGGTCATTAACAGATGGCACGTAAAACTAATACACGTAAACGTCGCGTGAAAAAGAATATTGAATCTGGTGTTGCTCACATTCGTTCTACGTTCAACAACACTATCGTAACTATTACAGATGTTCACGGTAATGCGATCGCTTGGTCTAGTGCAGGTGCACTTGGCTTCAGAGGTTCTCGTAAATCTACTCCATTTGCTGCTCAAATGGCTGCTGAAACAGCTGCTAAAGTATCAATGGACAATGGTATGAAAACTTTAGAAGTAACAGTAAAAGGACCTGGTGCAGGTCGTGAAGCTGCTATCCGTGCTCTTCAAGCTGCAGGTTTAGAAGTAACAGCTATTAAAGATGTTACTCCTGTTCCTCATAACGGATGCCGTCCGCCAAAACGTCGTCGTGTATAATTAATATGTATAGATTCTGTACAATTGTCGATAATGATGATGGTATAGAATTTATTCATGCAACGAAATGTTTTTTCATTTGTTGTGCACATTCGGGAACTGTCTAATAGGGAATTTCGGTTAGGCCTTGAGAAGACTCAGTCTAGCCGAGGTTTCGACGTTTTGAAGGAGGGTTTATTATGATAGAGATTGAAAAGCCAAAAATCGAAACGGTAGAAATCAGCGATGATAGAAAGTACGGTAAATTCGTCGTCGAACCACTTGAGCGTGGATATGGTACTACTTTGGGTAACTCCTTACGTCGTATCCTATTATCCTCACTCCCTGGTGCAGCTGTAACATCTATTCAAATTGAAGGTGTATTACATGAATTCTCAACAGTCCCTGGGGTTGTTGAAGATGTAACAAACATCATTTTAAACGTTAAGAAATTGGCGTTAAAGATTTACTCTGATGAAGAGAAAACTCTTGAGATTGATGTTAAAGGTCCTGGTACTGTCACGGCTGCTGATATTCAAGCAGATAGTGATATTGAAGTTCTAAATCCAGATCTTCATATTGCTACACTTGAATCAGATGCTCATTTCCGTATGAGACTAACTGCTCGCACTGGTCGAGGTTATAATCCTGCCGATGCAAACAAGCGTGAAGACCAACCAATTGGAGTTCTTCCAATTGATTCTATTTATACTCCTGTTACGCGTGTTTCGTATTATGTAGAAAATACTCGTGTGGGGCAAATGACGAATTATGATAAGTTAACACTTGATGTATGGACTGATGGAAGCATCGAGCCAGAAAAAGCAGTAGCTTTAGGTGCAAAGATCTTAACTGAGCACTTAAACATCTTTGTTAACTTAACTGATGAAGCCCAAAAAGCAGAGATTATGGTAGAAAAAGAAGAAGATCAGAAAGAAAAAGTTCTTGAGATGACTATCGAGGAACTAGATTTATCTGTTCGATCTTATAACTGCTTAAAACGTGCAGGCATTAACACTGTACAAGAGCTTGCTAACAAAACAGAAGAAGATATGATGAAAGTTCGTAACTTAGGCCGCAAATCTTTAGAAGAAGTGAAAGCTAAACTTGAAGAGCTGGGCTTAGGCTTACGTAAAGACGATTGATATCTTATTAATCTGTTTAACTACTTAACAAAGGAGGGGACCTCACATGTCTTACCGTAAATTAGGTCGTACAAGCGCACAACGTAAGGCGCTTCTTCGTGATTTAACAACTGATTTAATCATCAACGAGCGTATCCAAACTACTGAAGCTCGCGCTAAAGAGTTACGTTCAACTGTTGAAAAAATGATTACTTTAGGTAAACGTGGAGATTTACATGCTCGTCGTCAAGCTGCAGCTTACATCCGTAATGAAGTAGCTAACGAAGAAGCTAACCAAAGCGCATTACAAAAACTATTCAGCGATATCGCTACTCGATATGAAGATCGCCAAGGCGGTTACACTCGTATCTTAAAAGTTGGACCACGCCGTGGTGACGGTGCTCCAGTCGTTATCATTGAATTAGTTTAATAATTTATACATGTGGAAAAGGGCGAGACAGTTTGAAACTAGTCGTTGCCCTTTTTTTATACCATTAACTCTTCAACCTTTTTATATGAAGAGTAAAGATTAGAGGGATCGTTACGTTGAAAGAGACATCACTTGAAGTAAAGAATTTATGTTTTCGCTATGAGTCAAATGATGATCTAACACTCGATCAAATTAGTTTCTCTGCTTATAAAGGTGAATGGTTGGCAATTGCGGGGCATAATGGCTCGGGTAAATCAACGCTGGCAAAAATTTTAAATGGTTTGATTCTTCCGGAATCTGGATGTGTTAAAGTGATGGATACGTTTCTTGATGCTGATACTATCTGGGAAATTCGTAAACAGATTGGAATGGTGTTTCAAAACCCTGATAACCAATTTGTAGGCTCTACTGTACAAGACGATATTGCATTTGGCTTAGAGAATAACGGTATTCCATACGAGGTAATGGCTCAGCGTATTCCTGAAGCTCTTCAGCTCGTCAATATGAGCGATTATGTTAATCAAGAGCCACATTCCTTATCTGGAGGCCAAAAGCAGCGTGTGGCTATTGCAGGTATTATAGCAGTCCAGCCAGATATTATTGTTTTAGATGAAGCTACTTCAATGTTAGATCCGATAGGTAGAACCGAAGTACTTGAAACTGTTCGAAAATTAAAAGAAGAAAAAAAACTCACGGTTATTTCCATTACTCATGATTTAGATGAGGTAGCTATGGCTGATCGTGTAATTGTTTTAAACAAAGGAAAAGTTTTTGCGAGTGGAGAACCTAGGGAAATTTTTGCTTTAGGCTCTGAGTTAACGAGAATTGGCTTGGACTTACCATTTTCAGTGAAGCTAAGTGAAAAGATTGCATCTTTAGGCATTCCGCTATCAAAAATTCATTTAACGGATGAGGACTTGGTGAACGAACTATGGACATTATATTCAAAGACGTAGAGCATCGTTATCAACTAAATACTCCTTTTGAACGCATGGCGCTCCATGATTTAAACCTCACTATTAAATCTGGGACGTTTCTAGCAGTAATCGGGCATACGGGTTCTGGTAAATCAACGGTTATTCAGCATCTAAATGCTCTCTTAAAGCCTACGTCTGGCTCCATTACAATCGGAGCTCGTACCATAGAATCTAACCGTAAGGAAAAGCAATTAAAGCCGATTCGTCAAAAGGTAGGAGTCGTTTTTCAGTTTCCAGAGCATCAGCTGTTTGAAGAAACAATTGAGAAGGATATATGCTTTGGGCCAATGAATTACGGAGCAAGCTTGGAAGATTCACAGAAAAAAGCAAGAGAGCTAATTGAATTAGTAGGCCTATCACAAGATATGTTGCAGCGTTCTCCATTTGATTTGAGTGGAGGGCAAATGAGAAGGGTAGCTATTGCTGGAATTTTAGCAATGGAACCTGAAGTTCTTGTTTTAGATGAACCAACAGCAGGTTTAGATCCAAGAGGTCGAAAAGAGATTATGGATATGCTTTATACGCTTCATAAAGAAAAGGGCCTTACAACAATTCTGGTTACTCATAGCATGGAAGATGCTGCAATGTATGCAGATGAAGTCTTGGTTATGAATAAAGGAACTATTGCTATTAAAGGTACGCCTAAAGAAGTATTCAGTCAATATGAGAAATTAAATGAATACGGACTACAGGTTCCCGAGACGCTTCGTTTCTCCTTAAAGCTACAAGAAAAATTCAAGCGTAGAGATAATCAGGTTCCCCTCACTTTTCAAGAGGTTATTCAGCAGGTACAAGGATTAATGTTAAAGGGTGAGAAGCCATGATGAATTCCATGATTATAGGGAAGTATGCCCCGGGGGAGTCAGTTGTTCATAGAATGGACCCTCGAGCTAAGCTTTTACTCGTATTTGCTTATATCCTAATCGTTTTCCTGGCTAATAATGCAGGTGGTTATGTGTTACTAGGAGCCTATACAGCCCTGTTGGTCTTTATGAGCAAGGTTCCATTTTCATTTATCCTACGAGGCTTAAAGCCGGTTATATGGATTATTATTATTACGTTTATCTTGCATATCATTATGACTAAAGAAGGACCTGTCTTGCTTGAATTAGGCTTCTTATCTGTCCATCAAGGTGGAGTTATTCAAGGTTTATTAATATCTCTGCGCTTTTTATTTTTAATCTTAATTACCACTTTGCTGACGTTAACAACAACGCCAATTCAAGTAACAGATGGTATTGAGAGTTTACTAGGCCCTTTAAAGAAGCTAAAATTCCCTGTTCATGAACTAGCATTAATGATGTCTATATCATTACGCTTTATTCCTACTTTAATGGATGAAACAGATAAAATTATTAAGGCTCAAACAGCTCGTGGTGTCGACTTTAGTAGCGGACCTATTATGGATCGACTAAAAGCAGTAGTTCCGTTGCTTGTCCCACTTTTTATTGGCTCGTTTAAGCGAGCTGAAGAGCTAGCCATTGCAATGGAGGCTAGAGGATATAGAGGGGGAGAAGGGCGTACAAAGTATCGACAGCTAACCTGGGGAGCAGCTGATACCATTATGCTGATTACGCTCGTTTGTTTAGCCGTGGGTCTATTATTTATTCGAAATTAAACTGGTTTGGTGAAAAAAATGAAACGCTTAAAATGTATCGTGGCGTATGATGGTTCTCTTTTTGCTGGGTATCAGGTACAGCCGGAGAAACGAACAGTTCAAAGTGAAATAGAGAAGGTTTTAACACAGATGCATAAAAGGAAAATAACCATTTATGCATCTGGTCGAACGGATGCACAGGTTCATGCTGAAGGTCAAGTTATTCACTTTGATACAGACCTAAATATTCCACTCAATAAGTGGAAAAAAGCATTGAATTCAATGCTCCCAGATGATATTGTAATTAAGTATGTAAGTGAAGTCGATTCTGAGTTTCACGCTCGTTTCAATGTGAAGGCGAAAGAGTATCGTTATTATATTGATAGGCAGGAAAATCGCAATCCTTTCACTCGTTATTATGCATACCACTATCCTTATAAGCTTGATTACATGAAGATGAAAGAAGCAAGTCATTATCTCATCGGCACTCATGATTTTACGAGTTTTTGTTCTGCAAAAACAGAAGTGGAAGATAAGGTGCGGACAATCTATAATATAGATTTGGTCGAAGAGGGTAACCAACTTGTACTTACGTTTAAGGGAAATGGCTTCTTATACAATATGGTACGTATTCTTGTTGGTACATTGTTAGATGTAGGACAAGGTAAAATAGATCCTGTTGATATAAAAGCAGTATTAGAGAGCAAATCACGGCCTTTAGCGGGGAAAACAGCTCCGGCGGAAGGGCTCTATTTGTGGCAAGTTTTCTATGACAACTAAACCTGGTGTAACATTTTCTTGACATTAGTAGTGTAAACATATAATATATCATATGGTATGTATTTTAACCCCACGGTTAGCCCCGGAAATTAATCGTGTTGAAATATAAGGTTGAAATAATTTTATTATTGATGAAAATTAGGAGGGAAACTCATGCGTACAACTTTCATGGCGAAAGCAAACGAAGTAGAGCGTAAATGGTATGTTGTTGATGCTGAAGGTAAAACTTTAGGTCGTCTTGCTAGTGAAGTAGCATCTATCTTACGCGGTAAACATAAACCAACTTTTACACCACACGTTGATACTGGTGATAACGTTATCCTTATCAATGCTGAGAAAATCGAATTAACAGGTAAGAAATTAACTGACAAGATTTACTACCGTCACAGCATGCACCCAGGTGGTTTAAAGCAACGTACAGCATTAGAAATGCGTACTAACTACTCTGAAAAAATGCTTGAATTAGCAATCAAAGGCATGCTTCCAAAAGGTAGCTTAGGTCGTCAAATGTTCAAAAAACTTCATGTATATGCTGGTAACACACATCCACATGAAGCTCAAAAACCAGAAGTTTACGAACTTCGCGGATAATTAATAAGGAGGTTATTATCTTGGCACAGGTACAATATTATGGAACTGGTCGTCGTAAAAGCTCTGTTGCTCGTGTACGTTTAGTACCAGGTAACGGTCGCGTTGTAATTAACGGTCGTGAAATCGAAGAGTACATCCCATTCGCTGCACTACGTGAAGTAGTAAAGCAACCACTTGCTTTAACTGAAACTGTAGGTAACTATGACGTATTTGTAAACGTTGATGGTGGAGGTTACGCAGGTCAAGCTGGTGCTATCCGTCACGGTATTTCTCGTGCTTTATTAGAAGCTGATCCAGAATACCGCGTAACATTAAAACGCGCTGGCCTATTAACTCGTGACGCTCGTATGAAAGAACGTAAAAAATACGGTCTTAAAGGCGCTCGTCGTGCACCTCAGTTCTCAAAACGTTAATTTCTATTATCGTTTCAGCCCTTGGTCTCAAAGACCGAGGGTTTTTTTATATTGTCTTAGCTTTTAATGAATGAGATTACAGGTTGTGTAGACAATATGAGAAAAAGGAGTCTTGCATATTTATGTATGAAGCGAACACGTTTAAAGAGAAGCGATACGAAAAAGAAATGAAGTATGAGCGCAAAATCTTACGAGATTTGTCCATTGAGGAACTACACAGAAAAGCTGATAAAACATTCCGACCTATTTTTCAGTGGCATGTGATGAGCGAATACCACGTTGAAGAGTACTGTATGGATATTGCTATCGAATCGTTTTTGCTAGGAGCAAGAACAAGTAAGTTTTTCACTTGGGGAGAAACAGCAGAACAATCAAAGCTGCGCAGTGTAAATGAAGAGAAACTGTTAGCAGACACGCTATTTGAAGTACTATGTTCCGCTTCAAATGAAGTTTCTAAGGACAGCCTTTATTATCTGTGCCAGTCTTATGTAGAAGAGTGGTGGAATGAAGGATACGAAACGGGTATTCGTAGACATCGTCTTCGCCTTAGTTGAAAAATAATCATAAATTGCCCCCTTGTCCCATATAGAAGTAAATAGGTATGTGGGAATGGGAGGGGATTTTTTGTCTAAAGTAAAAATTATAAGCGGGCTATTAGCGTTTGTTGTTATTGCATTTATCATTCAATATCAATTTGGTACCAAGATATCGTCAGGCTCTTTCTCTTTGCCTCTAAGCGGGAAAATCATTGTAATTGACCCTGGTCATGGAGGTCCTGACGGTGGAGCTGTTGGTGGAAAAGAAACGTTGGAAAAAGATATTACGTTAAAAATGTCACTTGAACTCAGAGATTACCTTCAAGAACAAGGTGCTTTAGTGATATTGACGCGAGAAACAGACAAGGATTTAGCTAAAAAAGAAACAAAAGGATATAGCAGGCGTAAGGTTGAAGATTTAAAAAAGCGACTTGATATCATTAATGAATCAAATGCAGATTTGTATTTAACCATACATCTTAATGCTATTCCATCTCCAGCTTGGAGAGGTGCTCAAACGTTTTACCATGGTTCTTTAAAAGAGAATGAACAAGTAGCGAAGTTAATTCAAAATGAACTAAAAGCAAACCTAGAGAACACAACAAGAGAAGCTAAAGTCATGCAAACTCTCTACTTATTAAAGCATGCAGATCCACCGGGTGCCTTAGTTGAAGTCGGGTTTTTATCCAATCCTTCTGAACGTGAGCTGTTAGAAACTGAAAAGTATCAGCAAAAGGTATCAGAATCTATCTATGAAGGAGTAAGTCGCTATTTTGCAGGTGAAAAAGCAAAATAGGGTAACATGTAACCTTGTATGTATTAGAGTATGGTATACTAAAAGTGGAAAATGACTTTTAACATGGTGGTGGGAATATGCTTACGGAACAACAGGTAAAAGATGCAGTAGGGGAAATTGTAGATCCGTTTTTAAACAGATCATTAAACGAAACAGATGCAATTAAAGAAATTTCAATCAAAGAAGAGAAAAAGCATATTAGTGTAAAAGTTGCTGTAGCTAAAACAGGTACGAGCGAACAACTTTCATTACAATCAACTATCGTTGAAAAACTAAAAGAAATTGGTGCTGCAACAGTAGGAATTCGCTTTATTGAATTTACTCCTGAAGAATTAGCACCATTTCGCGCTGAGCAAAAGAACGATGGTAACTTACTTACGAGTCTTAACCCTCCGCAATTTATCGCAGTTGCGAGTGGTAAGGGTGGCGTAGGGAAATCAACGGTTTCTGTAAATTTAGCGATATCTCTAGCACGTTTAGGAAAAAAAGTAGGTTTAATTGACGCTGATATTTACGGATTTAGCGTTCCGGATATGATGGGGATTACACAGCGTCCTACGGTACAAGGAGAACGTATTATTCCTGTAGAAAGATTAGGGGTTAAAGTAATCTCAATGGGATTCTTTGTTGAGGATAATTCACCAGTTATCTGGCGTGGCCCCATGCTTGGTAAAATGTTGACAAGCTTCTTTACAGAAGTTGAATGGGGAGAATTAGATTATTTATTATTAGATTTACCTCCAGGGACAGGTGACATTGCGTTAGATATTCATTCGATGCTTCCATCTTGTAAAGAGGTTATTATTACGACTCCACATCCAACTGCAGCATTCGTTGCAGCAAGAGCCGGCGCAATGGCATTGAAGACGGATCATGAAGTAATTGGAGTGGTTGAAAACATGTCCTTTTTTGAGAGTAAGTTGACTGGTGAGAAGGAATATGTATTTGGAAAAGGTGGCGGTCAAAAATTAGCTGAAGAACTTCAAACCAAGCTATTAGGCCAGCTTCCTTTAAGTCAACCAGATTGGAATGAAGAAGACTTTGCTCCATCTGTGTATGACAAGTCTCATCGTTTAGGGAAAGTGTATAAAGAAATCGCTCAAAAAGTCGCGGATATTTGCGAACAAAACGTCTATAATT
>NZ_BCVD01000006.1 GCF_001591565.1 Priestia flexa NBRC 15715 | reverse complement strand
TGTCTCAGTCTCATTTTTTTTTTATAAAAAAGCAGGAATTTTGTTGAATGAAGGTGAATAATGTTGATTACGTAAAATTAAACTGCTTTTCAACGAGCTCGATATCCTCATCAAACTTCTCATGTGTTTTTTGAAACAAATGAACAAACATATCTCCAAGTTCCTCTTCTAATACTTTAATTCCTTCTCCTGTAACACCGCCCTTTACGCATACTTTCTCTTGTAAAGTAGGGAGCGTAAAAATTTCTTTTTCAAGTAATTTACCCATTCCAATAATCATATCACTAGCCATAATGGTTGCTTCTTCTTTTGAAATCTCCGTTTCTTGAACAGCAGCATCAATAAATTTCTGTAACAAGAAGCTGAAAAAAGCAGGTCCACAGCTAACAATATCCGACGATACCCTTGTAATGTTTTGTGGAATTGATACGGTTTTAGACATGCTGCTAAATAAATTTGTTAAGTAATTTTGATAAAAAGATGAACAATGATCGCCATATGTCATAAGTGATACGCCTGACAACGCACGATTTGTAATGCTTGGAATGATTCGTGCTACTTGGGTAGTCACGATGCTTTCCAGCTGCTCCACGCTTATTGGACTTGTAATCGATACAATGCAATGTTCTTTCGTTAACAGCGGTTTTATTTTTATTAAAAGGGGGTGAATATCCAATGGTTTTACACATATAAAAATAAGTTGTGAAGAACGGACAACTTCTTCCGCACAATCTCCCAGCTGAATTTCTCGGTGCTGCTTTTGAATCGTTTTTGCTTTGCCTTTTGTTCGATTTGTGATAGTTAGTTGTGAAGGATGTACGGCTTTTGACTCAATAAAGGCATCAATTAATATTCTCCCCATATTACCTGTTCCAATAAATCCTATATTCACTTGTACTTCCCTCCTTCAAAAGCCTATTCTTCTAAACAGTATGAGATTATTAATCAATTTATGACGTTAGTTCATAATCCCTTAAGGAGGAAACCATGACTTTATCGAAAAAACATTGGATTATTTTGGGTTTTATTTCGGTAGCTGTATGTGGGTTTTTAATTTATACAAATGTTTTATTTCCCCAGGTAGAAACGAGTGCTCAGGTTGGAGATGACTTTCCATTTGCTGAAAAACAAGAAAGTAGTTCTTCAACAAGAGACGTGCCTCAAAAAGATTCTACAAGTACTCAAATCGTTGTTGATGTGAAAGGTGAAGTTCAAAAACCAGGCGTATACGAGCTTGAGGCTGGCCTTAGGGTTCAGGATGCTGTCGAGAGAGCGAGTGGAATTACGAAAGAAGCGGACATGAATCAGGTAAATTTAGCAACAAAAGTAGCTGATGAAATGGTCATCTATATTCCAGCTATTGGTCAAGAGCCTCAAGTACCTGTTGCTAGTGGAGGAAGCGTTGAAAAAAGTGACAGCGGTGTAGTGAATCTTAACACAGCAACGTTAGAAGACCTGCAAACTTTAAATGGAATCGGTCCGTCAAAAGCGCAAGCGATTCTCACATATCGTGAAGAAAATGGTCCTTTTAAAACAGTGGAAGATCTGCTACAAGTCTCAGGAATTGGCGAAAAATCATTGGAGAAAATAAAAGCAGAGATAGCAATAAATTAGTGAATGCGTTGACGTCATCTCCTTTTAACCGATACACTATGTACTAGATAGCGAGACAAGAAAGTAGGGAGTAGAAGATGACAAGAATTTCGTGGGATCAATACTTTATGGCACAAAGTCATTTATTAGCATTACGCAGCACGTGTGAACGTTTAGCTGTAGGTGCCACAATTGTAAGAGATAAACGTATTATTGCAGGCGGATACAACGGATCAATAAGCGGCGGGGTGCATTGTGCAGACGAAGGCTGTTACGTCATTGATAACCATTGTGTCAGAACCATTCATGCAGAGGTAAATGCTCTGTTACAGTGTGCTAAATTTGGTGTTAAAACAGAAGATGCAGAAGTTTATGTCACGCATTTTCCTTGCTTAAACTGTTGCAAAGCACTTATTCAAGCTGGGATTAAGACCGTTTATTATGCCAACGACTACAAAAATCACCCATATGCTATTGAATTATTTGAGCAATCAGGGGTAAGATTTGAAAAAGTCGAGCTAAACGAAGCTGTCATTGATTTAAACAGTCAAGAAAAATGGAGCTTTGTAAACAGTATTTTAGAGAAGCTTCACCAGAGTAATCTTTCAAAAAAAGAAATTGCTCGCTTAGAAGACCAAGCCTTTTCGTTGTTTCAACCTTCATAAGCTAGGCACTTGGTGTCTAGCTATCTCTTTTGAATGGGAGGTGCTTTCTTGAAAGGTTTCTATTTATATATAGCAGTTAGCTCCATGTTAACCATGTTTTTAGCTTATCATCTATCATGGATTACATTCGTATTTGCACTAAGCTACGCGGTTTTTTTATACCTGAAGTGCCCACCGTATGTTTTCGTCCTTTGTGTTCTTGTTGGCGGTTTTTCTTTTGGGTTGTTTTATCTTTTTTCACTTCATCATCAAACATCTATCTCTTCCAATCAAACAATATTTACCGGTCAAATCGCTTCTATTCCTGATATTGACGGAAGCCAAGTGCGCTTTTTCTTTAGCACTCAAGGTGAGGACATATCCGTTACGTATTATATGAAAAAAGAAAGTGAAGTTAAACAGATTCAAAACCTAACGATTTATGACCAATGTATGCTAAAAGGCAAACTTTCTTCTTTTGAAGAAGGGCGAAATCCAAATGCATTTAACTACAAAGCATACATGAATACTCAGCGTATTCACTGGAATCTTAAAGCATCTACTTTTACAACCTCTTTATGCCAACCTCCTAAACGATTATCTCTCATTCAGTCCCTTTCTACCTATCGACAAAAAGGAATTGACTACCTTAAACAGACTGTTCCTCAGCCAGCTTCTTCTTTTATGCAAGCGCTCATTTACGGAGAGAGAAACCAAATCGATTCTGATTTACTCCAGCTTTACCAAAGTTTCGGGCTTATTCATTTGCTAGCTATTTCAGGACTTCACGTTGGTTTAATGACCTTTATGTTTTTTTATATACTGATTCGAGTGGGGGTTACGCGCCAGTTAGCCATAAACATTTTATTAGTAACTCTTCCTTTGTATGCTATTATCGCGGGTGGGGCGCCTTCGGTTATTCGTGCAGTGTTAATGAGCATGTTAGCATTAATTAGCATGCAGTATCAAAAAAAGATTAGTCTAACCGACAGCATAGCAATAGCATTTTTGTTAATGGTAGTTGTTAATCCATTTTATATTTTACAAGTGGGATTTCAATTATCTTTTGTGGTGACCCTTTTTATTGCGCTTAGTACACAGATTATTCTAAAGCGAATTACCTCAACTATAGCTCAGCTACTGATGGTATCGTTGGTTGCGCAGCTCGGATCGCTACCGCTGTTATTGTTTTATTTTTATGAAATTTCGCTACTAAGCCTTCCTCTTAATATGATTTATGTTCCCTTTTTTTCAACAGTCATTCTTCCACTTTGTTTGTTCACATTTATTGCTTCATTTTTCTTTTCACCCATCGGAACTATAGGTCAATGGCTACTAAATAATATATTATTACTGAGCGAATGGTTCTTGAAGCTACTACACGATGTATCTCCTGTGTTCTTAATAACAACCGGCAAGCTTTCTCTATGGGTTGTTGGACTTTTTTACATAGGTATTTACGGCGTTTTATGGTCTATGGAAAACAAGAAATATACGTCTTTTTTTAGCATAGTCACTGTCCTAATGTTTGTGGTTCAATGTCTTTTTCCGTATGTAAATCCATATGGGAAAGTGACGATGATTGACGTGGGTCAAGGAGATAGCTTGTTAATTGAGCTTCCCTATAGGCAAGGGATTTATTTAATTGATACGGGAGGTAGCGTTCCGTTTTTCAGTGAAGATTGGCAAGTACGTCGCGATTTGTTTGATGTGGGAAGGGATGTTATCATGCCAGTTTTAAAATCAAAAGGAATTCGAAAGGTAGATAAGTTATTGATTACGCATGGCGACTATGACCATGGTGGAAGTGCCAGCACGTTACTGAATCAAGTCAAAATTGAACAGGTGGTGCTGGGGAAAAAGAAGCAGTTTACAGATTTAGAACAAGATATTATCAAGCAAGCAAGGAAAGCGAATAGCGAGATTTCTTATGTTCAGAAAGGAGATCACTGGAAACAAGGAGACATTTCTTTTTATATTCTTTCACCAACAGGATCAGAAACAACAAGCAATAATTCATCTATTGTTTTGTTTACAGAGTTTGGAGGACTAAACTGGCTTTTTACAGGTGATTTAGAAGAAGCGGGAGAAAATGAGATTCTTCGCACTATTCCTTCGCTGCAAGCTGATGTGTTAAAGATTGCACATCATGGAAGTAAATCGTCTACATCACCTGCGTTTCTTCGTGCACTTAACCCCAAAATTGCTCTCATATCAGCAGGTAAAAAGAACCGTTACGGTCATCCTCATGAGGAAGTGGTTGAAAGGTTACAAGAAGCCGATGTTTTGATTTACCGAACAGATGAAAACGGTGCAATCACGTATACATTTCGAAAAAACAAAGGAACCTTTTACCCCCAACTTCCATAGTCTATATCAAGTTAAAAAAACGACTGTAGATGACAGTCGCTAAGTGTTGCTGATTTTCTATCTCGTTTACCGATTCAACTAATGAATAAAGGTTGTATTCATTAGCAGCTACTTATGAACCAAAGTAGTGAATGACCGTTGCGATAATAAATAAGGTAGTAAAAAATCCAAATGATGCGATAAATCCTACAGCCGAATCGACTGCGTCGTTTCGTTTACTTTGAACGCTTTCTTCAAATTGATTCATTGCCACCCCTCCTATTTACAGTATAATCCATGTTTTTTAAAAAATCTATAAAATATAAAGCGTTTTCCTAACATGACAACAGTTAACAATCATTGTTTGTGGCAAAAAAGTAAACGATAATTATATGGGTTTACTCATTAACAAATAAGTAACCTAGGGCTTAATTTGTTAGTGTTTATTATAAACTGAGGAGTTGCTGCTTTTAGCAATTCCTTTTTGTATTCTTGCCAAACCGTTGTCGCACCTATACCATAGAAGGTGAAGAACTATAGAATGGAGCGTAAAAAATTGGCAATAGATTCGTTGAAAACTATCAATTCTAAGGACATAAAACCCGTCTATTTATTACATGGTTTAAATGCTTTTATTATGAAAAAAGCAAGAGATAAAATTATTCAACATTCCTTATCAGATGAGGAAAAAGAGTTTAATTTATCGATATATGACTTAGAGGAAACGCCGATTGAACAAGTAATTGAAGATGCTGAAACGCTGCCTTTTTTAGGTGATAAGCGAGTGGTAATTGCCAAGAATGCTTTTTTTCTAACGGCAGAAAAATCAAAATCTAAGGTAGAACACGATGTTAGTAAATTGCAGGACTATCTTGAGCAACCCGCACCTTTTTCAACTTTAATCGTGCAAGCTCCTTATGAAAAATTAGATGAGCGTAAAAAGATAACAAAAGCGTTAAAAAAGCAGGCTACATATGTGGAAGCAAATGAATTTAATGAGCATGACTTAGTGCAGTGGATAAAAGACGTATTGCATAAAAGAAACGTGGAAATGGATGAAGATGCTAAGCAGCTCTTGCTGCAGCTTGTCGGATTAAACGTTACGATCATCACAAATGAAGTGGAGAAAATGATGCTTTATGTAGGAGATAATGGTGTCATTACGCGGGAAGTTGTACACGAGCTTGTAGCCAAAACGTTAGAACAAAATGTTTTTACACTTATTGAAGCAGTTATGAATAAAAACCTAAAAGAAGCGTTAAATATTTATCAAGATTTGCTTCGGAACAATGAGGAGCCAATCAAAATTCTATCGTTACTAGCTTCACAATTTCGCTTAATTTATCATACAAAGCAGCTTTCTGGTCAAGGGTATAGTCAACAGCAAATTGCACAAACGTTAAAAGTGCATCCTTTTCGAGTGAAAATTGCTCTTCAACAAAGTCGAAAATTTGAAGAGCCGTTGCTGCGTAGCATTATCAAAGAGCTAGCAGAAGCAGATTATGAAATGAAGACGGGAAAAATAGACAAAGAATTGCTTTTACAATTGTTTTTCTTAAAGCAAGCTGGTGTCTAGCAAAACATAAAAAAAACGATCCTATAGGGATCGTTTTTTCGCTTATTATGCAGATAAACCGTTAAGTTTTTGCGCTAAGCGAGATTTTTGACGAGCTGCAGCGTTTTTGTGGATAAGACCTTTTTGTGCAGCCTTGTCTAATTTTTTAGAAGCAACAGAGTATGCTGCTTTTGCATTATCTACATCGTTGTTTTCAACTAAAGCTTCAAAGTTTTTGATAGCAGTACGCATAGCAGATTTTACTTGGATGTTATGTGCACGACGAGCTTCAGCAGTTTTTACACGTTTGATAGCTGATTTAATGTTTGGCATTCGTTTCACCTCCCGAAATTATAACAATCGAGATTATATAGAACTCGACATTTCTTACAATAAGAACAAAGGATATTTTATCAAACCCACGGCTATAATGCAATAGCACCTAAAAGGAATTTTATCGCTCTCGTGCATGAATTAATTAGCAAGAGGTGAAACTAACTTCTATGATAATAGCTGAGGAGGGTCTGCAATGAATGAAAACTTAGACTTAAGTCAATATAGTATTCGCACTGATTTAGCCGTGGAAGCAAGAACGATGGCTGTTGAAGACAATGAAAAGCAAGCCAAGCAGTCTGAGCTTGAAGGCGTTATTTTTAAAGAGAAAGATGTCGATGGAGTAAAGGTATCTTTAGTCGAAATAACTGAACGAGGTGCCCAAACGATTGGAAAGAAAAAAGGTCGCTATCTTACTCTAGAATCTGTTGGAATTCGCGAGCAGGATACCGAAAAGCAGGAAAAGATGGAAGAAGTATTTGCCGAAGAACTAAATCATTTTATAAAAGGCTTGAATATCCCAGATGATGCAAGTTGTTTAGTAGTCGGTCTTGGAAACAGCAGCGTTACTCCGGATGCACTTGGACCAAAGACGGTCGAAAATTTATTAATCACTCGTCATTTATTTGCTCTACAGCCTGAAAGCGTAGAAGAAGGGTTCCGTCCGGTAAGTGCTATTATACCTGGTGTAATGGGGATTACGGGAATTGAAACGAGCGATATTATCTTTGGTGTTGTCCAAAAAGTAAAACCTGACTTTATTATTGCGGTTGATGCTTTAGCAGCTCGTTCAATCGAACGTGTGAACGCAACGATTCAAATTTCAGATTCAGGTATTCATCCCGGCTCTGGAGTTGGAAATAAACGAAAAGAAATTAGCTATGAAACGCTAGGTATCCCAGTAATTGCAATCGGTATACCCACAGTTGTTGATGCGGTATCAATTACAAGCGATACCATTGATTTTATTTTAAAGCATTTTGGACGTGAGATGAATGAACAAGACAAGCCTTCGAAGTCTCTTATCCCTTCTGGAATGACGTTTGGAGAAAAAAAACAGTTAACTGACGAAGATTTACCAAGCGAAGAACATCGTCAAACGTATTTAGGAATGATTGGTACGTTACCTGATGAAGAAAAGCGTCGTTTAATTCATGAGGTGTTAGCGCCGTTAGGTCATAATTTGATGGTTACACCAAAAGAAGTTGACTTATTTATAGAAGAGATGGCCAACGTGGTAGCTGGAGGGCTGAACGCAGCTCTTCACCATGAAGTGGATCAAGGAAACTTTGGATCTTATACTCATTAAAAGTGAATGAAACAAGAAGAAGTATCCCATAATGAATACTACGAAAATGAATAGGTATGTTTAGATGAAAGGAGCATTCTCATGGCGAAATTCATGATGAAGTCGCTGCTGCTAAGCGTTGTGTTATTGTTCGGTGTACTATTAGGGATGCAGACTGCCCAGCAAGGGCTAATTAAGATGAAAGGGTATGATGACCCTAGTATTCAGCAAGTTTTTACAGTTTCTAAAACGAGCGAGGGCGAAGTAGAAGCAGATGTAATGGGCAACAAGCGAGTTGTGGACCTTGAAGAAAAACAAAAGCTACTGGAAGAGCGAAAGGCATTTAACTTTTTTTCTTCAATCGGAAAAAGCTTAGCTAACGGCATACAGGCTGTTATGCAAAAAGCAGTCGAAGCTTTTCATAACCTGTTTGTATAAAACAACAAAGCAGAGCAGCCTTAATGTTTCGCTATACATTAAAGCTGCTCTGCTTTACTATTGAGCTCATCTCTCTCCTTCCTTTGAGAAGTTTATTGAATGTTGACTGATGTGTTGTTATAATTTACTTTAGTGTATTTTGCCGATTTTCAGTAGGAGTGAAAAAATGATGGATAGAGAAGCGAAGTTAAACCGACAGTCGAAAATTAGAAACTTTTCGATTATTGCTCATATAGATCACGGAAAGTCAACATTAGCTGACCGTATTTTAGAAAAGACAAATGCGCTTACGCAGCGCGAAATGAAAGCTCAGCTTTTGGATTCTATGGATTTAGAACGTGAGCGTGGAATTACTATTAAGCTAAATGCTGTTCAGCTTAAGTATAAAGCAAAAGATGGGGAAGAATATATTTTCCATTTAATTGATACTCCAGGGCACGTCGATTTTACATATGAAGTGTCTCGTAGTCTTGCAGCTTGTGAAGGAGCAATTCTTGTAGTGGATGCAGCTCAGGGAATTGAAGCGCAAACATTAGCAAACGTATACTTAGCGCTAGATAATGATTTGGAAATCTTACCGGTTATTAATAAAATTGACCTTCCAAGTGCTGAGCCTGAACGCGTACGTCAAGAAGTGGAAGATGTAATTGGCTTAGATGCTTCAGAAGCAGTGCTCGCTTCTGCAAAAGCAGGTATTGGAATTGAAGAGATTTTAGAGCAAATTGTAGAAAAGGTACCTGCTCCTGAAGGCGATCCTGAAGGGCCTTTAAAAGCCTTAATTTTTGATTCATTCTATGATGCGTATCGTGGTGTTGTTGCATCTATTCGTATTGTAGAAGGGTCGGTCAAAACAGGCGATAAAATTCGCATGATGGCAACGGGCAAAGAGTTTGAAGTAACAGAAATTGGTGTATTAACACCAAAAGCAGTTCCACAAGACCAACTATCTGTTGGAGATGTAGGATATTTAACAGCTGCTATTAAAAACGTAGGAGATACACGTGTAGGGGATACGATTACGCTTGCTAAAAATGGTGCAACTGAACCATTACCAGGTTACCGTCGTTTAAATCCAATGGTATATTGCGGCTTGTATCCAATTGATACAGCAAAATATAATGACTTACGTGAAGCCTTAGAAAAACTGGAGCTGAATGATTCTGCCCTTCAATTTGAACCAGAGACATCTCAAGCATTAGGATTCGGCTTCCGCTGTGGATTCTTAGGCCTGCTTCACATGGAAATTATCCAAGAGCGTATCGAGCGTGAGTTTAAGATTGACTTGATTACAACAGCACCAAGTGTTATCTACGATGTTTACATGACGGATGGCGAGAAAGTATCTGTTGATAACCCGTCTAATATGCCAGACGCTCAAAAGATTGAAAAAGTGGAAGAGCCGTATGTAAAAGCAACGATGATGGTTCCTAATGATTATGTAGGAGCTGTTATGGAGCTTTGTCAGAAGAAGCGCGGTAACTTCATCGACATGCAGTATTTAGATGCGAATCGAGTGAGCATTGTGTATGAGATTCCGCTAGCTGAAATCGTGTATGATTTCTTTGATCAATTAAAATCAAACACAAAAGGGTATGCATCCTTCGATTACGAATTAATTGGTTACAAAGAATCTAAGCTTGTGAAAATGGATATCTTATTAAATGCAGAAAAAGTCGATGCACTGTCCTTCATCGTGCACCGTGACTCAGCGTACGACCGCGGTAAGATTATCGTAGAGAAGCTTAGAGAGCTGATTCCACGTCAGCAGTTTGAAGTCCCTATTCAGGCAGCTATTGGTCAAAAGATTGTAGCACGTTCAACAATCAAAGCCATTCGTAAAAATGTATTAGCAAAATGTTACGGTGGAGATATTTCTCGTAAGCGTAAGCTTCTTGAGAAACAAAAAGAAGGTAAAAAACGAATGAAGCAAGTCGGATCAGTAGAAGTTCCACAAGAAGCATTCATGGCTGTACTGCGTATGGATGAAGAGTGAGAAATCATTTAATATAAGCAGTTTAGTGTTTTATAACTGATTGATTTGTTACACTATAGCGTAGAGCGATTAAAGACGCGTTACGATAAAAAATACCGCAGAGAGCATCTGCGGTATTTTTATCATTTACTTTAACTATTTTGAGGTGGAAGACGATGATTGAAGCAGCTTACCTGCACATTCCTTTTTGTCATCATATTTGTCACTATTGTGACTTTAATAAAGTATTTTTCAAAAATCAGCCCGTTATGCCTTATCTAGAAAAAATGAGAGATGAGATGAAGCAGACGGTAGAAAGGTATCCAGCTAATGATTTAAAGACGATTTTTGTCGGTGGAGGAACTCCGACAGCCCTTGATGAAAAGCAACTGACGTACTTTTTAGAATCCATTCATGAATCGTTTCCAGTTCATGATGTAAAAGAGTTTACGTTTGAAGCAAATCCTAATGAGCTAACAGAAGAGAAGTTACGAATTTTACATGCGTACGGTGTAGATCGATTGAGCATTGGTGTTCAAACGTTCAATGAACAGCTTCTTGAAAAAATTGGACGTGTTCATAGCAACCAGCAAGCATTTCAAGCTGTTGACGAAGCGAGAAAAATAGGGTTTAGAAATATTAGCTTAGATTTAATGTACAGCTTGCCTGGACAAACGATTTCTGATTTCAAAGAAACGCTTGATATTGCATTTTCACTGGATGTCGAGCATATATCTGCTTATTCTCTTATCATTGAGCCTAAAACCGTATTTTATAACTTAATGAATAAAGGAAAGCTTCGTGTGCCTTCTCAAGAAGATGAAGCGTTTATGTACGAGATGTTAATGGATGAGATGGATAAGCATGGATATTCTCAGTATGAAATTAGCAATTTTGCTCGTTCAGGCTACGAAAGCCTCCATAACCTGACGTATTGGAATAATAATGATTACTACGGGATAGGAGCGGGAGCTCATAGCTACATTGATGGAATTAGACGATCGAATATTGCACCGTTAAAAAAATATATGCAGGCCGTTACTGAAACGAATCATGCTTATTTAGATGAAATTTCTGTTTCAAAAGTGGAAAGAATGGAAGAAGAGATGTTTCTAGGATTGCGTAAAACAAATGGTGTTAACAAAGCTAGCTTTTACGAAAAGTATAAAGTTGAAATGAATGATGTTTTTTCTGAGCCAATAAAAGAATATACAAACAAAGGATTGCTGGAACAAACCGAAAGTTCGCTGCGACTAACAAAAAAAGGGCGCTTTTTAGGAAATGAGGTATTCCAGGCATTTATTGGTGGAATCTAATCGTTGACATGACCCATAATGATTTGGTAATTTATTATTAGATTTAGCACTCAAGCTTTTAGAGTGCTAACAGAGGTGATGAAACGTGCTTACTGATCGACAACTATTAATTTTACAAGTCATAATTGATGATTTTATTCGATCTGCACAGCCTGTTGGCTCTCGTACACTTTCTAAAAAAAGTGAAATTAACTTTAGTTCAGCAACAATTCGCAATGAAATGTCTGATTTAGAAGAGCTGGGCTTTATTGAAAAAACTCATACATCTTCAGGGCGCGTTCCATCCGAAAAAGGATATCGCTATTATGTGGATCATTTGTTATCTCCGCAGCTATTAACGAATGAAGATATTTCAACAGTTAAGTCTCTCTTTGCTGAACGAGTTGTTGAACTGGAAGAGATTGTGCAAAAATCTGCTCAAATTTTATCAGACTTAACAAGCTTAACGTCCATTGTGCTTGGCCCTAAAGCAGTAACGAATAAGCTCAAGCAGCTGCAGATTTTGCCGTTAACTGAGGAGTCAGCCGTTGCTATTATTGTTACAGATACAGGTCACGTACAGCATCGTACCATTACTTTACCTACTGGTATTGGCGCATCAGATATTGAGAAGATGGTCAATATTTTAAACGATAAGCTAGTAGGCGTTCGGATTACTGAGCTACATGATAAGATGTATAAAGAAGTAGCTTTATTGTTAAAAAATCATATTCGAGGGTATAAAGAAACGATGACGATTTTAAGCGATACGTTAAAGCTGAATACAAGCGGTAAAATGGTTATCGGTGGAAAAACGAATATGTTTGCTCAGCCTGAGTTTCATAACATTGATAAAATTCGTGATTTATTCACTATTATTGAACATGAAAAAGAGTTTTCACAGCTTTTAACGTCTAGTGAATCTGGTATTCACGTTAAAATTGGCCGTGAGAATGAAGTAAACGAAATGGCTGATTGTAGTTTAATTACTGCTACGTATTCGTTTGGTGAAGAACAAATTGGTACCATTGCTTTATTAGGACCGACTCGTATGGAATATGCGCGAGCTATTAGCTTAATGACATTGTTATCTTCTGACATGTCTCGTTTATTAACGAATTTATACAAGCAATAAAAAATAAAAGGAAAGTGCTGGAAGTCATTGCTTCCTGTCTTTCCTATGATAAAATAGACAGCAGCATGAACGTGCTCTAACTTTAAGGAGGTGAAGGAATTGTCAAACGAAAAGCAAGTAGAGGATGTAGTAGAAGAAACTGTAGATACAGAAGTTCAGCAAGAAGAGACTGTTGAAGAATCTGTAGAAGAATCTGTAGAAGCTACTCTTCAAACAGAAATTGACCAATTAAAGCAACAGCTTGAAGAACAGGAAAATAGATATGTACGTCTACAAGCTGATTTCGATAATTTCCGTCGTCGTTCTCGTCTTGATGCAGAAGCAGCACAGAAATATCGTGCTCAATCTTTAGTGACAGATATCTTACCAGCACTAGATAACTTTGATCGTGCTCTACAGGTGAACACAGAAGATGAGAATACGAAGTCTGTGATGAAAGGTGTAGAGATGGTCTACCGTCAATTAGTTGAGGCACTTCAAAAAGAAGGTGTTGAGGCAATTGAATCTGTAGGGAAACCATTCGATCCTTATGAACATCAGGCTGTTATGCAAGTAGAAGATGAGGCGTATGAACCAAATACAGTCGTAGAAGAACTTCAAAAAGGGTATAAACTAAAGGATAAAATTATTCGCCCTGCAATGGTAAAAGTAAACCAATAAAACTATTACATAAAACAAGGAGGTTATTTTACATGAGTAAAATCATTGGTATCGATTTAGGTACAACGAACTCTTGTGTCGCTGTTTTAGAAGGCGGCGAGCCAAAAGTAATCCCAAATCCAGAAGGAAATCGTACAACACCATCTGTTGTTGCGTTTAAAAACGGTGAGCGTCAAGTTGGGGAAGTAGCAAAGCGTCAAGCAATTACAAACCCAAACACAATCATCTCAATTAAACGTCATATGGGTACAGATTACAAAGTAGAAGCTGAAGGGAAAGAGTATACACCTCAAGAAATGTCAGCAATTATTCTTCAACATTTAAAAGGATATGCAGAAGAATACTTAGGTGAGCCTGTAACAAAAGCGGTTATTACAGTTCCTGCATACTTTAACGATGCTGAGCGTCAAGCAACAAAAGATGCTGGTAAAATTGCTGGTTTAGAAGTTGAGCGTATCATCAACGAACCAACAGCAGCTGCTCTTGCATACGGATTAGAAAAAACAGACGAAGATCAAACTGTACTAGTATATGACTTAGGTGGAGGTACGTTTGACGTATCGATTCTAGAACTAGGCGATGGTGTATTCGAAGTACGCTCAACTGCTGGTGACAACCGTCTTGGTGGAGATGATTTTGACCAAGTAATCATCGACTACTTAGTAGCTGAGTTTAAAAAAGAAAATGGCATTGATTTAGCTAAGGATAAAATGGCGCTTCAACGTCTAAAAGATGCTGCTGAAAAAGCGAAGAAAGATTTATCTGGTGTAACTTCTACACAAGTTTCATTACCATTTATCACAGCTGGCGAAGCTGGACCACTTCACTTAGAAGTAACGCTATCACGCGCGAAGTTTGAAGAGTTATCTGCAGACCTAGTAGAGCGTACAATGGCTCCAGTACGTCAAGCATTACAAGATGCTGGTCTTTCTGCAAGTGAACTAGATAAAGTTATTTTAGTTGGTGGTTCTACTCGTATTCCAGCTGTACAAGAAGCAATTAAAAAAGAAACTGGTAAAGAGCCTCATAAAGGCGTAAATCCTGATGAAGTTGTTGCTTTAGGTGCAGCAATTCAAGGTGGCGTATTAACTGGTGATGTAAAAGACGTAGTATTACTAGATGTAACGCCATTATCTCTAGGAATTGAAACAATGGGTGGCGTATTTACAAAGCTAATTGAGCGAAACACAACAATTCCTACAAGTAAATCACAAGTATTCTCAACGGCAGCTGATAACCAAACGGCTGTAGACATTCATGTGCTTCAAGGTGAACGTCCAATGTCAGCTGACAACAAAACGTTAGGTCGTTTCCAATTAACGGACATTCCACCAGCTCCACGTGGTGTACCTCAAATTGAAGTAAGTTTTGATATTGATAAAAACGGTATCGTAAACGTACGTGCAAAAGATTTAGGTACAAATAAAGAGCAAGCAATTACAATCAAGTCTTCTACTGGTTTATCAGATGATGAAATCGAACGCATGGTAAAAGAAGCAGAAGATAATGCGGATGCAGATAAAAAGCGTAAAGAAGAAGTTGAATTACGCAATGAAGCAGATCAACTTGTATTTACAACTGAAAAAACGTTGAAAGACCTTGAAGGTAAGGTTGAAGAAGCGGAAGTAACAAAAGCTAACGAAGCAAAAGATGCGTTAAAAGCTGCAATTGAAAAGAATGACCTTGAAGAAATCAAAGCGAAAAAAGATGAACTTCAAGAGGTTGTTCAAACTCTAACGGTGAAAATGTACGAGCAAGCTCAACAAGCAGCTGGTGGCGAAGGCGCTCAAAACGATGATGTTGTAGATGCAGAGTTTGAAGAAGTAAACGACGATAAAAAATAATGCATCTTGACGACTAATGTGAAGGACGCCACGGTGCAATTCACAGGATTTCAAAAGTCAAAGTCAAGCTATCTCTTGGCTTTGACTTTTTTAACGTACAAAAATAGCAATTCACAATAGGTTCGGTGTGTCGCTTAACTTTTCTGTTGCGATGGAAAGATTAATGATGATACAATTACGTTTATGTGAAACGATTCGGGAGTGAGTATTGATGAGTAAGCGAGATTACTATGAAGTACTCGGCATCAGCAAAGGCGCTACAAAAGATGAAATTAAAAAAGCGTACCGTAAGCTTTCAAAAAAATATCATCCAGATATTAATAAAGCCGAGGATGCTGCAGAGCAATTTAAAGAAGTCAAAGAAGCATATGAAGTATTGAGTGATGATCAAAAGAAAGCACACTATGATCAATTTGGTCATACTGATCCAAATCAAGGCTTTGGTGGTTTTGGCGGCGGATCAGACTTTGGCGGCTTTGGCTTTGAAGATATTTTTAGTTCAATCTTTGGTGGTGGAGGTCGTAGAAGAGACCCTAATGCGCCAAGACAAGGTGCCGATTTACAATATACGATGACGTTATCGTTTGAAGAAGCGGTATTTGGGAAAGAAACAACAATTGAAATTCCTCGTGAAGAAACATGTGACACATGTAATGGGTCAGGTGCAAAGCCAGGTACAAAAGTAAGCACATGTTCACACTGTAACGGTTCTGGGCAATTAAATGTGGAACAAAACACGCCGTTTGGTCGTGTAGTAAACCGTCGTGCTTGCCATCATTGTAATGGAACTGGTAAGAAAATTGAGCAGAAATGTTCAACATGTCACGGAGAAGGAAAAGTAACAAAACGTCGCAAAATTAATGTGAAAATTCCAGCTGGTGTGGATGATGGTCAACAGCTTCGCGTGAGTGGCCAAGGAGAACCTGGTGCAAATGGCGGTCCATCTGGAGACTTATACGTTGTGTTTAACGTTCGATCACATGAACTCTTTGAGCGTGACGGTGATGATATTTATTGTGAAATGCCGTTAACCTTTGCACAAGCCGCACTGGGAGATGAAGTGGAAGTACCGACGCTGCATGGAAAAGTAAAGTTGAAAATTCCTGCAGGTACGCAAACGGGTACAAGGTTCCGACTAAAAGGGAAAGGTGTAGCAAACGTTCGAGGATATGGTCAGGGTGACCAGCATATTCACGTGCGCGTTGTTACACCAACAAAGCTTTCTGAGAAACAAAAACAATTGATCCGAGAATTCGCAGAATTAAGCGGACAAGAAGCAGTTGATGAGCAGCACGATTCTTTCTTTGCAAAAGTAAAGAGAGCAATTAAAGGCGAATAGTAAACACTGACAGGTTGGTAAAATGCTTTACCAACCTGTCAGCTGTCATAAAACAAAATGAAGTGAAAAAATAGAAGGGATGAAGTTGGTAGAGATGAAATGGTCTGAAATTTGTATTCATACGACACAGGAAGCGATTGAACCAATCTCACATATTTTACATGAATCAGGAGCGAGCGGTGTTGTAATCGAAGATCCTGCAGATTTAATAAAAGAAAGGGATACAACTTTTGGGGAAATCTACCAGCTTAATGCCGATGATTACCCTGAAGAAGGCGTAATTGTAAAAGCATACCTTCCTGTAAATAGCTTCTTAGGTGAGACGGTTGAAGGTATTAAAGAGGCTATTAACGGCCTGTTAGTTTATGACTTTGATTTAGGTGCAAACAAGGTGACAATCAGTGAGGTAAATGAAGAAGAGTGGGCAACTGCATGGAAGAAATATTATCATCCTGTAAAAATATCTGAGCGTTTTACAATTGTCCCTACTTGGGAAAACTATGAAAAAGTCAACACAGATGAATTAATTATTGAATTAGATCCAGGGATGGCGTTTGGAACAGGGACCCACCCAACAACGGTCATGTCTTTGCAAGGACTTGAACGAACGGTTAAAGAAAATGATACGGTTATCGATGTTGGAACAGGTTCTGGCGTTTTAAGTATTGGTGCAGCAATGCTTGGAGCAAAATCTGTAAGAGCACTTGATCTTGATGAAGTAGCCGTTCGTTCTGCTCGTTTAAACGTAAAGCTAAACAAAGTGCAAGATGCTGTAACGGTTGCTCAAAATAACCTTTTAAATAATATTGAAGGTCCTGTAGACGTTGTTGTTGCAAATATTTTAGCAGAAATTATTGTTCGTTTTGTTGACGATGCATATGCGGTTCTGAAGCCAGGCGGTTCATTTATTACATCAGGCATAATTAGTGCCAAGAAAGAAGAAGTAAAAGAAGCGCTTGTGAAGGCTGGATTTGTTATTGAAGAAGTAACAATGATGGAAGATTGGGTAGCTATTATTGCGACTAAACAAGCTTGATAAGTGAGAAGGTGTAGCTGTGCAACGTTATTTTCTAAAAAATGATCAATTTGTTGATAAAACGGTGAGAATTACTGAATCAGATGCTCACCACATTCAGCGAGTGATGAGAATGTCAGAAGGAGAACGTATTATTTGTTGCAATGAAAATGGACAAGCGGCTCTCTGTGAGATTGAAATGATTTCCACTGACGAAATCCAAGGATCCATTATAGAATGGCTAAGTGAAGAAAAAGAAATGCCTGTGACAGTTACGATTGTGAGCGGGTTGCCTAAAGGGGATAAGCTTGAGCTTATTATTCAAAAAGGGACAGAACTTGGCGCAACGAGGTTTATCCCTTTTATTGCGGATCGCTCCATTGTGAAATGGGACGAGAAAAAAGGTAAAAAGAAATTAGAGCGATGGAACAAAATTGCAAAGGAAGCTGCAGAGCAATCTCATCGTACCATAGTGCCAGCTGTTGACAGTCCGATGACTTTAAAACAGCTCGTTGCAGCAAGCGACTGTACGCATAAAATTGTAGCGTATGAAGAAGTAGCTAAGCAAGGTGAGTCTTCTAATTTGCATCATGTTTTATCTAATCTACAGCCAGGTGATTCGCTTTTGGTTGTTATTGGACCAGAAGGTGGACTCACAGAACAAGAAGTTGCGTTTTTAGAAGAACATCAATTTATTAAATGTGGATTCGGTCCTCGAATTTTACGTGCAGAAACAGCACCGCTATACGTGCTATCTGCTATTTCATATCAAACTGAGTTAATGGGGTGAACACAATGCCAACAGTTGCTTTCCACACGTTAGGGTGTAAAGTGAATCACTATGAAACAGAAGCTATTTGGCAGTTGTTTAAAGGAGCTAACTACGATCGCGTAGAATATGAACAAACTGCTGATGTATATGTTATCAATACCTGTACGGTAACGAACACAGGTGATAAAAAAAGTCGCCAAGTAATTCGTCGTGCAATTCGTAAAAATCCAGATGCTGTTATTTGTGTAACAGGATGTTACGCACAAACATCACCAGCAGAAATAATGGCGATTCCTGGCGTTGATATCGTTGTAGGTACACAAGATCGCGTGAAGATGCTAGATTACATTGAACAATTTAAACAAGAGCGCCAGCCGATTAACGGCGTAGGAAATATCATGAAAACACGCGTATATGAAGAATTAGACGTACCAGCTTTCACGGACCGTACGCGTGCATCCTTGAAAATCCAAGAAGGCTGTAACAATTTCTGTACGTTTTGTATCATTCCTTGGGCAAGAGGTTTAATGCGTTCACGCGATCCAAAAGAAGTTGTAGCGCAAGCTCAACAATTAGTAGATGCTGGTTATAAAGAGATTGTTTTAACGGGAATTCATACGGGTGGCTACGGTGAAGATATGAAAGATTATAATCTTGCACAGCTATTACGTGATTTAGAGTCTCAAGTAAAAGGATTAAAACGCATCCGTATTTCATCAATTGAAGCTAGTCAGATTACAGACGAAGTTATCGACGTGTTGGATAAATCTGAAATGGTTGTTCGTCATTTACACGTGCCCCTTCAGTCCGGGTCAAATACGGTGTTAAAACGCATGCGTCGTAAGTACACAATGGAATTCTTTGGAGAGCGTTTGACACGCTTAAAAGAAGCGTTACCTGGACTTGCGATTACATCTGATGTAATTGTAGGATTCCCTGGTGAAACAGAAGAAGAGTTTATGGAAACATACAACTTCATTAAAGAGCATAAATTCTCAGAGCTTCACGTGTTCCCATACTCTAAGCGTACAGGTACACCTGCTGCTCGCATGGACGACCAAATTGATGAAGAAGTGAAAAACGAGCGCGTACATCGCTTAATCGAGCTTTCAAATCAACTGGCGAAAGAGTATGCTTCAGAATTTGAAGGTGAAGTATTGGAAGTTATTCCGGAAGAACGTTACAAAGAAGAATCAAATAGCAATCTGTACGTTGGTTACACGGATAACTATTTGAAAGTAGTGTTCCCAGCAACGGAAGAAATGGTTGGAAAGCTTGTGAAAGTAAAAATTTCTAAAGCTGGTTACCCATATAACGAAGGTGAGTTTGTACGTGTGATGGACGATGTAGAAATGCCAGCAGATCGCGTTAAACTAAGTTCTTAATTTCAAAAAGCACACGCAGGTTTGGAAGATAAAGAAAGCCTGCGTGTGCAAGTTTTATAATTGATTGAGAAAATGGGTATGGTTTAATAAGTGAATTCATAAAATACAATTGAATGGGTTTATTACTTTATTTAAACTGGTTGACCTTAAGAGTTCATTATATTATAATGGCAAAAGACATGTCTAACACATGTCATTATGATGTTAGTGGTTTTGTTCGGAGGGAGGGAATTAGAATGTCAAAAACAGTTGTTCGTAAAAACGAATCGCTTGAAGATGCTCTTCGTCGCTTCAAACGTTCAGTTTCAAAAACTGGTACGTTACAAGAAGCAAGAAAGCGCGAATTCTATGAAAAGCCTAGCGTAAAGCGTAAGAAGAAATCTGAAGCTGCTAGAAAGCGCAAGTTTTAATAAGAGGGTGGATTTATTATGAGTCTTCTCGAGCGTTTAAATAGTGATATGAAGCAAGCGATGAAAAACAAAGAGAAAGAGAAGCTAACTGTGATTCGCATGGTAAAAGCATCTCTTCAAAATGAAGCCATTAAGTTGGGCCACGATCTAACTGAAGCAGACGAGTTGACGGTTATTTCTCGCGAATTCAAACAACGTAAAGACTCCCTCCATGAATTTGAGAAAGCAGGTCGTCAAGATCTTGTTGATAAAATTCATTCTGAATTAGTTATATTAGAAGCTTATGCGCCTAAGCAACTAAGTGAAGAAGAGTTAAGCGAATTGATTAAAGCAACGATTGAAGAAACGCAGTCTTCCTCTAAAGCTGATATGGGGAAAGTTATGGGAGCGCTTATGCCTAAAGTGAAAGGTAAAGCTGATGGCTCTCTTGTAAATAAGCTTGTTCTTCAACACTTATCGTAAAAAACACCTTACACACGTAAGGTGTTTTTTATATGTTATAGGTTCATATTCATACATAAAAAGTTTCAAAAACTTGAAACTATTTGTAAAGTTAATCGTATAAGAAGATAAGCACTCATATGATGCAAAGAGAGGAGGGGTGATAGAATAAGTGAAAAAAATAACTGTAAGCATCATTGTCGCTACGTTTATCATACTTTGTTTCTTGCCACAAGCCTTCACTGCTAGTTCAGAGAAAGTATATGTCATTCCAGTTGAGGATACAGTTGAAAAAGGACTTCTCGCTTTTTTAAACCGTAGTATTAAAGAAGCAGAAACCGAAAAGGCAGATTTAATTGTGTTAGATATTAATACGCCTGGTGGGGCCGTAGATGCTGCTTCTGATATTGGAAAAAGTATTACAAAAACGGATATTCCCATTGTTGCGCTCGTCAATAAAAAAGCATTATCCGCAGGAGCATACATTGCCTTAAATGCGGATGAAATTTATATGACTCCTGGATCAACAATGGGTTCTGCAGCTGTTATTGATGGGTCAGGTAACGCAGCGGACGACAAAGCACAGTCTTATTGGCTATCAGCGATGAAAAGCGCCGCTGAGCAAAATGGACGCGACCCAAAATATGCAATGGCAATGGCAGATAAATCGATTGAGCTGCCAGAGCTGGACATAACGAATAAAGAACTGCTAACGCTGACTCCTAAACAAGCGGAAGACGTACAATATTCTGAAGGAACAGTTGCTAATTTAAATGAGCTATTAGATAAATTAGGCTATGAAAATTCGGATGTGATTACAACAAAGGTTAGCTGGGCAGAGCATATCGCTCGCTTCGTTACCAATCCAGTAGTCGTACCAATTTTGCTGTCGATAGGAGGACTAGGTTTAGTGATTGAGCTTTATACGCCAACGTTTGGTTTAGCTGGTTCCATGGGAATTGGTGCGCTACTTCTATTCTTTTATGGTCATCTGGTAGCGGGGTTAGCAGGAATGGAAGCAATTATTGTATTTATTATTGGAATTGTTCTTCTGCTTTTAGAGCTTTTCTTACCAGGTGGAATATTAGGAATAATTGGGTTAGGGGCTATTTTTGTTAGTTTCTTTCTCACTACGGATAACTACGTGCAAATGGGAGTGTCGTTAATCATTGCTTGTGCTGTTGCTTTGGGAGGAGCGTTTGTTATGATGAAATTTTTTGGTAAGAGAATGAAAACGTTGAGAAAGATGGTATTAAGTGACTCACTTAATACAGAGTCGGGTTATGTTTCTAACCAAAATCGTTATGAATTGATCGGTAAAGAAGGGGTAACAATTACACCACTTCGACCATCTGGTACAGTTTCAATCAATGATGAATACATCGACGTAGTATCAGAGGGGAATTATTTAGCAAAAGATGTTAAAGTGAAAGTGATGAAAGTAGAAGGATCACGAGTTGTGGTACGAAAAGTGAAAGACTTACCAACCGAGGAGGAAGTTAAATAATGGAACCAGGTAGCTTATTATTTTTTGTTGCAATTGGCTTAGGCATTATACTATTAGCCGTATTCTTTACGTTTGTACCGGTAATGCTGTGGATTTCAGCATTAGCAGCAGGTGTACGTATTAGTATCTTTACACTAGTCGGAATGAGATTACGTCGCGTTATCCCGTCTCGCGTTGTAAATCCATTGATTAAAGCAAGTAAAGCTGGATTGGATGTTTCGACAAATCAGCTAGAGAGCCACTACTTAGCAGGTGGTAACGTTGACCGCGTGGTTAATGCGTTAATTGCTGCTCAGCGTGCAAACATTGAACTACCATTTGAACGTGGAGCTGCGATTGACTTAGCGGGTCGTAATGTGTTAGAAGCTGTTCAAATGAGCGTTAATCCAAAAGTAATTGAAACACCTTTTATTTCAGGTGTGGCGATGGATGGTATTGAAGTAAAAGCAAAAGCTCGTATTACAGTACGTGCAAACATTGACCGTTTAGTAGGGGGAGCTGGAGAAGAAACAGTTATTGCCCGTGTCGGTGAAGGGATTGTTTCTACAATTGGTTCTCAGCAAGATCATAAAAAGGTATTAGAAAACCCAGATATGATTTCACAAACAGTTTTAACAAAAGGGTTGGATTCAGGAACAGCCTTTGAAATTCTATCAATTGATATTGCAGATATCGATATCGGTAAAAACATTGGTGCAGTCCTTCAAATTGACCAAGCGGAAGCTGACAAAAACATTGCACAAGCAAAAGCGGAAGAGCGCCGTGCAATGGCTGTAGCACAAGAACAAGAAATGCGTGCAAAAGTAGAAGAGATGCGTGCAAAAGTAGTAGAAGCCGAAGCGGAAGTTCCGTTAGCGATGGCAGAAGCACTGCGCTCTGGTAACCTTGGCGTGATGGATTATATGAATATCCGAAACATTGATGCAGACACGAACATGAGAGATTCTATCGGCAAAATGGGACAGGATGACGAAGAGAAATAAGGAGGGCTCTCCTCATGAACATAATTCAAGGCATATTTGAATTTATTATCGGAAATCTCTTTCTTGTTATCATCGTCGGAGGCTTTATTTTAAACGTTATTCAACGTTATATTGGTTCAGGGGCAGAAGAGGAAGAAAAACGCCCACAGCGCCAGCCAATGCCTCCTGTTGGTAATCCTACTTCTAGAGAAGAGAGAAATCGACCAAAACGAATACCCTATCGTCCTTCTGAGCGCAACAAAAAAGAAACGGTAGTAGAAGCTAAGAAAGATATGAAAGAAGAGGCTCAAGCCGTTCGGAATGAGCTTCAGGAAAAGCTTGAACAATTAAAGACTCAAAGAGAAATACCAAAGCGAGCTGGAACGAGCTCAGTTTCATCTATCGACAAAAAGCAGGATACATCTACTCGTCCCGTTGTGTTTTCGAAGAAAGCAGCAATTCAAGGTGTTATTTGGTCGGAAGTACTAGGACCGCCAAAGTCGAAAAGACGAAGTTATAAAAGATAAATAGATGTGATACATTAACCCCCTTTCTCATAAACATGAGATGAAAGGGGGTTCTTTTTTATGAGCAAAACATGGAGACAGCAAATGAAAAGATGGATGACGAAAACGATGGAACTACCCGCTGATGTGTTAATGGATCTTCCTCGGATTACGTTAGTTGGACAAATACACATATATATTGAAAATCACAAAGGTTTATTAGCCTTTTCTGATACTGAAATACGAGTGTTGTTGAAGCAGGGACAAATGCTAGTCCGCGGTGAAGGACTCGTGATAAAGGTGATTTTACCTGAAGAATTAGTGTTAGAAGGGAAAATTAATCAAGTTCTTTATTTAGAACAGTAAGGGTAGGAGGAACATAATGAAGAATGGATGGACAAACTTTATTATTGGAACCGTTCGAATTCGAATTGTTGGAAAAGGTATTGAACGTTTTGTGAATTTATGCGTGCGCCAAGGAATTATGATCTCTCATGTCAAAAAAGTAGAAGAGGGTTGTATTACAGCCACTATTTTGTTGAAAGACGTCAAAAAAATTCGTATACTGATTCGAAAAGCTGACTGCAAAATTTATTTTGTACGTCGGCAAGGCTTTCCTTTTTTAACAAAAACAATGTGGAGAAACAGCGGGTTTGTATTAGGCGTTCTTTCTTTTTTTCTTTTGCTTACGCTGCTATCTAATATGATATGGAAAGTTGAGATAACTGGAGCTTCTCCAGAAACAGAATATGAAATGACCAAGAAGCTAAAGGAAGTTGGCGTTAAGAGAGGAGAATTTCAATTTTCATTAGGTAGTCCTGAGCAAATACAGCGTTACTTAACCGACTCCATGAATAATATCACATGGGTCGGTGTAGAGGTTAAGGGAACTTCTTATCACTTTCAAGTTGTTGAGAAGAATGAACCAAAGCAGCAGGAGAAATCATCTCATCAGCATTTAGTTGCAGCTAAAAAAGCAACGATTACAAAAATGTTTGTTGAGAAAGGACAACCTTTGGTAAAAGTAAACGACGTGGTAAATGAAGGTGAAGTACTGGTTTCTGGTATTATTGGTAACGAGAAAAATAAGAAGGTTGTATCAGCAAAAGGGGAAGTTTATGGGGAGACATGGTACAGGTCTGAAGTAGAAGTTCCACTGGAAACTAATTTTCATGTGCTGACTGGAGAATCCTATAATAAGCACTACTTAGATTTAAGCGCATTTAAAATGCCGCTTTGGGCGTTTTCAAAAGAAAAGTATAGAACGACAAAAGTTGAAAAAGAAGTGAAGCCGCTGTACTTTTTCAAGTGGAAAACACCCCTTTCTTATGAAAAAGTGATTATAAGAGAAAATCAAACTACAAAACGGGTATACTCTAAACAAGAAGCCGTTGCCAAAGGGCTTGAAACGGGTCGAAAACAATTAAAAGCATTTTTAAGTGAAGATGCTGAAATAAAAGGTGAAAAAGTTTTGCACCAGCAACTTGAGAATGGTAAAGTAAAATTATCAATACATTACCAAGTTATAGAAAATATTGCGAGTACCCAACCAATTATTCAAGGAGATTGAGGAATGTCAGAACAGCTAGTAACAATTAACGTACAACTTGACGATTCAAACGAAGCAATTTCTTTATTCGGTGTTCAGGATGTTAACTTGAAAAGAATTGAAGAAGAAATGAATGTAAACATCATCTCTCGAGGTGAAACAGTCATTGTTTCAGGTAACCCTGAAGATGTACAAACCGTTGAAGAAATGTTAAAGAAGCTAGTAACAATTATTCGTAAAAACATTACAATTTCAGAACGAGATGTTGTCTATGCAATTCAGCTTGCTAAAAAAGGTACGCTGGAGTTTTTTGAAGATGTATATGAAGAAGAGATTGCCAAAAATGTACAGGGTAAGTCAATTCGTGTTAAGACATTAGGGCAAAGTCACTATATTTCTGCTATTAAAAAGAATGACCTTGTATTTGGTATTGGACCAGCGGGAACGGGAAAAACGTATTTAGCCGTAGTAATGGCCGTTAACGCCTTAAAAAATGGTTTTGTAAAGCGTATTATTTTAACGCGCCCAGCTGTTGAAGCAGGGGAAAGCTTAGGTTTTTTACCAGGAGATTTAAAAGAAAAGGTAGATCCTTATTTACGACCACTATATGATGCGCTGCATGATGTGTTAGGAACGGAGCATACGCAGCGACTAATAGAAAGAGGAGTAATTGAGATTGCTCCACTTGCTTATATGCGTGGCCGTACATTAGACGATGCTTTTGTCATTTTAGACGAGGCGCAAAATACAACATTAGCACAGATGAAAATGTTTTTAACTCGATTGGGTTTCGGGTCAAAAATGATTATTACAGGTGACGTATCACAGGTGGACTTGCCTAGAGGTGTGAAGTCTGGATTAGGGTCAGTTACAAAAATATTAAATAATGTAACAGGCATTTCGTTTATCCATTTAGATCAATCAGATGTCGTTCGTCATCCATTGGTTGGTCGAATCATTCAAGCGTATGACCAATTTGACAAAGAGACCCTTTAATTTAGGGTCTATTTTTTGTAAAAGGGGGAAATTGGTGTGTCAAAGTTTCGGTTTTTTAAACAAACAATGGCACAGATCGAAAAGCTGCGGTTAATTCAACTAGGGTTATATGCTTTAATTGGTCTCATTATGTTTGCGTCTATGTACAGCAATGTAAAGCCAGAAGAATTGGACTTGAGGCTTTTATCGATTTCACCGGAGACGATTTACTCACCTGTGACAATTGAAGATAAAGAAAGTACAGAAAAGAAGAAGGCAGAGGCAAAAGAAGCAGTTGAAGATGTGTATACACAAAAAACAGAATATGCACAAAACCAGGTCGATCTTGTTGCATCTATTTTTGATGCTATTATTGAAGTGAATAAAGAGTACGACCAGTTAGAAAATAAAAGCGAAACAAGCAAGCAAGAAATGTTGCAGGACAAGCTTCCAGATAATATTCGTAAGGGTCTATCTGACAAGGCAATTAGCGAGCTTTTACAGACGAACAAAGAAGAATTATCGGTTGCAAAAGATGCGGTTGTTACAGCAGTCCACCACGTAATGAAAAACCAAGTTATGATTAGTGACTTAGAAGAAATGAAAGACCAAGCTGAGGGGCAGCTGGTGTATACAACTAATGTAAGTTCTAGCCTAAAGGCTGCGATGAATGAAATCGCAAGATCTTCTATTATTCCAAATGTCATTTACGATCCACAAAAAACATCTGAAAATCGCCAAGCAGCAGTTGAAAAAATAGAGCCTGTGCGGATTAAGCAAGGTCAAATTATTGTGGAAGAAAATCAACTCATCAATGCGGATATCTACCGTCAGCTTCAGCTTGCTGGGCTGTTAAACAATAAAGGAATGCTGCAACCGTTTATTGGCTTAAGTTTGCTAATTATTATTATGATTGGCGGAGCAGCTTTTTATTTGCGAGGCCTTCATGCAAATACATATAAGCCACTCCTTTTATATGCAATTATCACAAGTATTACGATTGCTTTAATGAAAATCTTAAGCTTTTTTCAACGAATTGATTTATCTGAAATTGGCTACTTAGCCCCTGTGGCTGTTGGTGGTATTTTGCTGCGAGTGTTAATGAATGAGAAGATTGCCATTATTTCCAGCATCATTTTTGCCATTTGCGGTAGCATTATTTTTAACGGTGAATTGACAACAGCGTTTAATATGAATATAGGGATTTACTTTTTGATTAGTAATATTACAGCTATCTTGTTTTTAATGGACAAACAGCGCAAGGCAAGAGTGCTTCAAGCAGGACTCGTTGTCGCGCTAATGAATGTGATTGTTAGTCTATCAATTATTTTTATTAAAAATGGTCAGTTAGATACAATGGAGCTTGGTTATTATAGCTTAATGGCAATGGCATCTGGCATTATCTCTTCAGTATTAGCCATTGGTTTGCTTCCTTTCTTTGAAAGTGGCTTTGGTATTTTATCAACAATGAAGCTAATTGAGCTATCTAGTCCAAATCATCCTTTACTGAGAAAAATCTTAACGGAAACGCCGGGTACGTATCATCATAGCGTAATGGTAGCTAACCTTTCAGAAGCTGCTTGTGAAACAATTGGAGCGAACGGTTTGCTCGCACGCGTAGGGGCTTATTATCACGATATTGGTAAAACGAAGCGTCCTCAATATTTTATTGAGAACCAAATGAATATTCGTAATCCACATGATACGTTATCTCCAAAAGTCAGCAAAAATATCATTACATCTCATACAACAGACGGAGCAGCTATTTTGCGCAAGCATAAGCTACCAAAAGAGATTGTTGATATTGCCGAGCAGCATCATGGAACGTCTTTATTAAAGTTCTTCTATCATAAAGCATTGGAACAAACAGAAGAAGAAATAAAAGAAGAAGACTATCGTTACGAGGGGCCTAAGCCCCAAACAAAAGAAGCAGCCGTCATCTGCATTGCAGACAGCGTAGAGGCTGCTGTGCGTTCGATGCCCAATCCAACCCCAGAAAAGATTGAGAAGCTAGTGCGAAGCATCATTAATGACAGAGTTGAAGATGAGCAGTTTATTGAATGTGATATTACATTAAAAGAATTGGAATTGATTAGACAAGCTCTTTGTGAGACGCTAAATGGTATATTCCATTCTCGTATTGAGTATCCTGAATTAAAAAAACAGAAGGTGAAAGCATGAGTTTATTAATTGACTTTATTGATGAAACAAATGAAATAACAAATGAACAAAAAGAAACATTAGAAGCCTTATTAGCAGTAGCTGCTGCTAAAGAAGGTGTAGAAGACGGAACAGAAGTATCAATTACGTTTGTAAACAATGAACGTATTCAAGAAATCAACCGTGAATATCGTGACAAGGACAAGCCGACGGACGTTATTTCTTTTGCTTTAGAGGAAATGGGCGAAGGGGAGATTGAAATCTTTGGAGAGGAAATGCCGCGAGTTTTAGGCGATATTATTATTTCCGTTCCAAGAACAGTTGAGCAAGCTGAAGAATATGGCCACTCCTTTATGCGCGAACTAGGTTTTTTAACCGTACATGGTTTCTTACATTTGCTTGGTTATGATCACGAAACGGTTGAAGATGAGAAGCAAATGTTTACACGTCAAAAGGATATTTTAGATGAGCATGGACTCACGCGATAAAAGAGGAATAAGACGATTAGTTCGTAGCTTTGGCTATGCAATAGAAGGATTTAAGTATGTAGTTACAAAGGAAGCAAACATGAAAATTCATGTTTTCGCTTCCTTTGTAGTTATCTTAGCAAGCTTGTGGTTTCGTATCTCATTAACAGAATGGCTGGTTGTTCTGCTGTTAATTGCAGGTATGTTTAGCTTAGAACTTATGAATACGGCTGTTGAAAAAACAGTGGATTTAATTACAACTAAACGTCATCCTTTAGCAAAGCACGCAAAAGATGCTGCCGCTGCGGCAGTGTTGGTTTATGCGTGTTTTGCTGTTGTTATTGGCATCCTTATCTTTTGGAAATACATCTTCTTTTCATGAGTTGTTTGTATTCTCTATATAGCGTTGTGCTATAATGATGCTATAGTAAGATTTGCTCTTTTTTACAGCATGCTAAACTGATTACGTGTTGTAGAAAAGGTGATAAGAATATTATGAATGGATCAATCATCGGAGGCTTTACATGAGTAATCATACATTTAAATCAGGTTTTGTTTCAATTATTGGTAGACCTAATGTTGGGAAGTCTACCTTTTTAAATCGAGTAATTGGGCAGAAAATCGCCATTATGAGTGACAAGCCACAGACAACTCGTAATAAAATTCAAGGCGTTTATACAGAAGATGAGGCACAGATTGTGTTCATTGATACACCTGGGATTCATAAGCCTAAGCATAAGCTTGGGGACTTTATGATGAAAGTTGCGCAAAATACCTTAAAAGAAGTAGATCTTGTGCTGTTTATGGTAAACGCAGCTGAAGGGTTAGGTCGTGGTGATGAGTTTATCATTGAGCGTTTAAAAGAGACAAAGACACCCGTGTTTTTAGTCATTAACAAAATTGATGAAATTCACCCAGATGAGTTGTTTACAATTATCACAACGTATAAGGATCTATATCCTTTCGCTGAAATTATCCCAATTTCTGCTTTGCAAGGAAACAATGTAGAGCGTTTGTTAGAGCAAATTAAAAAAGTGCTTCCAGAAGGTCCGCAATACTATCCTGCTGATCAAGTAACGGACCATCCAGAGCGTTTTATCATTACAGAATTAATTCGTGAAAAGGTATTGCATTCAACGCGCGAAGAAATTCCTCACTCCATTGCAGTTGTCATGGACTCCATGCAAAAGCGAGATAACGGTGCTATATACGTCGGAGCAACAATTATTGTTGAACGCGATTCTCAAAAAGGCATCGTCATCGGAAAGCAAGGGAAAATGCTAAAAGAAGTAGGTAGAAAAGCGCGTGCTGATATTGAAGCTTTACTAGGTTCAAGAGTATTCTTAGAGCTTTGGGTGAAGGTGCAAAAAGATTGGCGCAACCGTTCATCACACTTAAGAGACTATGGTTTTAGAGAAGATGAATATTAAATTAACACATCACAAATTGTAAAAAATTGTGTTACATGATTTTAGCTAGGAAGGCTATTCTAAACGTAAGGAATTGAAATTGTATCTGATCTATACGATTAGAAAGGTGGGAGTTCTATGTTGAATTTTACTTGGAACGTCTTTTCACAAACAGGTAGTATCGATACATACCTTCTTTTCAAAGAACTTGAAAAAGAGGTAATAGAAGGGCCTGAAGCACACGAAGATGATACTGATGGTCTCAATTCTCCAGTTTCGTAGCCTTCCCAACAGTAGGTGATAAAGTTTGTTTAAAAAATGTGAAGGTATTGTTATTCGAACGAATGACTATGGTGAATCAAATAAAATTGTAACCATCTATTCACGTGAATTGGGCAAGGTAGGCTTAATGGCCAGGGGCGCGAAGAAGCCGAGTAGCCGTTTAGCTTCTGTGACACAGTTATTTACGTATGGCTATTTCTTTATACAAGCAGGTTCAGGAATGGGAACTCTTCAGCAAGGTGAAGTGATTTCTTCTATGAGAAGCATACGCGAAGATATTTTTACAACCGCGTATGCTTCTTATATTCTTGAATTAACGGATAAGGGAACAGATAACAACAAGCCAAATCCGTTTCTGTTTGAGCTACTTTACCAAACGATTCATTATATGAATGAAGGATACGATACTGAAATTTTAATGTATATTTATGAAATGAAGATGTTGAATGTACTAGGTTTATATCCAATTCTTGATGAATGCGCGGTCTGTCATGCAAAAGAAGGAACTTTCCACTTTTCTGTACGCGAAGGGGGCTTTATTTGTCACCGTTGCCTAGAAAAAGATCCGTATCATTTTAAACTGACGCCCATGACCGTTAAATTACTGCGCTTATTTTATTATATGGATTTAAAAAGACTAGGCTCTATTTCAGTTAAGCCGGAAACGAAAAAACAATTGCACTTTATTATTGATCAATATTATGATGAGTATTCAGGCTTGTATTTAAAAACAAAGCGATTTTTAACTCAGATGGAATCTTTGAAAGCGGCACTGCCAACTAAAAGCGAATAAAGGTTACGTATGAGTTTTATAACATAACGTGAGGGTGCCTCAAAGGATAAAGTAATATTTGAGACGCCCTTTTTACTATTGATTTAAAAAAGCGAATAGTCATTAAAAAAGTTACAGGCATCTTTCATGTTTTTTTGGCCGTAACATGATAGAATAAAAAATCCTTTTAAAAATATATCTTTTCATCTTTTACTTTTGAATAAAAAGTATATAATGTTTCTATAAATAGTATGTCACATTTAACAGTTAGGTGGTGATTAAAATCGAACTAAATAAAAGACAAGAGCACATCTTACAGATTGTAAAAGATCAAGGTCCCATTACTGGAGAGCATATTGCAGATAAGCTAAACTTAACGCGTGCAACGCTGCGACCGGACTTAGCGATTTTAACAATGGCAGGTTATTTAGAAGCACGACCTCGTGTGGGTTATTTCTATACAGGAAAAACAGGGGCGCAGCTGCTAACGGATAAAATCAAAAAAATCCAAGTTCAGGACTATCAATCTATTCCTGTTGTAGTCAATGAGAATGTGTCCGTATACGATGCGATTTGTACGATGTTTCTAGAAGATGTAGGAACGTTGTTTGTTGTGGATGAACAGTCGTTATTAGTAGGAGTTCTATCTCGAAAAGACTTGCTGCGTGCCAGCATCGGGAAACAAGAGCTTACATCAATTCCTGTTCATATTATTATGACTAGGATGCCTAACATTACATATTGTCATCGTGAAGAGCTTCTCATTGATATTGCACAAGTGCTGATTGAGAAACAAATTGATGCCATTCCCGTGGTGAAAAAAGTAGACGCAGGACTTGAGGTAGTAGGAAGAGTGACCAAAACAAATATCACAAAATTACTAGTAGCACTGGCTCATGATGAAGTATTATAATCGAAGTGATTAAAATGATTAAGGGGATGTGCCAAAATGAACAACCCATGCTTATATGTAATTTCAGATTCGGTTGGGGAAACAGCAGAATTAGTTGTCAAAGCAGCTTCCAGTCAATTTAATATGACGGAGTTTATTATTAAACGAGTTCCTTATGTAGAAGATACTGCTACGTTAGCAGAAGTGGTATCTTTGGCTAAGTTGAATAATGGAATTATTGGATTTACGCTTGTGAAACCAGAAATGCGAAACTTTTTGCTGAACGAAGCGGCTAAAAAAGGCGTGGAAGTTTTTGATATTATTGGACCGCTTATTGATAAAATTCAATCATCCTATCAGCTATCGCCAAGATATGAACCAGGAACGGTTCGCAAGCTAGATGATGATTATTTCAAAAAAGTGGAAGCGATTGAATTTGCAGTTAAATATGATGATGGACGAGATCCAAGAGGCATTCTGCGAGCAGATATTGTGCTCATTGGAGTATCACGAACGTCTAAAACGCCGCTGTCTCAGTTTTTAGCTCATAAACGTTTAAAGGTGGCTAACGTTCCAATCGTACCGGAAGTAGATCCACCAGAAGAACTCTTTCACGTGTCGCCTAAAAAATGCATTGGCCTGATGATTAGTCCTGATAAATTGAATGATATTCGCAAAGAACGTTTAAAATCATTAGGACTAAATGACCAAGCTATTTACGCAAACATTGAAAGAATTAAAGAGGAGTTAGATTTCTTCCAAGGAATTGTCGATAAAATTGGATGTGAAGTAGTGGACGTCTCAAATCGAGCTGTAGAAGAGACTGCTGGAATTATTGCGAAAATCATTCAACAAAAGAAATAAAGCAGTTGTCAGTTACACGAAGAAATGACGTGACAACACTGTGTTGCTTTATGAGCCATCATTCCTGAATGATGGCCCTTTGCGTGAAGGGCTACTCTTTAACTTTATGGTAGAAAATATTGCGTAGTTATATTATAATTAAAAATTGTGATAAAAAAGAATAGTTTTAGGTTTAGACTCTGTGAAGAACGAATAAACTATTTATATAAATGTCAAGGATTGAGTCTAAAAAGTATTCGACAAACGCAATCTACATGAAATTACAAATGGTAGAAGGAATCTGTGGAGGGATGTAGAATACAGAGTTATAGCAAAAGAAACTATACGATTTTTGTCGATGCTGATGCGTGTCCTGTAAAAAAAGAGATTGTAGAACTGGCACATACATACTGCGTTGAGGTTGTTTTTGTTGCTTCATATGCTCACATGCAAACAAACCCTTCAGCTGGTAAGTGGGTTTACGTAGATAGTGAGAAGGAAGCAGTAGACTTATACATTTTAAATCATGTTCAGCAAGGAGATGTCGCTGTAACACAGGATACAGGGTTAGCGAGCATGCTTCTTAGTCGACGTGTTTATGTATTGTCTCCACGTGGAAAAGTATATAGTGAGAACGATATGGATACGGTTCTTTTTTTTCGATATGTTTCAGCAAAGGAAAGAAAAGCAGGTCGCTATTCAAAAGGTCCTAAAGCTTTTAGCGATGAAGACAGAGAAAAATTCAGCACAGCACTCGAAAAAATATTGTCGAAACGTGAAGGAATTTAGCTTTTGATGAAGAATTACTATAGAAATACGGAGCTGTTAACATGGCAAATCGAATTCCTGATGAAGTGATTGATCGTATTCGGCGTTCAGTAGATATTGTCGATGTCATAAGCGACTATGTGCAGCTAACGAAACAGGGCCGAAACTATTTTGGGCTGTGTCCGTTTCATGGGGAAAATACACCATCGTTTTCCGTATCGCCAGATAAGCAAATTTATCATTGCTTTGGCTGTGGAGCTGGAGGAAACGCATTTTCATTTGTTATGGATTTAGAGGGGCTTTCATTTACCGAAGCTGCTCAACACCTTGCTGATAAAGGAAACATTCCATTTGAATATGAAGTGCAACAGCCGAGCTCTGAGGGTTCAAAGTCAGAAAATGCCCTTGTTGATGCACATGAGCTTTTAAAGAAATTTTATCATCATTTATTGGTAAATACAAAAGAAGGCCAGGAAGCCTATGACTATTTAATCAACCGTGGTTTCACAAGAGAAATTATAGACGAGTTTGAAATTGGATATGCGCTAGATTCCTGGGATTTCGTTACTAAGTTTTTAACAAAGCGTGGATTTAAGCCAGATGAAATGGAAGCTGCAGGTCTTATTATTAAACGAAATCAAGAAGAAAGCTATTTCGATCGGTTTCGAGATCGAGTTATGTTTCCTATTGCAGACTTACAAGGAAGAACCATTGCTTTTTCAGGTCGCCTATTAAAAGAGATAAAAGGGCAGCCCAAGTATCTAAATAGTCCCGAAACTTCAATCTTTAATAAAAGTCGTACACTCTACAATTTTCACCGTGCAAAAAAACACATCAGAAAAAATCAACAAGTCATTTTATTTGAAGGATTCGCAGACGTTATTTCATCGGTTACTGCTGAGTGTCAACAGTCAATTGCAACGATGGGTACTGCGCTTACAGAAGAGCAGGCAAAAATTATTCGTCGAAACGTTGAATCCGTTATTGTATGCTATGATGCAGACTCGGCAGGTATTGAAGCTGCGTATAAAGCTGTGAATATTTTAACAGATGCAGGCTGCTCAGTAAAAGTCGCCACGATGCCGGATGGATATGACCCTGACGATTATATAAAAGAGTTTGGAGCAGCAAAATTTCGAAACGAAGTCATTGAAAACAGTTTGACGCTTATGGCGTTTAAAATGCGATACTTGCGACGTGGTAAGAACTTGCAGATTGAAGCTGATCGCATGAAGTACATTGATGAAGTGTTAAAAGCAGTTAGTCAATTAACAAAAGCGGTCGAAAAAGACTATTACCTCAGGCAACTGTCTCAAGAGTTTTCAATTTCATTAGATGCTTTAAAGGAACAGCAGCAACAAGTTCGCCATGAAGTGAAAAAGAAAAAGGATAATGATTCTTGGAATAGAAATACTATATCAAGACATCCTGTCACCAAAAAAAACCTTCTTCCTGCACATGAAAATGCAGAGAGGCATTTAATTGCATATATGCTAAAAGACAGGGATATAGCGTTTCGGATTCAAGATCTGCTTCAAGCACAGTTTAATATAGAAGAACATAGGGCTCTTGTGACATACTTGTATGGTTACTACGAAGAAGGGTATAGTCCTAACCCAAGCAACTTTATCGAACGTATTCCTGATTCAAATCTGACAGGTTTAGCTTCGGAACTAGCGATGATGTCAATTAACGAAGAATTGTCGGAGCAAGCGTTGCATGATTACATTCAACAAGTGTTGAATTATGAAAAGAAGTCCATAATAAAAGAAAAAGAGCAGCAAAGGCAAGAAGCGGAGCGTCAAAAGGATTATGTAAAGGCTGCGACGATTGCAATGGAAATTTTGGAATTAAAAAAGGCGTTAAAATAAAACGTGTTTATTAGTCCCACTTTTAAAAAAGGTGTCCTCAAAATTTTGGAAGGAGGGGATTTGATGGCTGAAAAATCAGCACATTCAAAGCAACTTGATTCAGATTTAACAATAGAGCAAGTCAAAGAACAATTGACTGAAATTGGTAAAAAACGTGGTGTTCTCACATATGAAGAAATTGCCGAGCGCATGGCAAATTTTGAAATTGAGTCCGACCAAATGGATGAATACTATGAATTCCTTGGTGAACAAGGTGTTGAAGTGATGAGTGAAGCAGAAGCAAATGAAGATGCGGATCCAGATATTCAACAATTGTCTAAGGAAGAAGAGTTTGATTTGAATGATCTTAGCGTGCCACCAGGAGTAAAAATCAATGACCCTGTTCGTATGTATTTGAAAGAAATTGGTCGTGTAGATCTTCTATCTGCTGAAGAAGAAATTAACTTGGCAAAACGTATTGAAGAAGGCGATGAAGAAGCTAAGCGCCGTTTAGCAGAAGCAAACTTACGTCTAGTTGTAAGTATTGCTAAGAGATATGTAGGACGCGGCATGCTTTTCTTAGATTTAATTCAAGAAGGAAATATGGGCCTAATTAAAGCGGTTGAAAAGTTTGATTACCGTAAAGGTTACAAATTTAGTACGTATGCAACATGGTGGATTCGTCAAGCCATCACACGTGCGATTGCAGACCAAGCAAGAACAATTCGTATTCCTGTACACATGGTAGAAACAATTAACAAGTTAATTCGTGTTCAACGTCAATTACTGCAAGACTTAGGTCGTGAGCCATCTCCAGAAGAAATTGCAGAGGATATGGATTTAACGCCAGAAAAAGTACGTGAAATCTTAAAAATTGCGCAAGAGCCTGTTTCACTTGAAACGCCTATTGGTGAAGAAGATGATTCTCATTTAGGTGACTTCATTGAAGATCAAGATGCAACATCGCCTTCTGAGCACGCTGCTTACGAACTATTAAAAGAGCAATTAGAAGACGTCTTAGATACGTTAACAGATCGTGAAGAAAATGTGCTGCGTCTTCGTTTTGGCTTAGATGATGGTCGTACACGTACACTTGAAGAAGTTGGAAAAGTGTTTGGCGTAACGCGTGAACGTATTCGTCAAATTGAAGCAAAAGCGCTACGTAAGTTAAGACATCCAAGCCGCAGCAAGCGCTTAAAGGATTTCTTAGAATAGAATTTGTGATGAATTAATAGTTTACTTCTATATAGGAGTAAACTATTTTTTTGCTTCTTTTTTTTACCAATCACTACCCTTTGAATATATTTTACTGAAATGAGTTTTGTTTTGCAAATGCTCTTTTAAAAAAAATCCACTAATTTATCCAGTCACGCCCTTAAATGCAATCGCTGTCATTTTTTAAAAGAAACTTTCGTTTATTATATCATGAAATAGATTCTCTTATTTTAAAAGTTGAGAAAATTTACAAAAATGACTTATAATTAATTATTGTAAGCGTATACATTTTGTTTGGGGGGATTTGAGATGAATTTTGAATTAACGGCAGAACAGAAAATGATTCAAAAAACACTTCGAGAGTTTTCTGAAGCTGAGGTTGCACCAGGAGCATTGGAACGAGACAAGACGAAAGAATTTCCGTTAGATGTGTTTAAAAAGTTATCTGATTTAGGCGTTATGGGACTTCCTTTCCCAGAAGAGTATGGTGGGGGCGGTGCTGATACGGTCAGCTTTGCAATTGTAGTAGAAGAGCTAAGCAGAGCGTGTGGTTCAACGGGAATTACATATTCTGCTCATGTATCGTTAGGGGGTGCGCCTATTCACCTATTTGGAACACCGGAGCAAAAAGAAAAATACTTAGTTCCAATCTGCACAGGAGAATCGTTTGGAGCATTTGGGTTAACTGAGCCTAATGCGGGAAGTGATGCTGGAGGAACTGAAACAAGTGCAGAGTTAGAAAATGGTGAATATACGATTAACGGTAGTAAATGCTACATTACCAATGCAAGCTATGCAAAATTTTTAGCTTTGACAGCTGTAACGGCAAGACATGAAGGAAAAAAAGAGATTTCTGCGTTAATTGTGCCGACTGATGCAGCTGGTTTCTCAGTCATCGATAATTATGAAAAGATGGGACTTCATGCTTCAAATACAACGGAACTAATTCTAGAAGACGTAAAAGTGCCAGAAGAAAATCTACTTGGCAAAAAAGGAGAGGGATTTAAGCAATTCTTAAAAACGCTCGACGGAGGACGAATTGGAATTGGAGCAATGGGAGTTGGAATTGCTCAAGCGGCTTATGAAAAAGCTCTTGCTTATGCACAAGAAAGAAAGCAGTTTGGAAAAACACTTTCGTCTTTTCAAGCAATCCAATTTAAACTAGCAGATATGGCCATGAAAGTGGAACTGGCAAGAACAATGGTTTATAAGGCAGCATGGCTGAAAGATCAAGGCAAACCTTTTACTAAGGAAGCAGCCATGTGTAAACTATATGCCTCTGAAATATGTATGGAAGTAGCGAGCCAAGCGATTCAAATCCACGGTGGATATGGTTATATGAAAGAGTATCAGGTTGAGCGCTTTTTACGTGATGCCAAGCTGTTGGAGATTGGTGAAGGGACATCTGAAATTCAGCGTTCCGTTATTGCTAGGCAAATTGGATGCTAATTAACTACTTGAAAAGTGTAAACGCTTCGAAAAATAGTAGATTTTATGGATAGGTTAGATAATTCTGTAAATAAAACCCTTTCACTTGTCCTCGTTTTACAGTAAAATAAAGATGCTTATACTATTTTTGCTATTTCACGGGATGGGAATACATAAAGGGGGTATAGTTAATGAATCGAAATCCACTGATACCATTTTTGCTTATTGCACTTATTGGAATTGGATTAATGGTAACCTTCTCATTTAATGGTCTCAACAACGCAGAAGAAATAGCCGCTGAAAAAGAAGGTGGAGGCGAAGAAGATCAAGCCTCAGCAAAGCCTGAAGATCTCTATCAACAAAACTGTATTGGATGTCACGGCGATCAGTATCAAGGAGGCGTAGGGCCAGCTTTAAAAGGAGTGGGCGACAAGCTTTCTGAAGAAGAAATTGCTGATATCCTAGTGAACGGAAAGGGATCAATGCCACCAGGGTTAATATCTGCTGAAAAAGCTCCTGAGATGGCGAAATGGGTTTCAGAAATTAAATAAATAGGATTTTTATGGTAGCCTCTTACAAACGAAGAGGCTTTTTTTTATGGGATATAGGAAATAATAGAAGCGGAGTCACAGTATGATTCGCAACAGTGTTTGTGATAAAATAAGGAACAGTAATTACATAAAGAATAGGTGACAAGACAATGAATGAGCTAAAATTATCCAAGCGACTAGAAGAAGTCGCAAAATCAATTCCAAAAGGAGCTATGCTTGCTGATATTGGATCAGATCATGCTTATCTACCTTGCTATGCATATTTACAAGGGTATATAAAAGGAGCAATTGCAGGTGAAATTACAGAAGGTCCTTTTCAATCAGCTGTTAAGCAGGTAGAAAAAACAAACTTAACAGACGTTATTGAAGTAAGAAAAGGCGATGGGTTATCTGTTATTAAACCGGGTGAAGTAGACTGCATTACAATTGCAGGAATGGGTGGAACTTTAATTCAAACCATTTTAGAAGACGGGAAAGAAAAGCTACAGGGCGTTACAAGACTTGTGCTTCAGCCTAATATTGGGGCTCATCATATCAGACAGTGGTTAATTGAACATAAATGGTCTTTAATTGACGAAAAAATCATGGAAGATGACGGTCGAATCTATGAAATTCTTGTTGCTGAACAAGGAGAGCCGTTAGAGTCTTATGATGAAAAAGTTGAAGCGGGAATTTTAGTAGGTCCAATCTTAGCAAAAGAGAAAAACGATGCTTTTAAAAAGAAATGGAATCATGAGCTAGCTCATACAAAAAAGATCGTCGAGCAAATGGAGAAATCAGCTACAACAAAAGAAGGGCAAGAAAAAAAGAAAAAGCTAGAAAATGAAATTCGAATCATTGAGGAGGTTTTATCATGAATAAAGTACCAAACGGTTATCAAGTTATTGAACTGTTTGAGTCTTTTTCCCCGAAGCACTTAGCTATGGAAGGGGATAAAATTGGTTTGCAAATCGGGACATTAAACAAGCCGGTTCATAAAGTGATGATTACCTTAGATGTATTAGAAACGGTTGTTGATGAAGCGATTGAAAAACATGTTGATCTCATTATCGCTCATCATCCTCCTATCTTTCGACCATTACAACAAATTCAAACGGACCAACCCGCTGGCCGTATTGTTGAAAAGTGCATTAAACATGATATTGCGGTATACGCTGCTCATACGAACTTAGATATTACTGAAGGTGGGGTTAACGATTTGTTAGCTGATGCATTAGGTTTGCAAAATACCGAAGTGCTTGTTCCAACGGGTGCTGAAGAACTAAATAAACTTGTAGTCTATGTGCCAAAAACTCACTATGAAGCCGTTCACCAAGCTATCTCAGAAGCCGGTGCAGGTGAGATAGGGCTATATAGTGGCTGTGCTTTCTTTACAGAAGGGATTGGAACCTTCACTCCATCTGAGCAGGCAAACCCTTATATCGGCTCACAGGGTACTGCAGAACGCGTGAACGAAGTGAAAATTGAAACGATCTTTCCAGCAAAGCTTCAAAAAAAAGTTGTACAAGCTGTGCTGCGTGCTCACCCATATGAAGAAGTAGCGTATGACATTTATAAGCTTAAGCAAAAAGGAAAAGAGTACGGTCTTGGGAAGATTGGAAAGCTTCCTCGTGAGATGACTTTAAAAGAATTTGCTCATCATGTAAAAGAAGCGTTAGATGTAGAAGGGCTAAGAGTTGTTGGTGACTTACATGATACGGTGAAAAAGGTAGCCGTATTAGGTGGAGATGGTAACAAATACATCTCTAATGCAAAGTTTAAAGGTGCGGACGTTTACGTTACAGGAGACTTATATTTTCACGTAGCTCATGACGCGATGATGATGGGATTGAACGTTATCGATCCTGGTCATCATGTGGAAAAGGTAATGCGTCAAGAGGTTGAAAAGAAAATGCAAGAGCTATGTAAAGACAAAAAGTTTGAGTGCACGATCTTTTCTTCTCAAGTTGATACAAATCCATTTACGTTTCTATAAAAAAGATGCTCATCAGAGCATCTTTTTTTAGGATGATTTTTTTGTACGTACTTTTGGTAAGATTTTTGATAAAGGAACAGCTTTTTCGCGCGTCCAAGTCGTTTCATCAGCAGGGTCAAACTGCTCTAGATACTTAATGACTTCTTTTGTAATTGGCGTAGGAGTTGATGCACCAGCCGTTACAGCAACAGAAGTAGCATCTTTAAGCCAATCCACTTCAAGCTCAGAAATATCGCTAATACGATAAGCTTTTGTTCCAGCAATCTCTTCAGAAACCTGCGCTAGGCGGTTAGAGTTATTACTTTTTGGATCACCGACAACAATTGTCACGTCGGCTTCTCCGGCTTGTTCCGCTACCGCTTCTTGACGTACTTGTGTTGCTAGGCAAATTTCTTTATGAACTTCAGCATGAGGGTACTTCTCCTGAACTTTTTCAATCACATCGGCTACGTCCCATTGGCTCATTGTTGTTTGATTAGTCACAATGATTTTATCTCTTGTAATCGCAAGGGATTCCACATCTTCTTCTTTTTCAATTAGATGAACGATGTGAGGTGCAATTCCAACTGCACCTTCCGGCTCAGGATGGCCTTTTTTGCCGATATAGACAACCTCATAGCCTTCTTTTTCTTTTGCAAGAATAAGGTCATGGGTTTTTGTTACGTCTGGACACGTTGCGTCAATGGTAACAAGTCCTTTTTCCTTTGCGCGTTCTTTTACTTCTGGTGATACACCATGAGCTGTAAAAATGACCGTACCTTCATTAATTTTATCTAAAATCTCTAAACGGTTTGCACCGTCTAGGGTAATGATTCCATCTTCTTCAAACGCGTCTGTTACGTGCTTGTTATGCACAATCATGCCTAATATATAAATTGGGCGTGGAAGTGATGTATCCAAAGCTGCGTTGCGTGCAATAACCATTGCATCAACAACTCCATAGCAATAGCCGCGTGGAGCAATTTTTATAACCTTCATTAGTATCCTCCTCATCATAAGGTGACGAGTATTTGTAAACTCCTCTCTATTATATAAAAGCATGAACAATAATACAAAGAATATATTGGTGCTGTAATGGTTCATCTCAATAACTGGAATTAGCCCTTAGTTTCGATGCAAGTATGTATAAAAGGTAGATGTTAACCTCTCTACCTTTTTTATCTTAAATGTAAAGCTTTGGTGTTGATTGGCGTACCTTTTTAACAGATTTAATTTCTTGATCATCAAAATCAAACTCGTCACTTTCCGATTTTTTTTCTTTTTCGTCCTCTTTTAAACCATCAACCTGCTTACTTACTTCATTTTCTTTTTCTTCGCTATCGTTATTTGCGTCATTCTCTTCTCCTTCATCTGTATCCGCCGTTCGTAATAGCTGATACATTTTTAGGAGAGATGGAGCGTTTTTAACGAGTGGTCCGTATTGTTGTACCATTGGCCCCATGGTTTCAGCTACTTTAATAACCTTTTGAATATTGGTCATCATAGAGCTAAGCGTAGCAGGGTTCGTTAAGTTCTGCAAGTTACTTAATAATGAAGCAGACGATGCTGGTGTAGCTGCACTTTGAACCGTATTAAATAGAGAAGTAGGTGGAATCATCCTTTGAGCTCCAGCAGCTCCAGAACCTCCAATGGCTTCAGGACCTCTGGCACCAGAACGACCTCTTCCAAATATACGAGCTAGTAAATTCCCTGGACCACGAGACGTTCCTTGAGGGTTGATTCCCTGTGTATTCGGGAAGAATGTTTGTTGAGTATTAGTAGGTCCAAAAGGACTCTGCATACGAGGGGGAAAGGATGGTCTTCTTGGAATCAAAGAGCGCACCTCCTTTAGGTTAGTAAACTTCTTCTTTATCCTATGCATTTGTACCGAAAATGTTTGCAAAACCCAATATAAGTTTTTAGAATCGAAATGATCAGTAGTCAGCGAGAGCAAAATGGATTATAATCATATATTGTGTTTAAAATTGAACGTGACAGTAAAAAAAGGAGATTTAATATGGAAAAAACTAACTTTGAACGTTTTGAGCTACAGCCATTTTTAATAGAAGCAATCAAGCAATTAGGGTTTTATAACCCAACGGAAATTCAAGAACGCTTAATTCCATCAGTTTTAAAGGGAGACAGCGTTATTGGTCAGTCGCAAACTGGAACAGGTAAAACACATGCATATTTACTTCCTCTTTTAGAAAAAGTAAATCCAGCAAAACAAGAAGTACAGGTTGTTATTGCGGCACCAACACGTGAGTTAGCTTCACAAATTTATAAAGAAGTACTAAAGATTACGAAGTACTGTGAAGAAGGCAAAGAAATTACGGCAAAATGTTTTATTGGTGGAACAGACAAGCAGCGTACGATTGAAAAGCTAAAAAAACAGCCGCAAATTGTCGTTGGAACACCTTCACGTTTATTTGACTTAGTGAATGAAAAAGCGTTATTTGTTCATACAACTGCAGCAATCGTTGTGGATGAAGCAGATTTAATGCTTGATATGGGCTTTTTAGAAGATGTAGATCGCTTAGCGAGTAGCATGCCTGAAAAGCTTCAAATGCTTGTATTCTCAGCTACAATTCCAGAGAAATTAAAGCCATTCTTGAAAAAATATATGGATAACCCTAAGTATTCTCACGTATCACCAAACCAAGTAGCAGCAGCTAAGCTAGAGCATGTATTAGTACCACTTCGTCACCGTAACAAGTTTAAACTTTTACATGATATGCTTTTGTCGTATAACCCATATTTAGCTATTGTGTTTACCAACACGAAGAAGATGGCTGATGAAGTAGCGGATGATTTAATGGCAAAAGGTCTTCGCGTAGGTCGTATTCACGGGGATTTAACGCCGCGTGATCGTAAGAAAATGATGAAACAAATCTCAAATTTAGAGTTTCAATACGTTGTTGCAACAGATTTAGCAGCTCGCGGTATTGATATTGAAGGAATTAGCCACGTAATTAACTTTGAGCTTCCTTCAGACCTGGATTTTTATATTCATCGCGTAGGACGTACAGCACGTGCTGGATATTCAGGAATTGCTGCTACAATGTATGATGTAGAAGATGAAGATGCAGTGATTCGACTTGAGAAAATGGGAATTGAGTTTGTGAACAAAGACTTAAAAAACGGTGAGTGGATTTCAATTGATGACCGCAACCGTCGTAAAAAACGTCAAAAGAAAACGGATGACGTTGATAAAGAAGCAAGTCGCTTAATTCAAAAGCCGAAGAAAGTAAAACCTGGTTATAAGAAAAAACGTGCTCGAGAAATTCAAAAATTTGTTCAGAAGAAAAAAAGAAGCGAGCGCCGGAATAATCGATAAAACAGAGGTGGTAACAACATGTTAAAAATCGGTTCACACGTATCAATGAGTGGGAAAAAGATGTTACTTGGTGCTAGTGAAGAAGCTGTTTCATATGGAGCGAATACGTTTATGATTTATACGGGTGCTCCTCAAAATACAAGACGCAAAAAAATTGAAGAGCTAAACATTGAAGCTGGTCTACAGCATATGAAAGAAAACGGTATTGATAATATCGTTGTGCATGCTCCATATATCATTAATATTGGGAATACAACAAATCCAGCCACGTTTGAGCTTGGAGTAGAGTTTTTAACTTCAGAAATTCAGCGCACGCATGCTCTTGGGGCTCGCCAAATTGTGCTTCATCCAGGAGCTCATGTAGGAGCGGGGGCAGAAACAGGAATCAAGCAGATTATTAGTGGGTTAAACGAAGTGCTTCGTCCAGACCAAGAAGTACAAATTGCTTTAGAAACAATGGCTGGAAAAGGTTCTGAATGTGGAAGAAGTTTTGAAGAAATCGCTATGATTATTGATGGAGTGACGCATAACGAAAAGCTGTCGGTTTGCTTTGATACATGTCACGTTCACGATGCAGGCTATGATATTGTGAATGATTTTGACGGTGTGCTAAACGAATTCGACAAAACAGTAGGTATCGACCGTATTAAAGTACTGCACGTTAACGATAGTAAAAATAGCTGTGGGGCTAAAAAAGACCGACATGAAAATATTGGATTTGGCCATATTGGATTTGACGCGTTAAATTACATTGTCCATCATCCAGCATTTGTGGATGTACCTAAAATTTTAGAAACGCCGTACGTTGGTATTGACAAAAAGACGAAAAAAGCACCGTATAAGCTTGAAATTGATATGCTAAAAGCAAAAGCGTTTGATCCCGAGTTACAAAATAAGCTGATGAGCTAACAGCTAAAATAAGCTGGGACATAAGTATTTGAGCTAACGAGATATCCGAACTAGTGGAAGTTAACGACTTTTGATAGTTTGGGTATCTTTTTGTTTGTTTTGAAAATAAGTTAAAAAGCCTAGTGGAATGGAGCGTAAGACATATGACTCCTGCGGGAACAGAGGAAAGGCTGAGACCCCGCAGCGCAGCGAGGAGGCTCAGATTCCTCCCCGCGGAAAGCGAGTGTCTGCAGCGCAATGGAACGAACTGGTTATTACAGCCTAAAGACTTTAGAAAAGGCATACGTGGTCTTTGAGAAAAAATCATTTCGTTTTTTCTTAGACTCTTTGTTTATGTTACATCAGTTTTTGGAACAGCTCATTAACCTTTTTAGCCGTTTCACGATCTGTTACTTGAGCAATTTGTTTAATTAAATAACGCCGCTCAGATTCATTGTAAATATTTACAGGTTTTTGCTTAATGACGTTTACAAGAGTATGAGCCTGTTCAGGTGTAATGAATACATTATACTGCTTACTATAGCTAAGCAACTCTTTGGGTGTTAAGTTATTTATTTTTTTGTTCACGATTTGTTGAACAATTTTCATGTCAATCCCTCCTCGTTATATATATTGTATGAGGGAAAGTGCAACATGTGCCTATTTTCTTTATGTGTTAAAGTTTACAACAAAGTAGGATTGAGGTATACTACTAGAATGATTAAATCGTAACGATTCTGACATGAATGGGGTAACGGCTAAGACAATAAACCGTGCCCTGTTCGTCGTGCTTAAATATAGAAAAGAATGGTGATGGATATGAGTATAGCGAATGCTATTGAAGTTGAACAATTATCGTTCCAATACGATGGGAGATATGTTTTAGAAGACATTAGCTTTTCAATTCCAAAAGGGTCTTTTTTAGGGCTTGTGGGTCCAAATGGCTCTGGAAAATCAACGCTTATTAAATGTATTCTAGGATTGCAGAAGCCTTCAAAAGGATTAATTCGCTTATTTGGGACAGAACAAAGAAAATTTAAAGAGCGAAGCAAAATTGGCTATGTGTCACAAAAAGCAAATAGTTTTAACAGTGGTTTTCCCGCAACTGTATTTGAAGTTGTATCAACAGGGCTAACGTCTAAGATTGGCTTGTTTAAGTTTATGACACCAGCACATCGAAAAAAAGTCAAAGAAGCAATAGCGGCAGTTGGTATGAGTGAGTTTATAAATCGAAACATAGGTGAGTTATCCGGTGGACAGCAACAGCGTATTTTTATTGCACGTGCTCTTGTGAGTGATCCGGAGCTGCTTATATTAGATGAGCCAACGGTTGGTGTGGATGCTCAAAATGTTCAAAATTTTTATCAATTATTAGAAAAGCTAAATAAGGAACACGGAATTACGCTGTTACTTGTTACGCATGATATTGGAACGATCACTGATAAAGTAACGCACGTTGCGTGTTTAAATAAATTTTTACATTTTCACGGGGAATCAAAGGACTTTGAAACGTTTTGTGAGCATGATGTATCCATGTTTTATGGACATGACATTCATATGTTAACTCATCACCATGACCATGGAGGGCAGCACGCATGATTGCAAGTTTATTTGAATTTGAATTTTTACGCAATGCATTTGCAACGGGAATGATCATTGGAATCCTAGCTCCGCTTTTGGGCGCTTTTATCGTTGTGCGCCGCCTTTCTCTTATTGCAGATGCGCTTAGCCATGTAACTCTTGCCGGAATTTCTTTCAGCTTGTTATTGAGTCAGAAAGTAGGGTTTATGCAAGGGGTAAATCCACTATATCTAGGAATGGTTGCTTCAGTTGGAGGATCGCTTTTCATTGAAAAGCTACGTGCGGTTTACAAGCATTACCAAGAATTAGCCATTCCCATTATTTTATCGGGCGGAATAGGAATTAGTGCCATTTGTATTTCATTAGCAGATGGCTTTAACAATGACCTAATGAATTATTTGTTTGGTAGCGTGAGTGCTGTAAGCCGATCGGATTTATGGACGGTTATTGGTATTGCGGTAGTAGTTATTACGCTCGTTTTCGTATTTTATAAAGAATTATTTATTTTATCCTTTGATGAAGAGCATGCGTCAGCATCTGGCATTAAAGCGAAATGGGTGCATTTTTTATTTATCGTAATGGTTGCTTTAGTTATTGCGGTTTCCATGCGAATTGTTGGAATTTTATTAGTGTCATCCTTAATGACGCTCCCGGTAGCAGCGAGCATTCGCTTAGCTAATGGTTTCAAACAAACCATTTTATTATCGGTCATGTTTGGAGAAGTATCCGTACTAGGTGGGTTGTTTTCAGCTTACTATTTAGATTTAGCTCCCGGAGGTACAATTGTTGTCATTGCTGTTATAATTTTAATTATATCAATTATGATTAACAAAGGGCGAAAGGGGAAAAGAACATGAATTTGTCAGAAGCAATTAATTTGTTAAAAGATGAAGGATATAAGCATACTGGAAAACGAGAAGAAATGCTTACGTTGTTTTCAAAAACGGATAAGTACTTAACGGCTAAAGATGTGTTAGAGCATATGCGATTGGATTATCCAGGTCTTAGCTTTGATACTATTTATCGTAACTTATCACTATTTGCAGACCTTGGCATATTAGAGATGACGGAGCTTTCAAGTGAAAAGCACTTCCGCTTTAAATGTGCAACTAAACACCACCATCATCACTTTATTTGCTTAGAATGCGGCAAAACAAAAGAAATTGATGCTTGTCCAATGAAGTATGTAAACGAAGACTTAAAGGGATTCGATGTAACGGGACATAAATTTGAAATCTACGGCAAATGTACGGATTGTAACGAGCAAGTGGTAAACTAAATTTTATAAACAAAAGGCGAACTTAGCTTAAGTTCGCCTTTTATTGTTGCAATTATGATTGTATTTTTAACCAATTGTTTACCCATTCATTTGCTTCTATCCAATTATGAACCCGTACCACTTTTGACGGCACTGGAAGGCGGTTATAAGGTGTATCAAAAAGAATGACGGGTATATCGCACTCTTCGCTTATATCACAAGCATTATCGTGTTTGTCCTCAAAAAAGATATCCACTTTGTGCTTTTTCGCTGCTTCTACTTTAAAGTGCGTTCCAATTAGTTCAATATGATGAAAGGATACATCATGTTCATTAAACCAATTTTCTGTCACATCCAATAGCTTATCTGAGCGAGCGCTGATAAAAAAGAGCTCATGCTGCTTATGCCATTGCTGCAAAATTTCCTTTGCATGTGGAGCAAGAGGGGATGTTTTGTAAATGGCAGCTTCGTTGTCTGTAAACCATTGTGCTAATTCTTCGCGAGTAGCATTTACAAAAGGTAAAAAATCATACTCCGTAATATCTTCGTAAGTTAAATTTACATTAAATGCTTTATTCAAATGAGGAACAAATGTTTCGGGTGAAGTGACTGTTCCATCAATGTCAATTCCAAATCGTTTAGACAACCAATTGCACTCCAATCTGTAAAATCTTCTCTAGCGGCTTGTTATGTTAAGTGTACTAAAGTAAGAAAACATTAACAACTATAATTTTAAGATGACATCACATACTATAAATGCTCCTTTATTTCAGAAAGTGAGGGATAGACATGGAGAATAAGCAGCATGAACGACGTAAGGATATAGATTATGACGCGTACGAAGCAGACTTTATGGAAGAAACGGCTGCTGAGATAGCAGTTCCAGCTTCAGCACGTGAAGAGCATATTCATCGTGAACATGAAGTAGTTGATCGAGATGAAGGGAAAGGGTATGGGCGTTTTGCGCTAATCCTATCCATTCTTTCGTTATTCTTCTTGCCAATTATCCTTGGCGCAGCTGGGATTATTTTAGGGTTTATCGCACGAAGAAAAGGAGCATATACGTTAGGAGCATGGGCAATGGGAATTGGGATTGTATCCATTATTGTGGGAACCTTTGTCCTCCCGTTCTTTTAACAAAGAAAACAGGGTACCGAAACGGTACCCTGTTTTTTAAGCATTTTGTTCTGCTTTTTGTTTTTCATAATATTCTTCAGCAATTTTATCTACTTCTTTTTTCAACTCTTCAACCATTGTTTCCTCTGGAACCTTACGAACGATTTCACCCTTGCGGAAGAGCAATCCTTCACCTCGAGCGCCAGCAATTCCGATATCGGCTTCACGAGCTTCACCAGGTCCGTTTACTGCACAACCTAATACGGCAACTTTAATTGGTGCCTTAATGTGTGAAATATACTCTTCGACTTCGTTTGCAATGCTAATGAGATCAATTTCAATGCGTCCGCATGTAGGACAAGAAATTAAAGTCGCTGCGTTAGCTGCTAAACCGAATGATTTTAATAATTCGCGAGCTACCTTTACTTCTTCAACTGGATCGGCACTTAAAGATACACGAACGGTATTTCCAATACCTTTAGATAAAATAGCACCTAATCCAGCAGCGCTTTTTACTGTTCCAGCAAATAATGTACCAGACTCTGTGATACCTAAGTGTAGAGGATAATCAAAAGCTTTTGCTGCCTTTTCATATGCTTCAATGGCTAGGTTTACATCAGAAGCTTTCATGGATACGATGATATCGTGGAAGTCTAAATCCTCTAGAATTTTAATGTGATGTAATGCACTTTCCACCATGCCATCAGCCGTTGGATATCCGTATTTATCTAGAATACGCTTTTCAAGTGACCCTGCGTTAACTCCAATACGAATTGGAATACCTTTAGCTTTCGCAGCGTTCACAACGGCTTCAACTTTTTCACGGCGTCCAATGTTTCCTGGGTTAATTCGAATTTTATCAGCTCCGCCTTCAATTGCTTTTAAAGCAAGACGGTAATCGAAATGAATGTCAACAACTAAAGGGATATTGATTTGTTTTTTAATATCTGCAATAGCATTTGCTGCGCGCTCATCTGGGCAAGCTACGCGAACAACTTGACACCCTGCTTCTTCTAGGCGCTTGATTTCAGCAACCGTTGCTTCAACATCATGTGTCTTTGTTGTTGTCATGCTTTGGATAACTACTTCATTATTACCACCGATTGTTAAATTTCCAACTTTAACAGGGCGTGTTTTTGTACGATGTATAATTTCACTCACGTGATAATCTCTCCTTCAAAAAGAAATCAAGAATTTAGATTCATTAATAGAATAACTCTTTATAGATAAAATAACTAGTATAAAGTGTCGCTTGTTTATTTTAACAATGTCAATCTTTGTTTGACAAGAAGTATGCTGTAATTACTTGTAAGTAGGAAATTTATATGTTTTTCCAACTTGAATTTCATGTGGAGAAAGCCCGTTGTTTAAGCTTGTAAAGTCCTTTGATAGCTGATTGATTGAAACGGGAATAGAGCCTTTTAGTGCTTTTTCTATAATGGACAATACTGTATCACCAGCTTTTACTCTTACTTCTATAAAGTGTGCTGTTGTTTGTGTTGGTTTTTCTTTCTCAACATTTGCTATGACAGGAGCAGCTTCAGTTGAGGAAGGGATCGTACCATATTTAATATCATAATGACAAATATAACCAACAAATGCGAGAGCGGCAAGGGCAGATAGTCTTTTCATAAGCTCCTCCTGAAAGCAAATTTTAAATAAACAGGGTGTTATAGCTTATGCTTGTCCAACTTTAACTATGAATGGAGAATTTATTTTGAAAGAAAAATTAATGATGATCTCACTAGGATTGTTACCGCTCATTATGGTGTTAGGAAATTCTACTTTGATTCCTCTGTTACCAAATATTCAGCAGTCCTTAGGTTTAAACGAATTGCAAACAGGCTTTATCTTAAGCGCTTTTACAATCCCGGCTGCCATTTTAATTCCAATTGCAGGCATCCTATCCGATCGTTACGGTAGAAAAAAGCTTATTTTAATTTCGTTAACCTTTATTATGGTTGGAAGTGTTATTTCATTTTTAAGCATGGTCATACCAAATGAGGCATTTTCAATTCTAATTGGGGGGCGAGTGATACAGGGAATGGGAGCAGCAGGCACGACAACCCTTGCAATGGCCTTAGTAGGTGATGTATTTCATAATGATAAGCGAGCGACGGCATTAGGATTATTAGAAGTTTATAACGGAGTAGGGAAGGTAATTGCTCCTATTATAGGTGCAACTGTTGGGCTCGTAATATGGTCTGCTGTTTTTATTGTCTATCCTTTGGTTGCATTGATGGCTTTTTTAGGTATTAGCCGATATGTGGAAAATGTAAAGGGCAGTGAAAATGTGTTAGGAATTAGAGCTTATTTTCAACAAGCTTTTCGAATTGTTTACCAAAGAAAAAAAGAATTGTTTCCTCTTTTTTTTATAGGAGGGGTAGGATTGTTTATTGTGTTTGGTGTTCTGTATTTTCTATCCTTTTTAATTCAGGAAACGTATCATATCGATGGTTTTTTTAAGGGAACAGCTTTTTTCTTCCCTCTCAGTGCGATGACCCTTGCTTCTTACTGGAGCGGAAAAAGAATTAAAAACGATGAGGCACTAATGAAGAAGTTAATGCTTCTAGGTACGAGTTTATTATTTGTAACGTTCGGCTTGCTTATTTTTGTTCATTCTCTGTCTGTTTTAATGTTTAGCTTGACGCTTGCTTTTGGTGGGCTTGGCTTTGTATTACCATGCGTCAACATGATGATTACGTCTACAGCTTCAGATGCAGAAAGAGGATTTGTTGTGTCATTATACGGGACAACGCGATTTCTAGGTGTTGCTTTAGGACCCATTGTATATGGAATTTGGATGATGAATGAAAAAAGCATGTACGTGTATAGCTTTCTGACTTTGCTGATAGCGGGTGGCTGGTTGATTTTACGAATCTTCAGTTCAGTTGATATTGGAAAGAGAAAAGTCGTAAAAATGAAATCGAAGTAGTTCTTTTTACCTAAAGAGAACAATTTCTTTACATAGAATTTACAACCTTCTGTCATACTTTTGACTAGTAGTTACAGGGGGGAACAAAATTGAGTATGAACAAACAGAGAAAAAAGAAAAAATCCCAGCAATTTTCACTTTCAGTAAGGTTGTTAGCAGTTGTCATCTTGTTATTGATCTTTGCAATCTCTGCAGTTGGAGCCTTATCTTATATTAAATCCAAAGAAGGTATTGTTTCAGTGATTGAAAATCGTTTGAAAAGAGAGATTAATACTTCGTTTGAAATAACAAGAAATTTAATGACAATGTATATAAATGAGCCGGACGAACTGCAGCGTAAAATGAACCAAAGTATAAAACAACAAATGGCTGAGCTGCAAAGAGAAGGAATAGCAGGTGAAGTAATTCTGTTGCAGAAGGAAAAAGCTGTGACGCTTGTAGAAAATCGTAACGTAACAGTAGATATTTCAAACGCTCTAGAGAAAAAGGTGGAAAGAATAGGGGAGGGTGTTGTCCATTTTCAAGTTAAGGACCAAGGTTACACAGTAGCCTTTAAACAAATTCCTGAAGTTAAATCTTTAATTACGTCTTTTCAGTTAATGTTAGAGCATATGCAATCAATGTTTTTACAACTAAAAGAAACAACTGCTGCTCTTGATAATACGGGTTATATGCTAAAACAAGCCTCGACTAATTCACTTGACCATAATAGACAGTTAGTAGAGATGGCAGATCTTTTACAAATAGGCGCTTCTCAAACGACTACTAGTTCAGAACAAAATATTAATTTTTTTCAAAACATGAATCAATATATAGATAGTATGATTTCTCAAATGAAACAATTATCAATAAATACAAGAGAAATGGATGAACGAGCTAAAATGGGGCAGCTGTCTGTTCAACAAATGTTGAAAACACTGATAAAATAGGACAGGAGTTAGCCACACTTTCCAAAAAACTGCAGCAAGTCGCTCATTTCTTTTAATTACTATAAAGCGTACCTCTTAAGCGTTTAAAGAGGTACGCTTTTCCTTTTTAATCGGAAGCCTAGATAAAATAAATACATATGCAAATAGCACTCCAACTAAATAAAGGCTTGTTGAATAAGGCGCAGAATAAGAGAGCAAATCAATTACCATAAATAGAACAGTCATGGGAGTAATGCTGTAAGCACTCAACACCCAAGCTTGTTTGAACGTCAATATTCTTTTGGTGAAGCGACTCGCGTACAGACCAATCACAGCAAACAGTGTAATTTGAATAAACTTTAATCCTGCTGTTAAACAAAATAATAAAAAGACAGAGAGAGGAATGAAGATAAAAAGTGTATTTTTAATATCTTTTAAGTGATGTAAAAGATTTTCTTTACTTAAAGAATTCCATCCTAAAAGTTCGTATGAATAGACCTGTACTTGGCCTTTAATGGCAAGAAAGACACCATCTTTTAGCAACCCTATTCCATATAAAGGCGGTGCACTTGAAATCTCCTCAGTTGTAATGGTGGAATCTAGAGTAAACGAAGAACTAGAAACATTTATTTTTTCTTTTTCATACAGTTTGAAATCCTCAAGGTAAACAGCGGTGGATGGGGTTTCAATATGCTGAACGGCGTTTTGATAACCGCTTACAATTGTGGGTATCATAAAAAGCAAAGCTGGTAGTAATGAAAAAGCAGTTAGCAATAAAACATACCCAATGGTTTTATTTGGATGTTCAAACCGAAGCATCACTGCTTTTTTTGGAAGGTATGTACTTATTAAAAAGCGGCGAAACATTTCCATGGTCAAAGCTCCTTATTTTAGTAACATTTGCTTTTTATTTTACCATTATATTCATAATGAAAGTGTGAAAAAATGACTTTTTTTATGTGGATGCTGTGTTATGTAAATGAAATGTTAAGATAATGTAAATTTTTTAGAATCAGCGTTTACACAACATTTATTTTACGTTAATAATTATGTGGGACTTGTAGATGTCTGTCGAAAAATGAAACTGTAGAGATAGGAGTGAAATTCTTTGGAACTAGATGTTCAGAAGATGATATTTGAATTTATCGGTGGCCTCGGGATTTTCCTGTTTGGGATTAAATTCATGGGTGATGGCTTACAAAAGTCAGCTGGAGATAAATTACGCGATATACTAGATCGTTTTACAACCAACCCATTTATGGGTGTGTTAGCAGGGATTTTAGTTACCATACTTATTCAAAGTAGTTCCGGAACGACTGTTATTACCGTAGGGTTAGTAAGTGCTGGTTTTATGAACTTACGCCAAGCCATTGGCGTTATCATGGGAGCGAATATCGGGACAACCGTTACAGCTTTCATTATCGGTATTAAAATTTCAGACTATGCGCTACCGATTTTAGCTGTAGGTGCTCTCATGCTATTCTTCTTTAAAAGCAAGCCAGTTCAAAACTTTGGTCAAATCGTATTTGGCTTTGGGATGTTATTCTTTGGTTTAGAGCTAATGGGCGATGGCATGAAGCCACTTCGTTCCCTTCAAGCGTTTCAAGACTTAACAGTAAGTATGAGTGATAACCCAATTTTAGGTGTTGTCATCGGTACAGTATTTACGGTTATCGTTCAAAGCTCAAGTGCAACAATTGGTATCTTACAGGAGCTATTTGGCCAAGGAGCAATCGATATTTATGCAGCGTTACCGGTATTGTTTGGTGATAATATTGGTACAACTATTACGGCAATTTTAGCATCCATTGGTGCAAGCGTTGCGGCAAGACGCGCAGCGTTAACTCATGTAATGTTCAATATTATTGGAACAGTTATCTTCTTAATTATTTTACCGCTGTTCACAAAGTTTGTTTTATATTTACAAGATACATTAGCATTAAACCCAGAGATGACGATAGCTTTTGCACACGGAACGTTTAACATCACGAATACTATTATTCAATTTCCGTTTATTGGATTATTGGCTTTAATCGTAACAAAAGTAATTCCTGGAGACGATGCGTTAGTTGACTTTAAACCGAAACATCTAGATCCAGTTTTTATTGAACAATCACCATCAATTGCGTTAGGACAAGCAAAAGAAGAGCTCGTTCGTATGGGGCAATTCTCAACAATTGGATTAGAAGAAGCAAACAATTATTTGAAAACGAAGCAACATAAGCATTCTGATATGGCTTTACAAATTGAAGATGCCATTAACAATTTAGATAAAAAAATTACTAACTATTTAATTTTACTTTCTTCTTCTTCTATGTCAGCTTCAGAAAGTGAAGAGCATTCAATGCTTTTAGACACGGCTCGTGATATTGAACGTATTGGAGATCATTTTGAAAATATCGTAGAGCTTGTTGATTATCAAATTACTAACAAAGTAAAGGTAACATCTGAAGCTAATAAAGATTTAGCAGAAATGTTTGAACTAACAATTTCAACAGTTAAAGAAGCTGTTGCAGCACTAGAGAACAACGATCGTGAAAAAGCTGTTCACGTAATGCAACAAGAAGATCAAATCGACAGCATGGAGCGTTCACTTCGTAAAAAGCATATTTTACGCTTAAACGAAGGTGCTTGCACAGGCTCAGCTGGTATTGTATTTGTTGACATTATTAGTAACTTAGAGCGTATTGGAGATCACGCAGTTAATATTGCAGAAGCAGTGTTAGGAGAAAATCAAAAGAGTGTGACTCAAAAATCTCAATAAGCTAGAA
>NZ_BCVD01000005.1 GCF_001591565.1 Priestia flexa NBRC 15715 | reverse complement strand
CTTAATGTGATGTACGACTGCTCATCATTTTTTCATCAATAGCTTCACCTAATTCTTTTGAACGAAGTGTAGCTTTGTCAATACATTGGATAAGCGCTTCTTGAAATTCGTAGTCAGTCAGTTGTTCTAGCCCTGCTTCTGTCGTTCCTCCTGGACTGGTAACTTCTTTTCGTAACGTGGTAGGACTTTTTGGTGATGTTCTGAGCATCTGAGCTGCACCAATTAGTGTTTGTGTAATTAAGTCTGTCGCTACGTCTGACTCAAGGCCTTGATGTAGAGCAGCTTTTTGCATCGCTTCTACCAAATAATAAACATATGCGGGTCCACTACCTGATAAGCCTGTAACAGCATGAAGTTGTGCTTCGGGAACAACTGTAACCGTTCCAACTGTATGGAAGAGAGTTTCAGCTAATTTTATATGCTCGTCGTTAGCATGCTCCCCTTTGGAAATGGCCGTTGCAGATAAACCGATTGAAGCGGAAGTATTTGGCATTGCTCGAACAACAGGTACTTTGTGTTGAAATAAAGATAAGATGCTACTTGTTGAAACTCCTGCAAGGACGGAAATGATAAGGTGGCTCTTATGGATATAAGGCTTAATGTTTTCAATGCTTTCCACAACGTCTTTTGGTTTGACTGCTAATACAATTACGTCGCTTTTTTGAATGATTAAAGGAATGTTTCGAGTAATATTAATTTTATATTGATTACGTAATTCATGAAGTCGTGCGTCGTTGCTGTAATTTGTAACGTGAATTTGTCCGGGCTTAAATTTGTTTGTACTAATTAGCCCTGAAATCATGGCTTCGGCCATTGATCCAGCGCCGATAAAAGCAATATTTAATGGTTGTTTCATCAAGGGATGAACCTCCTTTTTATATATACCTGTTAATGAATAAAAATACTTTTTGTTCTGTATGAAGTCGTTGTATTTAATACATATAAGCTGTCTTCTGTGAGTGGATTTTATAAGCATATTGTTGTAATTATGCACTGAGAAAATGATAGCTGTCAATCTAATTTTCAGAAAAGAAAGCATATTGTATGAATGTATATTGGAATCGTGTACACTTAAAGAAAACGTCATTACTTAGAAGGGGACAACGTTATGAAGGAACAAATTCACAAGTTCACATTGCCAACACCGTTTGCAGTTGGAGATGTAAATGTATATGTACTAAAAGGAGAGTCCATTACTTTAATTGATGCAGGGGTGAAGACAGAAGAGGCTTGGAATTCTTTTACGAAACAGCTAAATGAAATTGGCTTACATGTAGAGGATATCGATCAAGTGTTACTGACACACCATCATCCGGACCATGTAGGTATGCTTGATCATTTTTCACCAGATACACCGGTAATCGGACATTGGAGAAACGAGCCGTGGATTTCGAAAGATCCGAATTTCTTTGACCAGTATGACCGATTTTTCACAGAGTTCTTTACGCAGTTAGGCGTAGATGAACGATTTCGAAAATATCTAAAAGGATTACGTCATTCAATGAAATATTCTTGTGAAAGATCACTAAACAATCAAGTTCAAGAAGGTAGTGTAATAAAAGGCTTGGAAGATTGGGGTATTATTGAAGTGCCTGGACATGCTCAAAGTCATATTGCCTTATATCACCAGCAAAGCGAAACCTTAATTGGTGGAGACGTATTACTTAAACATATTTCATCTAACCCGCTTATGGAGCCTCCGTATCATGAAGGTGAGAAACGAAAAAAGTCAATGCTTCAGTATAATACATCTCTTCGTCGTCTTTCTGAATTACCTATTTCATGTATCTACACAGGCCATGGAGATGAAGTGAAAGAAGTGAGTAAACTTGTATCAGAACGACTAACTAAGCAAAGAGAGCGTGCTGAAAAAGTATATCAACTTTTAAAGAACAAGCCGATGTCTGCATTTGATGTTTGTAAATTCCTGTTTCCATCCGTGTATGAAAAAGAATTAGGGTTGACGATGTCTGAAACGGTAGGGCAATTAGACTACCTTGAAAGCCTCCGCCAAATTAGTTGTCAATATGAAAGTGATCGTTTTATTTATCACACTCATTAATCTTGTTTTTTTAAGTGTAGAAAGATAAGATTAAAAGCACTGAGTTTGTATAATTGAGGTGTAAGAATGAATAATCTTAAAGGAAAGCATATTTTAATTACGGGTGCATCCGGTGGATTAGGAAAAATGATTAGCTATGAAGTAGCTAAAAGAGGTGCTAATCCAATCCTTGTTGCTAGAAATGAAATCCGCCTTCAAGAAGTATCAGAACAAATCAGTGAGAAGTATGGAGTTACTTGCCGTACATATCGATTAGACGTTGCTAATCTAAGTGACGTTCAAACGGTCATGAATCAAATTCTTGAAGATGTTTATAAAATTGATGTGCTAATTAACAATGCTGGTTTTGGGGTATTTGAGGAAGTAACGGAAGCTTCAATGGATACGATTTTGTCCATGTTTCAAGTAAACGTCCTGGGATTAATTGCGTGTACGAAATCAGTATTACCAGCTATGTTAGAAAGAAATGAAGGTCATATTATTAATATTGCTTCTCAAGCAGGTAAGCTAGCTACGCCTAAATCCAGTGGGTATGCTGCTTCAAAGCATGCCGTATTAGGGTTTACAAATGGATTACGCCTAGAAATTGCTAGGACTAACGTGCGAGTGACTGCAGTTAATCCAGGTCCAATTCAAACCAACTTTTTTACCATTGCCGATCAAACAGGTTCTTACGAAAAGAGCATGAAAAATATGATGCTTGACCCAGTAGATGTTGCTAGAAAAGTCGTTGAATCTATCGGGACCAACAAGCGAGAGATTAACTTGCCAAAGTGGATGGGCATTGGCTCTACAATTTATCAGGTTGCTCCATGGTTAGTTGAAAAACTAGCAGGAAATGCGTTTTACAAAAAATAAGCTCAGTGCCCTCAATGGGCACGAGCTTATTGTAGGATGGGTCATAAAGCATTTTACCAGGCCGTGTGTATGCCATGTGACCTCCATCAACCGTAATGCAATCTCCCGTTACATATGAACTGTCATCAGATGCCAAGAAAAGTACAGCGCCTGCTACCTCTTCTGGTTTTCCTAGACGTCCCATTGAATCAACCCATTCGTAGGCTTTTCTAAACTTTTTTCCTTCTTCTGATCCTGATAGTCCGTCAAGAAGGGGAGTTTCAATTGTTCCTGGTGCAATAACATTAACAGGAATACCGTCCCGTGCATAACCGATAGCCATTGTTCGAGTAAGATTTGTAATTGCCCCTTTTGCAGCGTTATATCCGGATCGACCTAAATCTGCAGCTAGTCCAGATACAGAGGAGTTGTTAATAATTGAACCGCTTAAAGATTACTCGTCTAATACGGCTTTAGCACGCACGCAAGACTCAAATTTACCTTTATGATTTCCGTCACAAAAGGGCATCTTTTTTGACATGCCACATCGACATAGTGAAAACGTGGGTTTCGTTTCATACTTATTACCTTCAGCATCAATTAATTCAACATCACCAGTCACTCGAAATGATCCGTTATCCATTACCTTGATTTGAACTTTTGGCAAGTTAATTCCTCCTTATGTATGATAAGCGCTCATCCATTGTCTATACTAATGAGCGTAATAGTTTATGGAGTGAGCATTGTATATTATACTTCATTATATAAACATGTTCGCATCGTTTATACATTTATTTAAAAGGAGCGATAGAATGAACATTGTATTTACCAATCGTGCTCTTGAAAAAGTTGCTGAAAAATATGATCAAAGCTCATCTCTATTTTTAAAATTGAAATATGATACGGACGGCTGTGGCTGTGTTGTAAGCGGCGTTACATCACTTTGGATTGTTGCTGATAAAGAATTTGATGACGTTGTTGTTTCGACAAACGGTGGTGACATTCTTATTGAGAAAACAAAACAAGTGTTTATGGATGATAACATGACAATTGATTATAGTGACGCTGCTGGAACATTCATGCTAAAAAGTCCAGCGCAAATTTTAAATCCAAGAATGTCATTTATTGACCAATCAGCAAAAGCGCGGTAGATTCTACCGTGCTTTTTTACTTTCTTATCGTTTAGCTAATTGATAGAGACGGTATTGCTTACTTGAAACTGGATGTGAAAGGTAGGGTTCAATATAGGAAACAGCTTCCAGAATTTTTTCGCGATTCACATTTGTTTGAACACCCATTTCATCTAACATAAAAATTAAGTCTTCTGTTGCAATATTACCAGTTGCCCCTTTAGCGAAAGGGCATCCACCAATCCCGCCAGCTGAAGAGTCAAAGCGGGTAACCCCAGCTTGAAGGCAAGCATAAATATTAGCCATAGCTACTCCTCTTGTGTCGTGAAAGTGTGCGTTTAGTAGGACTGTAGGAAATGCGCGTTTCAATGCTGAAAAGAGAGTAAAAACGTCTTTTGGGTTAGCCATCCCGATTGTATCTGCAATGCTGAGCTCGGTTACGCCCGCTTCTACAAAGTGTGCGCAAAGCTCTACGGTTTTGTCTGGATTAATTTTCCCTTCGTATGGACAGTAAAATGAAGTTGATATGCATGTGCGAACGTAGGCATTACGTTCTTTAAGCTTCTCCATAAGAGGTAGCTGTTGGTGAAGAGCTTCAGCGGTTGTTTTGTTAATATTATGCTGGTTAAACGAGTTGCTGACGCCGATAAATAAAGCAACAGATTGACAATTTTCTTCAAGTGCTTTAGTCAGGCCTTGCTCATTTGGAACGAGAACAATATGGCGGTTATTAGTAGGTTGCTGTAATGAGAATGCTTGAATAACTTGCTGTGCATCCTTCATTTGAGGCACCCATTTTGGTGAGACAAAAGAAGTTAATTCAATCTCTGATAGGCCAGCTTCTTTTAATAAAGAAATAAACTGGATTTTCACATGTGTTGGTACAAAATTTTTTTCATTTTGTAGTCCATCTCGAGGACCTACTTCAATGATGGTTGCTTTAGAAGGTAACGACATAATTTTCCTCCTTTTTTGATAACGCTTTCAATTACCTATTTTAAAGGATAGAAGTTTAAATTCAATAAAAATTATAAATTTTTACAAAATAAACGAAATTACAATAGGAAAATTAAGTTGGTTGTCGAATAAGCATATATGTGACAGTAATCAAACAGTAGGGAGAGGTTAACGACATGAGTCAAACAGAAGTGGTTATTGTAAGCGCTGTTAGAACGGCAATCGGCAGCTTTGGGGGAAGCTTACAAAATGTTTCTGCACCAACTTTAGGTGGAGTAGTCATTAAAGAAGCACTAAATAAAGTAGGAATCGCAGCAAATGATGTAGATGAAGTAATTATGGGGAACGTCTTGCAAGCAGGATTAGGTCAAAACCCGGCTAGACAAGCAGCTCTCGCAGCGGGTTTACCAGAAACAGTTTCTTCATTAACAATCAATAAAGTGTGTGGATCAGGACTAAAGGCAGTTCATCTTGCAACTCAAGCAATCCTTGCTGGTGATGCTGAAGTTATCGTAGCGGGTGGAATGGAAAATATGAGCCAAGCGCCATATTTATTAAAGAATGCTCGCAATGGATTCAAAATGGGAGATCAAAAAGTCGTTGATAGTATGATTCAAGATGGACTATGGTGTGCTTTTAACGATTATCATATGGGAATTACAGCTGAAAATTTATGTGATAAATATAGCATTACGCGTGAAGAACAAGACTCTTTTGCTGCTGCTAGTCAGCAAAAAGCAGAGGCTGCAATCGAATCAGGACGATTCCAAGATGAGATTGTTCCGGTAGAAGTACCAGGACGCAAAGGTCAAGTAACCATTTTTGATCGCGATGAGTTTCCACGTGCTGGTACAACAGCAGAAAGCTTAGGTAAGTTACGTCCTGCATTTAAAAAGGATGGTTCTGTAACAGCTGGAAATGCTTCTGGTATTAATGATGGTGCGGCAGCGGTTGTTGTGATGAGCCGTCAAAAAGCAGACGAACTAGGCTTAACACCTTTAGTAACAATTAAATCCAATGCAAGTGCTGGTGTTGACCCAAGCATTATGGGAATCGGCCCAGTAAGCGCTGTAAAAAAAGCATTGGAAAAGGCAGCGGTATCTTTAGAAGATGTTGAATTAGTAGAAGCAAACGAAGCTTTTGCAGCACAGTCAATTGCTGTTGATCGTGAGCTTAAATTTAACCAAGAAACATTAAATGTTAATGGTGGAGCAATCGCACTAGGTCATCCAATAGGAGCTAGTGGAACTCGCGTGTTAGTTTCTCTTATTCATGAAATGCAAAAACGTGAAGCGAAGCTAGGCCTTGCAACGTTATGTATTGGTGGCGGACAAGGGGTTGCTACATTAGTAGAACGTCCATAATATTGAAAAAACCATGAAGCTATTTTAGCATTCATGGTTTTTTTTTATGCCATATATTCTCAAATGAAGTGAACGTTCTTAAAAAGTAGGCATATAGTATAGCAAAACACCTATAACTTTTTCGAACGAAAAAATAATTACTTATAATTGCTAGTTATATATTTTAAAAAAGTTCTAAATATTCTATAATAAAATAGTAAGCGTTTTCAAAAAATCGAAGGGGTGGGTTATGTATGAAACCGGTACATACATCATTTATTGAAGCAGTTAAGCCAGTAAAAGATGGTTCAACAATTATGGTTGGAGGATTTGGTCTTTGTGGTATTCCGGAAAATCTCATTTTAGCGTTAGTCGAAACGGGAGTAAAAGACTTAACGGTTATCTCCAATAACTGTGGAGTTGATGAGTGGGGACTAGGATTATTATTAAAAAATAAGCAAATTAAAAAGATGATAGGTTCCTATGTCGGTGAAAATAAAGAATTCGAGCGTCAAGTTCTATCAGGAGAGATTGACGTAGAGCTTTTACCACAAGGGACGCTTGCAGAAAAGATTCGTGCTGGCGGAGCAGGGATTCCAGCTTTTTATACACCAGCAGGAGTTGGCACACCAATTGCGATGGGAAAAGAAACAAGAACATTTGACGGCAAAGAGTATTTATTAGAAGAAGCATTGGTGGCAGATGTCAGCTTAGTAAGAGCTTGGAAAGCTGATTACATGGGAAACCTTATATACAATAAAACAGCTCGCAATTTTAGTCCGATGATTGCAGCTGCAGGTAAAGTGACAATTGCTGAAGTAGAAGAGCTTCACGAAACAGGTAAATTAAATCCAAATATGATTCATACACCGAGTGTTTATGTTCAGTCTTTAATTGTTGGCGAGCAGCAAAAACGTATTGAACGCTTAACGGTTCAAAAATAACGAGAGGAGCGGTTATGATGATTGAAAATGGTGTAAATGTAAGAGAGCGAATTGCAAAGCGAGCAGAAAAAGAAATTCAGGATGGCTTTTATGTAAACTTAGGTATTGGTATTCCAACACTTGTTGCAAATTATATTTCAGACAATAAAACGGTGGTACTTCAGTCGGAAAATGGATTGTTAGGTATTGGACCTTATCCAAAAGAAGGAGACGTCGATCCAGATTTAATTAATGCCGGTAAAGAAACCGTAACAGCTATCGATGGAGCAGCGTATTTCGATAGCGCTGAGTCGTTTGGAATGATTCGTGGTGGCCATATTAACATAGCGATTTTAGGTGGTATGGAAGTTTCGGAGACCGGTGATTTAGCAAACTGGATGATTCCAGGAAAGATGATTAAAGGTATGGGTGGAGCTATGGACCTTGTCCACGGAGCTCAGCGCATTATCGTTATCATGGAACATGTGACAAGAAAAGGTGAACCAAAGATTTTAAAAGAATGCACGCTCCCTTTAACAGGTCAAGGTGTTGTAAACCGCATTATTACAGATCGTGCTGTTATTGATGTAACTGATACCGGGCTAAAGCTAATTGAAGTAGCATCAGGATATACGGTCGATGATATTATTCAATCAACCGCTCCAGGTCTAGTAATAGACGAAAATGTAAAGCTGGATGCGTTCTAATTAATTGTTGTAGATATTTGCTTATGGTAAAATGTCTATCATAATTTAATTGCAGTGGGTGAACAATGATGGCAAAACACAAGCAAAAGAACAGTCAAAAGAAACAAGAAAATCAAATTAGTTTAAAAGATCAATTGAATAGCGATTTAGTAAAGCAGCTTCAAGCAAAGAAACATGCGCTCGCGAAGCGTGAAGAGCAGAGAATTGAGGAAGAGCAAAAAGAGAAAGAGCGCGCTCGAAAGGAAAAAGAAAAAAATAAATCATTTGAAGAACTATTTAATGAAAGTGATTTAAAATGGAATGAATTTAAATAAAAGCTCTTGCCGATAAGGCAAGAGCTTTTATTTAGCGGTGTGCTTCGTATTTATTTGCTTTAGTTAATGATTGAAGCTTTTCATAGTGTAGTTCACTTAAAGGGAGCTTTTCAACAGCTTGTACATTTTCTCGAAGCTGAGCTGGACTACTTGCTCCTGCTACTACTGATGCAACAACAGGATGATAAAGGCAGTAGTTTAACGCTGCGTGGTTTAAGTCTGAATCAACGCCCTGTAGAGCAGGTATAAGCTGTTCCAAATCTTTTTTCGTATAAGTTAAATAACCTGCTTCGTTTGTAGCAAGCTTTTCTTGAGCGCGATTTGTTAGCAAACCTTTTGCGACGGGACCTCTTGCAACCACGCTGATGTTATATTCGTTTAAAAGAGGAAGCACGCTTTCTTCAGGTCGACGGTCTAATAGGCTATACTGCATCATTACGCTAACGATTGAAGATTTTTTTACGAATTCACGAATAACGTTTGGGCGTATAGACGAAATCCCATATTCACGAATGAGTCCTTCTTTTTTTAGCTCTTCGAACGCTTCGATTGTTTCGTCAATGTTGTCTTCAATTGTGCCTCCGTGCAGTTGATATAAATCAATATAATCGGTTTTTAATCGGTGTAAGCTTTCCTTTACGGCATCCTTTATGTATGCTTTCGATGGGTCCCAACGCCAACCGTCCTCAACGTCATTCCAGCGGTTTCCTACTTTTGTAGCCAAAATGATATCTTGTCTCTTTGGTTTTAGCGCTTGACCAACAATCTCTTCATTGAGACCGAAGTCATATAAATCAGCGGTGTCAAAATAATTGATACCAAGATCAACCGCTTCATCTATAATTCGCTGAGCACTTTTAACATCCGTTCCTAGCGACATACACCCCAAGCTAACTTCACTAACCAATAGATTGGAGGAACCTAGCTGCCTCTTTTTCATCCTATCCACTCCTTTGGAATACGTTTTATCTATTATATTGTAGCCTGGATAATTTTATAAACTCAACTAATTGACTCAAAGAGGCACAGAAAAAGCAGCGCTTTGCTAGCGCTGCTTAACTTTTTATTATCTTTTTAGGTTCGTTTGAAATAGTAGAAACCCATTCGTGAACATATTGAAAATGCGTACCATATTCTTTTAGCTTTTGGCGGATTTCCCATGCTTTTCCTACTAAAATCACTTGTTTACCCTCTACATAAACTTTCATTTCTTCTACCTCCTAAAAGTCGTATGATAGAATATATGTAAAGGGTTTAAATTTAGAACGAGGTGGATAAAATGGATCATTTAATTGAAAAGACGCTTGCGAAAAAAGAGATTTTTAAAGGAAGAGTCATTGATTTACAAGTGGAAGAAGTACAGCTTCCAAATGGGAAAACGAGTACGAGAGAAGTTATTAAGCATCCTGGAGCAGTTGCTGTTATTGCATTAACGGCTGACCATAAGCTAGTAATGGTCAAACAATATCGCAAAGCAATGGATCGAGTCCTAGTCGAGATTCCAGCAGGTAAACTTGAAAAAGGTGAAGAGCCCATCGTCACAGCTAAACGTGAGCTAGAAGAAGAAACGGGTTATACATGTAAAGAACTGAAACATATTATTTCCTTCTATACGTCACCGGGATTTGCAGATGAGCTTGTACATCTCTATACAGCCGAGAAGCTAGAGGTTATGGAAACAAAAGCAAGCCTGGATGAGGATGAGTTTGTTGAAGTGATAGAAACAAGCATTGAAGAAGCGCTTCAAATGATTCAAACAAATGAAATTTACGATGCAAAAACAGCGTACGCAGTTCAATATTTACAGCTTAGAAGTGTGCTAGGTGAGTAACTACCATTCGTTTCTACTATAAAAAGTAGAATAATCTCTGTCATAGTTACGCTGAATCTATCATATACTCTATCAAGTGATTGATAGGGGGAAGACGATGAGAAAAATGTGGATTAAGCGTGCTTATACACAGCACTTGCGCGATAACAGTTCAATTTATCTATTTGTCACAGTGCTGTTTTTAATGGGGATTATCTTTGGAGCTATCGTGGTAAATAGCTTAACAGTCGATCAAAAAGACGATCTTTATTTTTACCTAAACCGTTTCTTTGGTCTTGTTAAAACTGGAGAAGTGGCCACGAGTACCGAAATGTTTCAGCAAAGCTTCTTTCATAACGTAAAATACCTCGGGCTTATTTGGATTTTGGGTATAGCTATCATTGGCTTACCAGTCGTGTTAATCTTACTTTTTATTAAAGGAATGGTGATCGGATTTACGGTTGGCTTTTTAGTAAATCGCATGGGACTTTCCGGCTTTGCGTTATCTTTTGTGTCGGTAATGCCACAAAACATTTTCTTAATACCTGCGTTTTTAATCTTAACAACAGCTTCCGTGGCGTTTTCGTTAAAGCTTATTCGTCAGCAGTTCTTTAAGGGAGCAAAGGAACAGGTTGCTGCTTCGTTCTTTCGTTACAGCGGTATTTTAGTAGGAGTATTTGTTTTAATTGCATGTGCATCCTTAATTGAAGGCTATGTTTCTCCTACATTAATGAAAACAATGATGAGCTTAGTGAATAAATAATAGTTATTCTTATTTTAAAAACATTCTTTTATTTACGTTATAATAATTTTATTTTGACACCCCTTCGACATTTGATATAATAAATGAGTGAATGGCGAGGGAGGGAATGTTATGGAAAATCGAGTTGAGCGAATAAAGCAACAGTTGCACTCAGCAAGCTACAAATTGACACCTCAACGTGAGGCGACTGTAAGAGTACTCCTTGAACACGAAGAGGATCATTTGAGTGCCGAAGATGTGTATCTCCTCGTCAAGGAAAAGTCTCCGGAAATTGGTTTAGCAACTGTTTATCGAACTTTAGAATTACTAACAGAATTAAAAATTGTTGATAAGATAAACTTTGGTGATGGCGTGTCTCGCTATGACCTTCGTCAAGAAGGAGCTGCACACTTTCATCACCACTTAGTTTGTATCGAATGTGGATCAGTGGACGAAATTCAAGAAGACTTGCTTGAAGATGTAGAAGAGATTGTTGAAAAGCAGTGGCGCTTTAAAATTAAAGATCATCGCTTGACGTTTCATGGCATTTGTCATCGTTGTCAAGGTGAAGATGAAAACAAAGACGAGTGAAATAAGCCTTTTCCTTTTGGGAGAAGGTTTTTGTTTTTTTATGAAAATGACTAAGCTCGGCGCTGTATTTACGAACGCGTAGCTTAGTCATACGGAGTTAATGGAATGGAAGATTGTAAAAAAGTGAAATCGTTAATGGTATTGCTAGTAGAGTACCCGCAGATAGTAGCGTAATAAGCTTGTAGTTATTTATTTCTTTAGAGGATTTCATCGTTTCGCGAGATACTTCATACCATATTCCGGTTGATATTAAAGCAATCAGTAATAGCATAGTGGTAGTCAGCTTTTTTACCTCCTTCAGCAATATAAATGTATTTTAATATATTTGTAAGTTATTAACATAAGTTAGCTTTGAATTAGGCAAGGTAAAGTAGGTATAAAACATGTCCAGATTGGCATATCTTTTAATAGTGTTGAAAATTGGAGGATATGTCTAATGAAATCATGGGTTGAGCTAGTATATAATAGCTGTAAGGTGTTTATTTTATTTACAGGCTGCACACTATTGTTTTATTTTGGTATGGTATGGGTGTCAGGAGAATATCAAGATTATAAACGTTATGATGAGCCGAGCGGCTCCGCAGTGAAAGTAATGCAAATGAACGTATATGAAGATCAAACGTGGATTGAAAGATTATTTATGTTTTATCAAAACGGGGAGTAGAGGCAATTGAAGGATCAAGTTCAAGATTTTATTCACTATTTAATAGTAGAAAGAGGTTTAGCTAAAAACACAATCGATTCGTATGAGCGGGATTTAAAGAAATATAGTCAGTATTTAGAACATGTTGAGCAGTTAAATCATCTAAATGCTGTGACAAGAGCACATATTGTGAGTTTTCTTAAGCATTTAACAGATCAGCAAAAATCATCCAAAACAATTGCTAGACATATCGCATCGATTCGTTCGTTTCACCAATTTTTACTTCGCGAGAAAGTGACTGAACAAGATCCATCCGTTCATATTGAAACACCGCAGCTTGAACGAAAACTACCGAAAGTATTAAATGCAGAGGAAGTAGAAGCACTTCTGTCAGTCTTTGATACGTCTACGCCATTTGGATTGCGAGATAAAGCGATGCTTGAGCTTCTCTACGCAACGGGAATGCGTGTGTCAGAGCTTGTGAATTTAAACATAGAAGATGCACATTTAACAATGGGCTTTGTTCGTTGCTTTGGAAAAGGTAGTAAGGAGCGAATTGTTCCACTTGGGCGAATGGCAACGGAAGCAATCGAAGCATACCTGGCACAAGCTCGTCCAATTTTAACGAAAAAGCAGCAAGGAGAACACGCTTTGTTTGTGAATCATCACGGGAAGCGACTAACAAGGCAGGGGTTCTGGAAGATTTTAAAAGGATTAGCGAAAGATGCGCGTATTGAAAAGGAATTAACGCCTCATACTTTGCGACATTCTTTTGCTACACACTTGCTTGAAAATGGGGCGGATCTACGAGCAGTTCAGGAAATGTTGGGGCATGCAGATATTTCGACGACTCAAATTTATACGCACGTAACAAAAACACGCTTGAAAGATGTCTATAATCAATTCCATCCGCGTGCTTAAAGGTAAAAGGTTAACGGCATTGTTTTATAGCAATGTCGTTCTTTAAATGAAAACACTTTCATTTTCTATGTACAAATAAGAAAAAACCTTTTATACTATAGAGGTCAGACTTCCGACCAATAAAGATTATGGTTAAACTTTTCCTTAAAGGGAATTTTATAATATATTGGAAACTATACGATTACAGTATTGTTTATTATAGCTTCATGAGTGAAGTGAATTTTACAACAAAGATGGAGGAATGAAGATGTTATCATCTACATACAAACGCGTATTTCTAGTTGTGATGGACTCTGTAGGAATTGGTGAATCACCAGACGCGGAAAAGTACAATGACTTGGGAGCAGATACACTAGGGCATATTGCAGAGCGTTGCAACGGCTTGGATATGCCGAACATGAGCAAGCTTGGCCTAAGTAATATCCGTCCAATTAAAGGAATTGAAAAAGCAGAACAGCCGTTAGCAGTTTACACAAAGATGCAGGAAGCTTCAGCGGGTAAAGATACAATGACGGGTCATTGGGAGATTATGGGGCTTAATATCGATACACCATTTAACGTGTTTCCAGATGGATTTCCAGATGAGCTTATTAAAAAGCTAGAGGATAAGACAGGACGTAAAATTATTGGTAACAAGCCTGCGTCAGGAACAGAAATTTTAGATGAGCTTGGAGAAGAGCATGTGAAAACAGGTGCGTTAATTGTCTATACTTCAGCAGATTCAGTGCTACAGATTGCAGCTCATGAAGAAGTGGTGCCGCTTGAAGAACTATATGAAATCTGTGAGTATGCTCGCAAAATTACGCTAGACGACCCATATATGATTGGGCGTATTATTGCTCGTCCATTCCTTGGAGAGGCGGGGAACTTTACACGTACAGCAAATCGACATGATTATGCACTAAAGCCGTTTGGACGCACAGTCATGAACGAATTAAAAGATAGCAATTTTGATGTTATTGCTATTGGGAAAATCTCTGATATCTATGATGGTGAAGGTGTGACAAAATCACTTCGTACAAAGTCAAACATGGATGGAATGGATAAGCTAATCGACACATTAAAAATGGACTTTAACGGATTAAGTTTCTTAAACTTAGTTGATTTTGATGCGTTGTTTGGTCATCGTCGTGATCCAGAAGGATATGGAAAAGCTCTTGAAGAATTCGATGATCGTTTAGCAGAGGTATTCCCGTTATTAAACGATGATGATTTACTAATCATTACAGCAGACCACGGAAATGACCCAGTTCATCATGGTACAGATCATACGCGTGAATATGTTCCAATGTTAGCCTATAGCCCAAGTATGAAAATTGGTAAAGAGATTGACGTGCGCTCAACGTTTGCTGACATTGGAGCGACGGTAGCTGAGAACTTTGGTGTGAAGATGCCACAGTTTGGAAAAAGTTTTTTACGTGAACTAAATTAAGAGAGTGGGGAAAAAGATGAAGCGAGATGTAATTCATACAGCAGCAACATATATTCAAGGTAAAACGACAATTCAACCAACAATTGGATTGATTTTAGGATCAGGTTTAGGCGTATTAGCTGATGAGGTTCAGGATGCTGTAAAAATTCCATATAATGATATTCCCGAGTTTCCTGTATCAACAGTTGAAGGTCATGCGGGTCAGCTTGTAATTGGTACAATTCAAGATGTACCTGTCATTGCAATGCAAGGGCGCTTTCACTTTTACGAAGGATACTCTTTAGAAAAAGTAACATTTCCAGTGCGCGTTATGAAAGAGCTTGGAATTGAAACAATTATTGTGACGAACGCAGCGGGAGGCATAAATGAATCCTATAATCCTGGAGACTTAATGCTTATCTCAGATCATATTAACAACTTTGGAACAAATCCTTTAATTGGACCAAATGACAGTGAACTAGGCGTTCGTTTTCCAGATATGTCAACAGCCTATTGTCCAAAGCTACGTGCATTAGCAAAAGACGTAGCTAGTGAGCTAAATATTGCTGTTCAAGAGGGTGTATATGTAGGAAATACTGGTCCTACGTACGAAACGCCAGCTGAAGTTCGTATGCTACGCGTTGTAGGCGGAGACGCAGTGGGGATGTCAACTGTGCCGGAAGTAATTGTTGCTCGTCATGCAGGCTTGCGCGTCCTGGGTATTTCATGTATTTCAAATATGGCTGCGGGAGTTTTAGATCAGCCCCTTCACCATGATGAAGTAATTGAAACAACAGAAAAAGTAAAAAAACAGTTCCTAGCACTAGTAAAAGAAGTTGTAAAACAAATTCCACAACACTCATAAAAAGGGAGTAGCTGTTACATATCATGTGACAGCTGCTTTTTACCTAATGGTGAATCCGTTTTCAAAAAACTATTTTAAAGGGGACTTACGAACATGAGAATGGTAGATTTAATTGAAAAAAAGCGTGATCGCAAAGAACTTACAACAGAAGAGATTCAGTTTATCGTTAAAGGTTTTACAGATGGAGACATTCCCGATTATCAAATGAGTGCTCTTTCTATGGCTATTTTCTTTAACGGGATGACAGAGCAAGAGCGTGCAGATTTAACAATGTCAATGGTGGACTCCGGTGATGTCATTGATTTATCAGCAATTGAAGGTATTAAAGTTGATAAACATAGTACAGGGGGAGTAGGAGATACAACAACTCTTGTTCTGGCGCCTTTAGTGGCAGCTGTAGGTGTACCGGTAGCGAAAATGTCGGGACGTGGCTTAGGACATACAGGTGGGACAATTGATAAGCTAGAAGCTATCTCAGGCTTTGATGTAGAAATTAGTAAGCAAGAATTTATTGATTTGGTTAATAAAAACAAAGTGGCTGTAGTTGGTCAAACAGGAAATTTAACGCCAGCTGACAAGAAGCTGTACGCGCTTCGTGATGTAACTGCAACCGTTAACAGCATTCCTCTTATCGCAAGTTCAATTATGAGTAAGAAAATTGCTGCGGGGGCAGATGCAATCGTGTTGGATGTAAAAACAGGTGCTGGTGCTTTTATGAAGAGCTTGGATGAAGCAAAAGAATTGGCTCAAGCGATGGTGAATATCGGTAATAACGTAGGGCGTAATACAATGGCTGTCATTTCAGATATGAGCCAACCGCTTGGCTATGCAATTGGAAATGCACTTGAAGTAAAAGAAGCAATCGATACTCTACAAGGAAAAGGACCAAAAGATTTAGAAGAGCTGTGTTTAACATTAGGAAGTTACATGGTACTATTAGCTGAAAAAGCAGAATCGCTAACAGAAGCACGCCAAAAACTAGAAGAAGTAATAGCTAATGGAAAAGCGCTTGAAGCGTTTAAAGTTTTTTTAGAGTCACAAGGTGGAGACGGCTCTCTTGTAGATGATCCAACAAAATTACCACAGGCGAAACATATCGTGGAAGTTGAAGCAAAAACGGATGGCTATGTATCGGAAATTATTGCTGATTCTATTGGGACAGCTGCCATGTGGCTAGGCGCTGGTAGAGCAACAAAAGAATCGGAAATCGATTTGGCAGTAGGACTGGTTCTTCAAAAGAAAATCGGAGACTACGTGAAGGCTGGAGAATCACTTGTAACGATTCATAGCAACACAGAAGATATTGCCAAAGTAAAAGAAAGAATTTATGAAAGCATCAAGCTAAGTGAAGAAGCGGTCGAGGCACCTCCACTTGTATACGATACAATTCCTAAATAAATGATTGAAAAAGCATTGAGGTAACTCTCAGTGCTTTTTTATTTTGGAGCGGAGTATAAAGTCTTACAACGGTGGAAAAAATAGGTTTGTATAAAGAATGGAGGTTTGTGTAGATGAAGTGTAATATTATGAAACTACTCGTTGTCATCTTTTTATTCTCACTTATGACACAGCCTGTTTTAGCGAGTGAAAAAAAGTCTACGGAGTTAGCGGCACAAGCTAAATCGGCAATTTTAATTGAACGAGATACAGGGAAGGTTTTATATGAAAAAAATAGTGATCAACCCCTCCCACCTGCAAGCATGACTAAAATTATGACAATGATTTTAATTATGGAAGCGCTTGATGAAGGTAAAATTACGTTCAAAGATAAAGTTAGAGCAAGTGAATATGCAGCTTCTATGGGAGGTTCACAAATCTTCTTAGAGCCTGGTGAAGAGATGACCGTTAATGAATTATTAAAGGGAATTGCAATTGGGTCTGGAAATGATGCATCAATGGCGATGGCTGAGCACTTAGCTGGTTCAGAGGATAAGTTTGTTGAAATGATGAACAAGAAAGCTAAAGAAATTGGCTTAAAACATACAAAGTTTCAAAACCCAACAGGACTGCCTGTTGACGATCATTATAGTACTGCCCATGACATGGCAATGATGGGAAAAGAACTATTGAAATATGAAGATATTATTAATTATACAAGTAAATATGAAGATTACTTAAGGGAAGATACTGATAAGAAATTCTGGCTCGTTAACACAAATCGCTTGGTGAAATTCTATCCGGGTGTTGACGGTTTGAAAACAGGGTTCACAGGGCAAGCCAAATACTGCTTAACGGCTACTGCTAAAAAGGGAAATATGCGTGTCATTGCAGTTGTATTTGGAGCGAATACGCCTAAAGAGCGAAATAATGAAGTAACAAAAATGTTAGATTATGCGTTTAGTCAGTATACAACAACTCCTTTATATAAAAAGGACGCACCAATTAAAAAGGTAGAAGTTAATAAAGGAGAGCAAAAGTACGTAAATGCCGTAACATCAGAGCCATTATCTGCTCTTGCGAAAAAAGGAACAACAGCTAAGGACATGAAGACAGAAGTCAAACTTGATGAAAATTTGAATGCCCCTGTAAAAAAAGGTGATGAAATCGGCACTATTACCATCAAGAAAGATGGTAAAGTTATGAGTAAATCTCCACTTGTTGCGGAAGAAGACGTTGAAATTGCCTCGTATTGGCAGCTATTTAAGCGTACATTTTCACTATTTTCACAAACATCTTAAAAAAAACGACTAACATTGACGAAATGCTACTAGTTTTGTCACTCAGAAGGAATACGTCTTCGCTATAGCGAAAGATTGACTATACGACTGATAGGAGGTTTGTATAGTGAGTCTTTCTATAGAACTTGAATTAAAACAGGATGTGCTGTTAGTGCGATTGGGTGGAGAGTTAGATCATCATGCTGCAGAGCATTTAAGAACCCGCATTACACAAGAGTTAGAACAAAATGCGATTCAGCACTTAATTTTAAACCTTGAGAAATTAACGTTTATGGATAGCTCAGGTCTCGGGGTTATTTTAGGAAGGTACAAGCAGGTTCGAAACAACGGAGGAGAAATGGTTGTATGTGCAATCTCTCCACCGGTTGAACGCCTCTTCAATATGTCTGGGTTATTTAAAATTATTCGCTTTGAGCCAAGTGAACAAAACGCGCTGCAGAAGTTGGGGGTGGCATGATGAAAAACGAAATGCACCTTCAATTCTCAGCTCTTAGTCAAAATGAATCATTTGCACGGGTTACGGTGGCTGCTTTTATCACGCAGCTTGACCCTACAATGGATGAGTTAACGGAAATTAAAACAGTTGTGTCAGAAGCCGTAACGAACGCCATTATTCATGGTTATAACAATAACGCAGAAGGTATTGTACACATTGACGTTACGCTTCATGATAATGGAATGGTTGAACTTATTATTAAGGACGACGGTGTGGGAATTGATGATGTTAATGAAGCTACGCAGCCTCTTTACACAACAAAACCTGAACTTGAGCGTTCTGGAATGGGTTTTACAATCATGGAGAACTTCATGGATGAAATTAACGTCGTATCTGCGCCTTTAGCGGGAACAACTGTCTACTTAAAAAAACAATTAACAAATAGTAAAGCGCTATGTAATTAAGGAGACTTGCCGATGGATGTGGAGGTCAAAAAGGAAAAAAATGAGCCGTATTTAAAAGATCATGAAGTGAAAGACCTCATCAAGCGCAGTCAACAAGGTGATCAGAATGCTAGGGATACAATCGTTCAGAAAAATATGAGGTTGGTTTGGTCAGTTGTACAGCGATTTATTAATCGAGGATATGAGCCTGATGATTTGTTTCAGATTGGCTGTATTGGCTTGCTCAAGTCAGTCGACAAGTTCGATTTATCCTATGATGTGAAATTTTCAACCTATGCAGTTCCAATGATTATTGGTGAAATACAACGTTTTATTCGAGACGATGGAACGGTGAAAGTAAGCCGTTCATTAAAAGAAATGAGCAATAAAATCCGAAAAGCCAAAGATGAATTATCAAAAATGCTTGGACGGGTTCCCACTGTGGCAGAGGTTGCTGAACACTTGGATTTTACACCTGAAGAAGTGGTTATGGCGCAAGAAGCAAATCGAGCACCGTCTTCTATACATGAAACCGTTTATGAAAACGATGGTGACCCAATTACGCTTCTTGATCAAATTGCTGACCATAGTGAAGCAAAATGGTTTGATAAAATTGCATTAAAAGAAGCTATTGAAGAGTTAGAGGAACGTGAAAAGCTCATTGTATATTTGCGTTATTACAAAGATCAAACTCAATCAGAGGTTGCGTCTCGATTGGGGATTTCTCAGGTGCAGGTATCAAGGCTTGAAAAGAAAATTTTAAAGCAAATGAAGAGTCAAATGAATGAATAAAGAGCGGCAGGTTATCTATAACCTGCTGCTCTTTTTTTGGTAATTAATGGTCTGTTGTGAAACTTTGAATTAGAAAATTTAAGTGAATACATACTACACGTACAAGGAGGATAACGAATTGTAGGTGTGATGTAAATGGATAATACTTTATATATCAAAATGAGACATCGTGTGCAGGTCGAACCAAATGCAGTGGTCAACCTTGGACAGCTAGCTCTCTTGATAAGTGAAGAATCAATTGAGAAAGAACTTGCTCAGCTCAGCGTGTATAAGGTGAAAAAGAGTGATCGTAACATTATCATCATTGATTTAATGAAAGTAATTGCATTAATAAAGAAGGCTTGTCCTCACCTTGATGTTCAAACAATTGGTCCTGCTCAAACGATTGTTGAAGTTGTTTATAAAAAAAAACAATCGTCTTTTATCGCATTTATAGCTGTCTGGTTTCTATTGTTTATTGGTGCGGCCATGGCCGTCATGAATTTTCATGAAGATGTTAGCATGCAGCAAGTGCATCAAAAACTGTTTTATATGCTCACAGGAATAAAGGATAAGCAGCCTTTAGTCATTCAAATCCCCTATTCATTTGGCCTTGGTTTAGGCATGATTCTCTTTTTTAACCACGTGTTTCGCAAGCGAATTAATGAAGAACCTAGCCCTTTAGAAGTTGAAATGTTCAATTATCAACAGGATTTAGATCAGTATGTCATTATGAATGAGAACAAAGAAAGTATGAAGAATTTAGATGATCGCTAACATCGTATTTACGATAATTGTAGGGTTTGCTAGTGGGCTAGCTGTAGGTGGAGGATTTGTGGCTTTTTTAACAGTGCTAGGCATTATTCCAAGGTTGATGCAGCTTACGAAAACAATGAAATATATTCAATTTTATGAGTGGGCTGTTGTTGGGGGAGCAGTAGCTGGTGGTTGGTGTAGTTTACATCAGTATACATGGAGCGTTCCTTCACTGTTTATTGGCATTATTGGGTTAGCGAGTGGAATTTTCTTTGGCATGCTAGCAGCTGCTCTAACTGAGATGCTGAATGTATTGCCTATCTTAACAAAAAGAATAGGAATGGATGGGAAGCTTATTCTATTACTAATGGCCATTGTACTGGGGAAGGTTTTTGGATCGCTTTTTCACTGGGTTTATTTTGTTAATCAATAAAAAGGAGTGGATACTAAGTGGCAGGTAATCAAAAGCTAAAAGATAACTATCAAGAGAATATAAAATCATTTCAACCAAAGCCTCCTTATGTGTTGAATTGTCTCAAAGCTTTTATCGTTGGAGGGTTGATATGTGGGTTTGGGCAAGCTATACAAAACTTTTATATCACATTTTTTGATTTCACGACAAAAACAGCAGGAAATCCAACAGCCGCAACGCTTGTTTTAATTTCAGCAATCTTAACAGGTATCGGTGTATACGATCGAATCGGTCAATTTGCAGGTGCCGGGTCTGCCGTACCCATTACTGGGTTTGCGAATTCAATGACAAGTGCAGCTCTAGAACATAGAAGTGAAGGGCTTGTTTTAGGAGTTGCAACAAATATGTTTAAGCTAGCTGGAAACGTCATCGTTTTTGGCGTTGTGGCTGCTTATATCGTCGGAATGATTCGATATATATTTAAAACATTTTTTTAGATAAAGGAGAGAAAGTAAATGAGAAAGGCTGGAAAACAAACATGGGTATATGAAAATCTTGTTTATATTAACGCAGCTGGTACAGCTGTTGGACCCAAAGAAGCTGACGGTCCATTAGGAAGTACCTTTGATATCACGCATAAAGATCTGCACTGTGAAGAAGCAAATTGGGAGTTAGCTGAGCGTAAGCTTATGCGCGAATCCATCGACTCATGTTTGGGGAAGATGAATTTATCGTATGAAGACGTAGATTTATTTTTAGCTGGTGATCTTTTAAATCAAAACGTAACGGCCAATTTTGTCGCAAGAGATCACCAAATTCCTTTTCTTTGTATGTTTGGAGCTTGCTCTACTTCAATGGAAACGTTAGCAACGGGAGCAGCGCTTGTAGATGCAGGGTTCGCCAACCGTATTATAGCGTCTGCCAGCAGCCATAATGCAACGGCAGAGAGGCAGTTTCGGTACCCGACTGAATACGGAGGGCAAAAACCAGACACTGCAACTGCAACAATTACGGGAGCAGGAAGTGCACTTGTTTCTAGACAAAAGAGTCCTGTTCGCTTGACGTCTGCTACTGTAGGACGAGTAATGGATTATGGAATTAAAAACCCTTTTGATATGGGTTCAGCTATGGCTCCAGCGGCTGCGGATACGATTCAAAAACATTTTGAAGATTTACAGATTTCTCCGGATCACTACGATTTGATCGTTACTGGAGATTTATCAGGCGTCGGTAGCCCAATTTTGAAACAGTTATTAAAAGATGAAGGGTATGACGTTTCAGAGAATCATAATGATTGCGGCTTGATGGTTTATCGTCCGAACCAAAACGTATTTGCTGGTGGAAGTGGATGCGGTTGCTCTGCTGTTGTCACATATGGACATCTGCTTAATGAATTAAAGTCAGGAAACTTAAAACGAATCTTTGTTGTTGCAACGGGAGCACTGCTTAGCCCAACGATGACGCAGCAAAAAGAATCAATACCAACCATTGCACACGGTGTTGTAATGGAACATGTTGAGGAGGGATAATTGTGGATTATGTTATTGCTTTTGTGGTAGGAGGAGCAATCTGTGTAATCGGTCAGCTGTTGCTTGATTTTGCCAAGCTTACCCCTGCTCACGTTATGAGTTCCTTTGTAGTAATTGGAGCAATCTTAGATGGATTTGGGATTTATGATAAATTTATCGAATTTGCTGGAGCAGGCGCCACAGTTCCAATTACAAGCTTTGGACACTCGCTATTACACGGAGCTATGCATCAAGCAGATGAACATGGGTTTATTGGAATTGGTATCGGTATGTTTGAGCTAACGTCGGCAGGTATTTCAGCAGCTATTTTATTTGCTTTTATCATCGCGCTAATCTTTAAACCAAAAGGATAAGAGGTGTGATATGAAAAAAAGGCAAGTTATTTTAATTACAGATGGAGATGAATACGCACGAAAAAACATTGAGTACATTGCGAAAAAAGTGGGCGGCAGATGTATTTCAAAGTCCTACGGAAATCCAACGACTCTAACGGGTAAAGAAATTGTTGGCATGATTTTAGAAGCACCGTATGATCCTGTATTTGTTATGTTCGATGACAGCGGCTTTGTTGGCGAAGGTGCTGGAGAACAAGCGCTTAAGTATGTAGCGACAAATAAACAAATGGATGTATTAGGTGTTATTGCGGTAGCTTCTAGAACCCATCAAAGTGAATGGTCCAAAGTAGATGTTACAATCGACCGCTTTGGTGAACTAACGCATTATGGTGTGGATAAAAGTGGTATTCAAGAGTTGGAGGTTGGGCGAATAAATGGTGACACGGTGTACTGTTTAGATGAGCTCGATGTTCCGCTGGTTGTCGGAATTGGAGACATTGGTAAAATGGCACGCATGGATGATGTAAAAGCTGGTTGTCCAATTACAGAGCAAGCTGTACAACTGATTTTAGAAAGGAGTGGCTTCCGTGAGCAACAAAGTGGAAAATAAAACAAAGATTTTCCCAAAGATTCAACAAAATGATGAATGGTACAAAGAAAACGCTAGTATGATTACAAGCTTTGATGTAGGTGTTCGTAAACTTCTTATCCTAGGTCGAGAAGTGCATGTATACTACGTAACAGGCCTATGTGATAGTGCATTTATCATTGAAATTACCAAAGTACTTGTTCAAATTAATGATAATGAAGTTGAGCAGGCAAAATTAAAAGATATTATTGAAAACCGTTTAATTCATCAACAGGTTAAGCCTCTAAGAACACTGGATGAAGGAATGGATACCATTTTATCAGGTCTCATTTTTGTACTTATTGATGGAGAAGAAGTAGGCTTTGAAGTTGATGTAAGGATGTATCCAGGGCGTTCGCCAGAAGAACCAGATACAGAAAAAGTTATTCGCGGTGCGCGCGATGGATATACAGAAAATATTATTATCAATACAGCACTAACTCGTCGTCGAATTCGAGATGGAAGACTACGCTTTGAAATCTTTAAAGTAGGTGAACGTTCCAAACTGGACGTAGCAATTGGGTACATAGATGAAATTGCAGATCCTGGACTTGTGGAAATTATAAAAAAAGAGCTTACTTCTATCAAAGTAGACGGTCTACCGATGGCAGATAAATCGCTAGAAGAGTATATGGTCAAACAAGGTTTTAATCCGTTTCCTATGGTTCGCTATACGGAAAGACCAGATACGGCTGCTACGCATTTATTAGAAGGGCACGTTATTTTAATTACAGATACATCACCAAGTGTCATTATTACGCCAACTACGTTTTTTCATCATTTACAACATGCAGAAGAATATAGGCAATCTCCTGCTGTTGGGACGTTTATTAGGTGGGTAAGGTTATTAGGGATTTTAGCATCTGTATTTTTATTACCACTATGGCTATTATTTGTTCTAGAACCACAGCTTTTGCCGCCGGCACTTCAGTTTATAGGACCAAATGAGCAAACGAATATTCCAACTGTTATTCAAATCTTCTTAGCTGACTTAGGCGTCGAATTCTTAAGGATGGCCGCCATTCATACACCAACTGCTCTAGCTACCGCCATGGGCTTAATCGCCGCTGCTCTCATTGGGCAGATTGCCATTGATGTAGGACTTTTTGTACCTGAGGTAATCTTATACGTAGCGGTAGCAGCAATTGGTACATTTGCTACTCCGAGTTATGAATTGGCCATTGCGAATAAAATGATTCGTTTAATGCTCTTAATAGGTGTAGCTGCTTTTCACACGCCTGGATTTGTTATTGTGTCTACGCTGTATTTAATCCATCTCGTGAGCTTAAAGTCGTTGAACACGCCTTATCTATGGCCGTTTATGCCATTTAATCCTAACGCGCTGCTTCAGATTATTATTCGCCCAGCGGTACCGTCTGCGAAATCCAGACCTAGCATTGTACACCCACAAGATAAAGATCGTCAGCCAGCAGAGTCGTAAATCTGGTAGCCATCTCTTGTTTATTTAGCAATATGTAGTTGAAACCTGTAAAAAAATGTGATAGATTTGTTTTAATTATGTAAAATAATAAATTTTTAGACAGTTAGCAGCTCTTTATGCTGTCAGCTGTCTTTTTTACAATATATAAAGGAACGGGGTAGAAGGATGTTTTTACATGGTACAAGTCGCATTAATGAACAAGGTCATCTTGAAATCGGTGGTGTAGACGCGGTTAAGCTTGGTAAAGAGTTTGGAACGCCTCTTTACGTATATGATGTCGCTTTAATTCGTCAACGTGCTAGAGGGTTTAAAGAAACGTTTGAAAAACACAATATAAAAGCACAGGTAGCATATGCAAGTAAAGCCTTCTCGACCGTTGCGATGGTACAAGTGGTAGACCAAGAAGGCCTGTCCTTAGATGTTGTATCTGGAGGAGAGCTTTATACGGCGCTGGCGGCTAATTTTCCTAAAGAACGGATTCATTTTCATGGAAACAATAAAAGCCGAGCTGAGTTAGAGATGGCTATTAAAGAAGATATTGGGTGCATTGTTGTAGATAACTTTTATGAGATTGCGCTGTTACAAGAACTAACAGAACAGTATCGCAAAACGATGCCTGTATTATTGCGCTTAACACCAGGTATTGAAGCTCATACTCATGACTACATTCTCACAGGACAAGAAGATTCAAAGTTTGGTTTTGATTTGCAAAATGGTCAAGCTGATGAAGCAATTAAAGCTGTGATGGAAACCAGTGGAATTAACCTGTTAGGAATTCACTGCCATATTGGTTCACAAATCTTTGAAACAACAGGATTTGTCATGGCGACTCAGAAGCTTTTTTCAAAAATGAAAGAGTGGAAGGAAACAATTGGCTATGTACCGGAAGTACTTAATCTTGGGGGAGGGTTCGGAATTCGCTACACAGAGGAAGATCAGCCTATTCCTGTTTCCGAATATGTAGAAGTGATTATTGAAGAAGTTAAAAAGCAATCAGCTCAACTAGATGTTCCAATTCCTGAAATTTGGATTGAACCTGGCCGTTCACTCGTAGGAGATGCAGGTACAACACTTTACTCTGTTGGTTCACGCAAACATGTCCCGAATATTCGTGAATATGTTGCGATTGATGGGGGGATGAATGATAATATCCGTCCTGCATTATATCAAGCAAAGTATGAAGCTGCTCTTGCGAATCGAATGAATGATGTGAAAGATGAACTTGTATCGATTGCTGGGAAATGCTGTGAATCTGGAGACATGCTAATGTGGGACTTGTCGTTGCCAACAGCACGTCCAGGTGATATTCTAGCGATGTTCTGTACAGGTGCATATGGTTATTCAATGGCGAGTCAGTATAACCGTTTGCCTAAACCAGCGGTCGTGTTTGTTGAAGATGGAGATGCTCAGTTAGTTGTACAACGTGAAACATATGAAGATATTATTAAAAATGATTTAAAGTATAACGTTGCGTTAAAAAAGTAAAAAAACGGTTGCCTTAGAGGCAACCGTTTTTTTATGAGAATAAAGCTTTAATAGCATCAATGATACTAATAAAGAAGTTTTTTAGTTTATCAAGGAATGACTGTCCTTCTTCAGACTGCAAAAATGTTGTGACTTTCTCTTTAGTAGCTGATAATTGATCTTTAACTTGATTCCAATCAATATCTAAGTCTTTTAAACGATTGAAAAAGTCAACGAGTGTGTTCAGCTCAGAGTCTGTTAGGCTAATGCCTAAATCATTGGCTACACGCTCGATTAAAGCACGCAAATCATCTTTTGTTTGTGGATTTTCTTTGGCAATTTCTTCTTTTATTGTTGCCATAAATTCAGCTGCTTTTTCTTTTCCTACTTTTTCACCAAGTTCAGCTGTTTGAACCATCTCTTCGTTGGCCGCTTTTTTAACCTCTTCAGGTATTTTTTTATTTGTTTGTACTTCATAGGCTTTCATAATTCCGGTTAATGCGGCAGTACCTGATACTTCAAAAGGTGCAGTAATTTTAATATCAGCGTCTTTTACACCTGCAGTCATTAACGCGTTTAGGTACATATCATCCGTAATGGATGTAATGTTTTGGGTGGCTACGCTTAAGCCTGAATCTTTTGCAGTAAGCGTAATGCTTGAAGATGAAATCGCTCTAGAGCCGATGGTTGCTTTTGGAATAAAGTCACCTAAATACTCATGTTCTTCTGCGTTAGACACAGTAATGGTTTGCGCATTATCTGGTGCTTCAAGGTCTTTTAATACTTTTTCTTTTTGCGCAATTGTTAAATCTTCTCCTAAAGTAACAATGACGTCACCTACAGCTGCGTCTGCAAGACTTTTTATTGGCGCTGTTAAAAACAAAATCAAGCTCATAGTAAGCAAAGCTATTTTTATATAAGGCTTCATAATTTTTTCCTCCTTTAACCATATCCTATTATAATACGATTTTAGATAATGCGATAGTTTCATCTCGCGCTACTTATTAAACGAAGAGACAACAAGAAAGTTTCAAAAAAAGAAAAATTCGCTAATTGATTGAAGAAAAGTGATTCATTGAATTTAGATATTCACTTATAGTACAATAAGATGAAACATTGTTAAAGCGTGCATAGTTACTTATGTACAACCATAAGTGTTGAAATACATAATTTGGAGGTTTTATACATGAAAAAAGCAAGCATTTTAATGGAAAATGGAGAAAAAATTCTAATTGATTTATTTGAAAATGAAGCGCCTGGAACAGTTGAAAACTTTGAAAAATTAGCAGCTGAAGGTTTTTATAACGGCGTAACGTTCCACCGCGTTATCCCTGGATTTGTATCACAAGGTGGAGATCCTACAGGCACAGGAGCTGGCGGTCCTGGGTATACAATTAAGTGTGAAACAGAAGGTAATCCTCATAAGCATGAAGCTGGTTCATTATCAATGGCTCATGCAGGAAAAGATACTGGCGGAAGTCAATTCTTTATCGTACATGAGCCACAGCCACACTTAAATGGTGTTCATACTGTGTTTGGTAAAGTAACAGAAGGGTTAGATACAGTATTGAAGATGCGTAACGGTGATGTGATGAAAGAAGTTAAGGTGTGGGAAGAGTAATATTCTCATGCTGTAACAATTCAACATTAGGTTGAAAAGAGTGATAATAGAGCGCCTTGTAAGTTGTGAAATCAACTTTACATGTCGCTCTTTTTATGTGAATTTACAGCGATGTTGCTATTATTTCATAAATTTTGTATGATAAAAGCATTAGAATTAACGAACACATCGTAGGAAAGTTTGAGAACGAGGGAGAATTTTATGCTTATTCGCTATAAAAGAAGTCATGAAAAAATTGCTATGGGTCTTCTGTCGTTTGTGCCAACTGAAAAGGATTTAAAAAAACTTCAGCAAACGATGAAAGATTATGAGCAAAACGAAAATCGCCAGCTATATTTATGGAAACAGGGAGAAGACTTTATCGGTATTGTTGGAGTTTCAATTATTGATCAAGATTTAGTTGAGGTTCAACATGTGAGTGTCAATCCATCTCATCGCCAGCAGGGGATCGGAAAAGAAATGATTAAAGCACTTCAGCAGATGTATTCTAATGCTCAAATTAAGCCTAGTGAGTTAATTGCACCGTTTTATGAAAAATGTCAAAGTGAACAATAAAAAGCAGAGCTGCAGTAGTCTTAACTACGAGAAGCTCTGCTTTTTCGTAATTTCTTTGCCCGCTCTGCAATGATAGCTGTTCGATCACGGAGCTTATGACGGTGAATAAGGTGTTCATCCTGCAAATTAGATGGTGTAAGCCACCCGAATGTCTGAGCTAAAGGGTGTGCATGGCATTGCTGAACAAGGTGTTCATCTACAATTGGCATATTTAAGCTTTGATACGGTTTTGAAGCCTGTATTAAGCGCAAATGTTTGTTGAGTATGCTGATTAAATCGATTGGCTGTAAACCAATCTGAAATAGCTCTTGATGATGCGCATCAAGAATTGAAATTGCTTTTTTCATCGTACGTTCAGCACCTACGTAGTTACTTCGACGATGATGATACAGCGAAACGGCAACTTGAATGAGCCCAACCCATAAAACATTTCGATGCCTAGGATCAGCGACTTTCCAATGTTCTTCTAGTACTTCATGGCATTCGAAATAATCTCTGTTTGTATGAAAATAAACAAGATAATCTATATACGGTTTTGGATACATAACTGGTAACCTCCTAATGCCAGTGTAACATAAAAAAGTGTCCAGCTAAACTGAACACATTTGGGTCATTTTATTAAAAGTGTAAGCAAGCGCATCCGATAATTACTAATAAAATAAACAATACAATAATTAAAGAAAATCCTCCGTTATAATCATGCTTGTGAGTCATGAGAATTCCTCCTTCGAGTTATCAAAATGCTATTACCCTGACATCATATGTTCATTTTTACGTTTGGTATGGGCGAATGACCTATCTTTCCTAGAAATTATATTGGACATGTGTCTAGAATCCTCTATACTAATGATAGTACGACTTATGACTAAATGATAATTTTGGTGGGATAGAATTGGAATATAGTGTGAAGGTAGATGCTTTTGAAGGACCGCTAGACCTTTTATTGCATCTTATTAACCGATTTGAAATTGATATTTATGACATACCAGTAGCAACGATTACCGAACAATACATGATGTATATACATACGATGAACGAGCTTCAGCTAGATGTGGCAAGCGAATATTTAGTAATGGCTGCTACGCTTATTCAAATTAAAAGTAAAATGTTACTGCCAACATATGATGAAGACGATATAGATGACAGTATGGATGATATAGAAGAAGATCCTCGCGAACAGTTAATGCAGCAGTTAATTGAATATCGTAAATTTAAAGAAGCTGCCGTTGAACTTCAAAAGCTTGAAGAAACACAAACCCATATTTACGCAAAGGCCCCTAGTAACTTACAGCAAATAAGTGATGAAAAATCGCCGCAGCAAGATAGCGGAGATTTAGATGTTTCGCTTTATGATATGCTGAGTGCTTTACAGAAGTTGATGAAGCGAAAACAGTTACAGAAGCCAGCGCAAGCAAGAGTAGCCCGTCAAGACGTTCCAATTGAAAAAAGAATGACGGAAATTGTATCGGTACTCCAAAAAACAAAGGGCAAACAAAGTTTTTATAAGCTTTTTCCTTATCCTGAGCGCAATCATATTGTGGTAACGTTCTTAGCCATCTTAGAATTAATGAAAAAGAATGAAGTCATCGTAGAGCAGTCCAATAACTTAGATGAACTATACGTTGCATATCAAGAAAGGAATGATGAAAGATGAGTAAACAACATGTTTCTGCGGCTATCGAGAGTTTACTATTCGTTGTGGGAGATGAGGGGCTATCGATTAAACAGCTGCAAGAACTTCTTGATGTGTCAAAAGACGAAGTGAGCATAGAGTTAAATAAACTGATGAAAGAGTATGAAGACGAGAAGCGTGGTCTTCAGCTAGTAGAGATTGCTGGACAGTTTCAATTCGCAACGAAGCAGGAATATGCTTCGTATGTGGAAAAATTAATTGAAGCACCATCTGCACAATCGCTATCTCAAGCTGCGCTTGAAACGCTAGCAATTGTAGCATATCGTCAACCGATTACGCGAGCTGAAATTGAAGAAATTCGCGGTGTGAAAACTGAAAGGCCGCTTCAAACGCTGATTGGCAAAGCGCTTTTAAAAGAAGCAGGACGCGCAGAAGGAGCAGGCCGAGCGATTCTATATGGAACAACAAAAGAATTCTTAGCTTATTTCGGCTTAAAAGACTTGAGCGAACTGCCACCGCTTCCAGAAGATGAAGCAGGCGCTGAACAGGAAGCAGATTTGTTTTTTCGGACGTTTCAAGAAACAGAATAACTCACTTGGTAAAGAACACGATGAGCATACATCGTGTTCTTTTTATGAATAAAAAAAAGAAAAAAATTACAAATAAGATAAAAGTTGAAAGATGCCTTTACGTAAATAATTCATAACATGAAAACAAGTGCATAAACTTGTACAAACAGATAAAGGGACGGGGATGACATGCGGAAAATAAAGCAAAGCATTATATGTTTCATAATTTTATTTTTAGGTCTAAGCAGTTTACCTCCTACTACATATGCAGCAGGTGTAAGCGCCCATAGTGCAATTTTAATTGAACAAAAGTCTGGAAGAGTTTTATATGAGAAAAATGCTGATGCGATTAGCCGCATAGCGAGCATTACGAAAATTATGACCGCTATTTTAGCGATTGAATCTGGCAAAATTGATCAAACAACAACGGTTAGCTCTCGAGCAGTGGGAGTAGAAGGGTCATCCATTTACTTAATTGAGGGTGAAAAAATTAAGCTCAAAGACTTGGTATATGGACTTATGATGAGATCTGGAAACGATGCAGCTGTAGCGATTGCTGAAATGGTAGGGGGCAGCGAAGAGGGATTTGTTTATTTAATGAATCAAAAAGCAAATGAAATTGGAATGACTAATACCACATTTCAAAATCCTCATGGACTAGATGATCATGAAAATCATCGTTCAACAGCCTATGACATGGCGATCTTGATGCGCTACGCAATGAATAATAAAACGTTTCGAGAAATTTCAGGAACAAAAGTTTACAGAACCGCTCATCCAGAAGAAAAGTGGGACCGCGTGTGGAAAAATAAAAATAAATTACTGACAAGCTTATATGCATATTGCACAGGTGGTAAAACGGGATATACAAAGTTAGCAAAGCGAACGCTGGTAACGACGGCCACAAAAAATGGAATGGATTTAATTGCTGTTACAATTAACGCACCTAGCGATTGGAATGATCACATTTCTATGTACGAAGAGGCTTTTGATAATTATAAAATGACAAGCTTGGCTCCAAAAGGAGAGCTGAAAGGCATCGAAGATTCATTTTATAAAAAGAAGCTTGAAATTAAAAGAGATGTTATATATCCATTAACAAAAGATGAGCAAGAAACCATTAAGTTGAAAACGATTTTAATTAAACCCCAAAAAGAGTGGAAAGAAGGAAAGCCTGTTCCAAGCGTTGTAGGAGAGTTACAGGTGACACAAGATGGTGAGTCAATAGGGAATATACCGATTTACTTTCATAATGAGCAAAAGAAAGAAGAGGGATTTTTCACTAAGGTAAAGAACTTATTTTTCATTTATCCGGGAGCACGATAAGATGGTTAATGTCATTTGGATGTTGCTAACGGTTATTGGAATTGTGTTTGCGATCATTAATGGAAAGATGGATGCGGTTAATAAAGCAATCTTTCAAGGGGCAGGAGAAGCGGTTACCATCAGTATCGGTTTAATAAGTGTATTGGTATTTTGGCTAGGCATTATGAACATTGCGCAACACGCTGGATTATTGGAGAAATTAGCCAAGTTGTTTCGTCCTATTATTGGGAGGTTGTTTCCTGACATTCCAAAAGATCATCCTGCTTTAGGATATATACTATCTAATATGATGGCTAATATGTTTGGGCTTGGTAATGCAGCGACACCGCTTGGGATTAAAGCAATGGAACAGTTAAAACAGCTAAATGGTAATAAGGATGAAGCGAGTAGGTCAATGATTACTTTGCTAGCGCTCAATACAACCAGTCTAACATTAATCCCAACAACTGTTATTGCCATTCGTATCACGTATAATTCCGCCAATCCCACAGAGATTGTAGGAACGACACTTCTTGCAACGGTTGTTGCTACAATGGGAGCCATTATCATTGATCGTTATTTCTACCATCGCCGTATGAGAAAAGGAGGGGAGCGTAGATGACCTTATTGAATCAAATTTCTATTATGTTTATCCCTCTTATTGTAGGTTGTATCCTTTTATATGGAACATATAAAAAAATCCCAACTTATGAACGATTTGTAGAAGGCGGGAAGGATGGACTACAGATTGCGTTTTCTATTATTCCTTATCTCGTTGGGATGCTCGTAAGTATTTCAATCTTTCGAGCATCTGGAGCTTTAGATTTCTTTTTAAACTTTATGAAGCCATTTTTAGATGCAGTTGGCGTGCCAGCTGATATAGTACCACTTGCTTTAATCAAGCCAATTTCAGGAACTGCCGCTTTGGGTATTACAACCGATTTAATTGCAACGTATGGGCCGGATTCCTTTATTGGACGATTAGCTTCTACTATGCAGGGAAGTACTGATACTACATTTTATATTTTAACCGTTTATTTTGGAGCGGTAGGCATAAAAAAAATGGGCGATGCTCTAAAGGTTGGCTTGTTAGCGGATTTAGTAGGCATTGTCGCATCAGTGGTAATTGTTATTCTTGTTTTTGGGTCATAATAAAGGTAAAAGAAAGCAGGCTTGACATGCTTTCTTTTTTGCATGAGAAAATTAATAGCTATTTGCTGTACAGGCTTGTATATTAGAGAGTAAACAAGTAAGATGTTACAAGAGGTGAGATATAAATGGAACGATTACAAAAAGTAATTGCTCATGCGGGTGTTGCTTCAAGGCGTAAAGCTGAAGAGCTTATTACGCAAGGACGAGTAACGGTGAACGGAAAAGCAATAAAAGAGCTAGGAACAAAGGTAGGACCTAACGATAAAATTGAAGTGGACGGTGTACCATTAGAACGCGAAGAACCCGTCTATTTTATGTTATATAAGCCAAGAGGCGTTATTTCAGCAGCGAAGGATGATAAAGATCGAAAAACGGTTGTGGACTTTTTCCCTCACGTTGAAGAACGTATCTATCCAATTGGGCGCTTAGATTATGATACGTCGGGGCTAATTCTTTTAACAAATGATGGTGAATTTGCCAACCTGCTGACGCATCCAAAGTACGAAATTGATAAGGTGTACGTGGCAAAAATTAAAGGTATTCCACCGCGTGAAAAAATCAGACAGCTACAGAGAGGTATTATGCTTGAAGACGGAAAAACATCGCCTGCGCGTGCAAAAGTTCTGTCTATTGATAAAGGAAAGCAAACAGCCATCGTAGAGCTATCGATTCATGAAGGTAAAAACCGCCAAGTGCGTCGCATGTTTGAAGCGATTGGTCATCCTGTCTTAAAATTAAAGCGCGAACGCTATGCAAATTTAGATTTAAGAGGCTTAAACGCAGGAGAAGCAAGAGAATTAACGGCTCATGAAGTAAAGCAGCTGTATACGAAAGCACAAACAGGTAAGTAAGTATAACAAGGCACGTTTAGCTGGTAGATCATTCGATCAGCTAAACGTGCTTTTTTATGAATAAAGATGTAAGCGCATAAATTATAAATAAATGAGTTGTCCATTCTTTGTTGAAAGCGTTGCTGTGTCACATAACCTTCATAATATTTTTACCTTTACTAATGCGAAAAAATGCTATAATTGTAAGAAAACGCATAATGAAAACGATTTAGAGGAGTTCGATTGGGATGAAAAAACGTCGCTTATTTATTCGTACTACGATTCTAACTATTTTATTAGTTGCTGTGGGCTATACTCTATATACGCAGTTTATAGCTGACAAGCAAGCATTTTCAGTAGGTGACCAGGCTCCTAACTTTGTTCTCCAAGATTTAGAGGGGAATGAACATAAGCTGTCGGATTACAAAGGAAAAGGCGTCTTTTTAAATTTTTGGGGCACGTGGTGTAAACCTTGTGAAAAAGAAATGCCTGTAATGGAAGCACAATACGCGAAGTATAAAGACCAAGGTGTTGAAATTTTGGCTGCAAATGTTGATGAAACAGATGTTGCTGTTAAGCAGTTTGCAAACCGCTATGGATTATCCTTTCCGATTTTAATGGACAGGGATTCACAAGTTCTCCATGCATACGGTGTAGACCCGTTACCAACTACGTTTTTAATTGATAAGAATGGAAAGATTGTCGATGTGTTTATTGGAGGGTTAGATGAACAACGAATTCAAGAGTACATGGAATTAATTAAGCCGTAGGGAGTTTTTGCTATGAAACAAATACGATGTGAATGCGGTCATCAAAACAAAGAAGGAACCGTATTATGTGAAGCGTGTGGGAAGCCGCTGAATGAAGAGTCCTCAAAGCAACTGGTTGATATGCGATATGAGGGTAGTGCAAGGCGCTCACAAACATACAATAAAACAATCATTGATAAGATATGGAACTTTTTCTCCTCAGTAAAGGTAGGTGTTTGGATTATTATCCTTACACTTGCAGCATCAGCTCTAGGAACGATTTATCCACAAGAAATGTACATACCACCAGGAACAACAGCAGTTCAATACTATGAACAAGAATACGGATGGACGGGAAAACTCTACTATGAACTAGGATTTCACAATTTATATGGTTCATGGTGGTACATGCTTTTAATTGCATCGCTCGGTATATCATTGGTCATCGCCAGCTTAGACCGAGTTGTTCCACTTTATAAATCACTAAAGTATCAAAGAGTAAAAAAACACGCCAATTTCTTGAAAAAGCAGCGTTTATTTAGCGTCACGAAGTCATGGGCAGATGAAGACTATGAAGCTATGAAAGAGCAGTTGAAAAAGCATCGTTATACAATTCGAGAAGAAAGCGGAAACATATTGGCTGAAAAAGGAAGGTTTTCGAGATGGGGACCTTACGTCAATCACTTTGGTCTTATTATTTTCTTAATCGGTGCTATGCTTCGGTTTGTACCTGGCATGTACGTTGATGAAGTACTGTGGGTACGAGAAGGTGAAACAAAGGTAGTGCCCGGTACTGATGGGGAATACTATTTGAAAAACAATGCGTTTAAAGTCGAAATGTATGATAAAGAGACGGAAAAAGAAGTTTTTCAACAAGCAATTGACCGCGTGGGCAATCAAGCCATTGTAAAGAACTATCAAGCCGATGTGACTCTATACGAGCGTGAAGGGGACAGTATTCCTGGGCAAACGCCAGAATTAAAAGAATTAAAGGATAAGAGCATTCGCGTAAATGAACCTTTAAAGCATGAAGGCTATGCCATTTACCAGGTGGATTATAAGCTTAATGAATTCAACGCCATGTCGTTTCATTTAACAAACAAAGAAACGGAAGAAAATATTGGCCAATTAACAGTTGATTTATATAATCCCGAGGAAACATATACGCTCAAGGATGGCTATAAAGTAGATTTAATTAGCTATTTCCCAGACTTTTATTTGAATGATGATGGAAACCCAGATACCAAAACACGGGTACCGAACAACCCAGCCTTTGTGTTTAAAATGTTTTCACCTGAGCATCCAAAAGGTGAGATAGCACTTGTCGCTATTCAACAGAACCTAGAGCCACTTGGTGAAAATGATTATAAGATGTCCTTTGCAGGCGTAGATACAAAAAATGTAACAGGGTTAACAGTCAGAAAGGATTATACGCTTTGGATTTTAGGCCTAGGAGGTGCGATCTTTATGATCGGTGTCATTCAAGGAATGTATTGGAATCATCGACGTTTGTGGATTCAAAGAATTGGAGATGAGCTGTGGTTAGCCGCTCACACAAATAAAAACTGGTATGGTTTGAAAAATGAGTTAAATCAAGCAGTTCAACAAACTAAGATTATGCCGTTGCATGATCAAGTAGATAAAGACAAGAGATAGGAGGAGACAGAATGGATTTTGCTAGCGTTAGTAGTAACTTGCTTTATGTAGCTTTCATTGCTTATTTAGTCGCTACTTTTTTCTTTGGTGGAGCCATTAGAGAAAAGAATTCAAAGCATAAGGCAAACAAGTGGCCGATATTTGGAATTAGCGTAACGATTGTTGGATTCATTGCACAAGTTGGATATTTTATTACGAGATGGATTGCTTCAGGCCATGCGCCGGTTAGTAATCTATTTGAATTTACAACCTTCTTTGGCATGATGATTGTCGGGGCATTTATTATTATTTACTTTATCTATAAATTAAGTATTCTAGGCGTATTTGCTCTTCCTATTGCGCTGTTAATCATTGCGTATGCAAGTATGTTTCCAACGGAAATTTCACCTTTAATACCAGCGCTTCAAACAAACTGGTTACATATTCACGTTACAACGGCTGCTGCCGGCGAAGCAATTTTAGCTATCAGCTTTGTAGCGGGACTGATTTATCTTATTAAATGTATTGATCAAACGAAAGCAACCAAAAAAACATTTTGGCTAGAGTTTATCTTATATTCTTTACTGAGCACGGTTGGATTTATTATCATGACAACAGCTTTTAGTTTATCAAACTATGATGCTACGTTTACATGGGTCGATAAAAATGAAAAGCAGGCTGAAATGGTGTATCATCTCCCGGCTCTAGTTGGTCCACATGACGGAGAGTTAGTAACGACTGATCGTTTAGAGCCAGCGGTTTCAGTACCTGCAATTATTAATGCACAAAAGTTAAATACGGTTTTATGGTCACTCATGAGTGGTTTTGTCCTATATTGGTTACTTCGTCTTGTTCTTCGCAAACGAATCGGCGCTGCTTTAAAGCCGTTAGTCAAGCAAGTAAACAGTGAACTATTAGATGAAGTAGGCTATCGCTCAGTTGCTATTGGGTTTCCTGTTTTTACTTTAGGTGCTTTAATTTTCGCCATGATATGGGCGCAAATTGCGTGGACACGCTTCTGGGGGTGGGACCCAAAAGAAGTGTGGGCTTTAATTACGTGGCTATTTTACGCAGCCTTTTTACATCTGCGCTTAGCCAAAGGCTGGCAAGGTGAACGTTCAGCATGGCTAGCAGTTGGTGGCTTTGCTATTATTATGTTTAATCTCGTTGCGGTTAACTTGGTCATTGCAGGCCTACACTCATATGCGTAAGAAAAAACTCGCTGTCATTGCGACAGCGAGTTTTTTTTGTCATAATGAATCCAATCAGATGTGGAAATTAGACATAAATGAAAAATGATATAAAAAAGTATAAATAATAGAGACACCTTTTAAGTCCCGTTCATTTGTTACATAGATTGTCACAATGTTGATTAGACATTGGTAGCGGTTCACCCGTTTTTTTTGTAAACTAAACATAGGAGGTTGAGAATATGCAAACTGAACAAAGATTATTACTTGTGGACGATGAAGATCGTATTCGTCGTTTGTTAAAGATGTATTTAGAAAAAGAAGGATATACGATTGAAGAAGCTGCTGATGGCCATGAGGCTATTGAGAAAGCGTTACATATAAATTATGATCTTATTATTTTAGATTTAATGATGCCTGGAATTGATGGAATTGAAGTGTGTAAACAAATTCGTGAGAAAAAAACAACACCGATTATTATGCTAACAGCGAAGGGTGAAGAAGTAAACCGTGTTCAAGGTTTTGAAGTTGGAACGGATGACTATATTGTTAAGCCCTTCAGTCCTAGAGAAGTTGTACTGCGCGTCAAGGCCTTGTTACGACGATCTTCGTCTACACCTGTTATGGAGCCAACACCTTCGGTTAAAAATATGATTGTGTTTGACCATTTAACAATCGATAATGATGCACATCGTGTGACTGCTGATGATAAAGAAGTCAACCTAACGCCAAAAGAGTACGAATTGCTGTGCTTCTTAGCAAAAACACCGGATAAAGTGTACGACCGTGAGCAGCTTCTGAGAGAAGTTTGGCACTATGATTTCTTTGGAGATTTAAGGACGGTAGATACTCATGTCAAACGTTTGCGAGAAAAATTAAATCGCGTCTCTCCAGACGCTGCTAAAATGATTGTAACCGTTTGGGGTGTAGGGTATAAATTTGAGGTTGGAAACAGCTGATGTTTTGGCGGAGTGTTGTTGGTAAACTCTGGTTCACTATCCTATTACTGGTTACGTTTGTTTTATTTATTTTAACGGTTTTATTGCTGCAGTTCTTTGAAAATTATCATGTAGATGCCGCAGAAAAACGACTAACTAAAACAGCAGCTAAAATTTCTACTATCGTAAAGGAAACCAAAGACCAGGAGCTCGGGCTTTCAATTGCACGCGAATTAGCTGACCAAGCCAGTATCTTAATTGTACAGGGAGATAAGAAGTATTGGAACTCCACTCACCCGGAAGAAGAGAGTCGTGACACTGTCATATCGCTCATTTCTGAAGATGAAAATCTTCAAAGAGTGACCACGCATGGTGAAGTTGTACACGAAGAAATGTACATGACTGAAAATAGAGGTACTTCAGAAAGTCCCCTTATGTTTATTGTAGGCGTTCCGTTATCTGTAGATGGTCAAGGGAATGGCGGGGTTTATTTATACCAATCACTAGCTGAAATTGAAGAGCCTGCACGCTATACAACAAAGTTCATTATCTTGGCTGCGGGTATTGCCATCGTACTAACTACAATTTTTGCTTTTTTCTTATCAACTCGAATTACCGCTCCGCTTCGAAAAATGAAGCAGGCAGCTTTTGAGGTTACGAAAGGAAATTTTGAGACGAAAGTGCCAATTTTAACACACGATGAAATTGGCGAACTAGCAATTGCCTTCAATCAGATGGGAAGGCAGTTGAAATTCAACCTTAATGCTTTAAATCAAGAAAAAGAGCAGCTTTCAAGTATATTAAGTAGTATGGCGGATGGGGTTATTACATTTAGTCAAAATGGTTCGATTTTAATTACCAACCCACCTGCCGATCAGTTTTTACAAGCATGGTACTATGAGCAAAATATGAATAATCAGTCCATTCCAGAGCTTCCTTTAAAAGTGGTTCGTTTGTTCGAGAGCGTTGTTAAAAGTGAAAAAGAACAGAGCGCAGAGCTAACGATACAAGGACAGACGTGGGTTATCCTTATGTCACCACTCTATAACCAAACGAAGATTCGCGGAGCCGTTGCGGTTTTACGTGATATGTCAGAAGAGCGTAAATTAGATAAGCTCCGAAAAGATTTTATCGCCAATGTTTCACATGAGTTACGCACACCTATTTCGATGCTGCAAGGTTATAGTGAAGCGATTATTGATGACATTGCTAGCACGGAAGAAGAGAAAAAAGAAATTACCCAAGTTATTTACGATGAATCCTTAAGGATGGGGCGACTTGTTAACGAACTATTAGATTTAGCTCGAATGGAAGCAGGACATGTTCAGCTTCACGTAGCTGAAATTGAGATGGTTGAACTTGCTGAGCGAGTAGTTCGTAAATTCCAAGGAATTGCCAAAGAGCAGGATGTTATGCTGGAACTCCAAACCAATTCACAAACACAGCTCCCGGCAACCATCGATGCAGATCGGATAGAACAGGTATTGACCAACTTGATTGACAATGCGATTCGTCATACCCCTAAAGGTGGAAAAGTGACCCTTGGTATTAACAGTAACCAAACGGAAGTTCATCTTTCAGTTGAAGATACAGGTGTAGGAATACCAGAAGAAGATTTACCATTTGTTTTTGAGCGATTTTATAAAGCAGATAAGGCAAGAACAAGAGGGAAATCAGGTACGGGACTCGGGCTTGCGATTGCAAAAAATATCGTAGAAGCACATCGTGGAGTCATTGTGGTAAACAGCATTTTAAATCAGGGAACAACATTTTTTATTAAGCTACCTAAACACTACTAATAAGATAAATGCTACTTGTGTTTTAAAGACCAAAGAGTAAAAGGTTAGAAAATAGTAAAATATTTTCTAACCTTTTTTACTGGAAATGTCTAGAATTTTTGAAACTGCATATAGTATATTTATGTGTCAAGAAACGCTTAGTACATAGGAGGACATGTATGCTTGATATTGTAAGGCGAATATTAGTAGTAGTCATTATGGGGATGTGTATAGGGCTATTGTTTGTTGGAGGAACAATGGCTAAAGCAGAAGCTTCTACACAGTGGAACTGGCCGACTGAAGAAGGAACGCTTACAGATGTGTTTGGCTCTCGTAACGCAAAGCATTTTGGTATTGATATTGCAGCGCCTGTGGGGACACAGGTGTATGCAGTATATAGTGGAAGAGTTACAAAGTCTTATTACTCTGATACATATGGACAAGTTGTGTTTATTAAGCAAGATAACGGATATGAAACGGTGTATGCACACTTGAATAGTCGAGATGTTACAGAAGGTGAAAGAGTTTCTATTCGTCAGGCAATTGGACAAGTAGGTAACACAGGGCGATCATCGGGTGCTCATTTGCATTTTGAGGTTCATAAGGGAACATGGAATATTAATAAAACGAATGCTATTAACCCGATTGCAAAGCTTGATCAAGGGAAATTATCAGCCTACGTAAGGGAAGATTTAGAGACTGCTGTATTTAGACAGTTGAATGAAGGGTACGTTGTAAAAAGAGGAGACACGTTATCTAAAATCGCACAAAAATATGAAATGAATGTAGACGATTTAAAAGGAAGGAATCATATGACGACCAGCGATATTTATCCAGGTCAACATCTAAAGATAACAAAATAAAAACAAGAAAGGCCTAGACCTTTCTTGTTTTTATTTTATAGTTCAATACGTTGAATTGTAACAATTTCACTTGCTTGCTTTAATGATTCAATCGTTGCGTCTTCAATAAGACGGTCGAACGTAAGCATCATAATGGCTTCTCCGCCTTTTTGTTTACGTCCTACCTGCATTGTTGCAATGTTGATATCTAAGTCACCAAGCGCTTTACCAACATTTCCAATAACACCTGGTTGGTCTGTGTGTCGGATATATAATAAATGTCCTTCTGGATAAAAATCAATGTCGAATGAATCAATGTTAATAACGCGAGGACCATAATCTTTAATATACGTACCAGTAATAGAGAATGTGCGAGACTCTCCTTTTACAACAACTTCAATAATGTTAGCATAGCCTTGAGTGTTATCAGAAATCTTCTCACCAAACGTAATGCCTCTTTCTTTGGCAATCATTGACGCGTTTACTTCGTTGACTGAACGGTCAATACGATGAGTTAAAAATCCAGATAACAAGCTTCGTGTAATATAGGTTGTTTCTAAGTCTGCTACTGTTCCTGCGTACGTAACAGAAATATCTTGAACAGGTTCTTTCATGCATTGTGATAGAACGGCACCAAGCTGTTTCGTTAAGCTAGTAAACGGCTGGATTTTTTCAAATACGTCTTTTGAAAGCGTCGGTAAGTTAATTGACGAACTTACTGGGTTGCCTTCTAAGAAGCGTAGCACGTCATAGGCAACATCTTCTGCTACATTTAACTGCGCTTCTTTTGTTGAAGCACCTAAATGTGGTGTTGTAATAACTTGGTCAAAGTTTAAAAGTGGATTATCAGTAGGTGGTTCTACTTCAAATACGTCAATTGCAGCGCCTTGAACGTGACCAATCTCTAAATAGTGTGCAAGTGCTTCTTCATCAATAATACCGCCTCGTGCACAATTTAGTAAGTAAACGCCTTTCTTTGTTTTGGCTAACGTCTCGCGATTCAATAAACCTTTTGTATCTTTCGTTAATGGCGTATGAACAGTAATAATATCAGCTACTGCTAATAAATCATCTAACGATAAGAGGTCAACTCCTAGTTTTTCTGCACGAGATGTTGTTAAAAATGGATCATATACATGTACCGTCATGTTAAAGGCTTTCGCACGTTTTGCAAGTTCAGAGCCGATACGACCAAAACCAACAATTCCCAAATGCTTGCGATTGAGTTCCGTACCAACAAAAGCTGATCGGTTCCATTCGCGAGACTTAACGGAAATGTTCCCTTGAGGGATATGGCGAACTAAGCTAGCCATCATGGCAAAAGTATGCTCAGCTGTAGAAATAGTGTTTCCATTTGGGGCATTAATGACAACAACGCCTCGTTTAGTTGATGCTTCAATATCAATGTTATCGACACCTACACCTGCACGAGCAACAATCTTTAAATTCTTCATTTTGTCTAACAAGTCTTCTGTCACAGTCGTTGCGCTTCGAACAAGCAGTGCATCGTATGTATGCAATAAATCTTCAACTTCCGTTACTTTTTTTCTTGTTAAATTAACATTTGATGCTTCTAATAATGGAGCAAGACCTTCATTGCTAATTGAATCAGCTACTAACACTTCATACATGTATTAACATCTCCCTTTCACAACTCAAATATCTGATAATTTATCACGTTAAAAAAATTCTGTCAATTGGATTGTAGAAAAGTTCACAATTGGTAACGTTTTCATTTTTAATTTGTTACTTAATATTCGGATTTTTAGTGAAAAACTTGGTATTTTAGCGGTTTTGTTTTTGTGAAAATATTTTTAATACGTACTTTTTGGAGTTTTATATGTAAGAAAGTACGGTGAAAGAATACCTGACAATCTTTCGTTATTGCGCTGTTTTTTCATCATGAAAAAATAATGACTGAAAGAAATCGGAATTGCAGTATTTTTTGTATCAAATGATTTACTTTTAATTCAAGGTATCATATAATGTGAACATCATTAAATATTGATCTATCTTCGGGGCAGGGTGTAATTCCCGACCGGCGGTGATAAACAAATTGTTTTAAGCCCGCGAGCTCTTTAAATGTGGAGCAGGATTTGGTGTGATTCCAAAGCCGACAGTAAAGTCTGGATGGGAGAAGGTGGAGGTTCAAACGTTCAAAAACAAATGTGTTGAACGTTTATTGAATGTGCCTGCATTTTCCCTCAACAAATTTGTTGAGGTTTTTTTATGGAGTGCATGTGCAATGAACCTTTCTTCTTGGAAGAATGGATCGCAAGAAGGAGAGAGGAAAATGGAACATAGCAAGAAAACACAAAAGCTTGTTATTCTAGGGATGCTAAGCGGTTTGTCTTATGTATTAATGATGCTTAACTTCCCAATACCAGGTATACCACCGTTTTTAAAAATTGATTTTAGTGAGGTACCGGCGCTGCTTGCTGCATTAATCTTTGGTCCTGTAGCAGGTCTTATTGTCGAAGGAATTAAAAATTTGCTGCATTATCTCATTCAAGGAAGTGCAACAGGCGTCCCTGTAGGCCAATTAGCAAATTTTGTAGCAGGGCTATTGTTTATCTTACCGGTTTCTCTTATGTTTCATAAATTTAAAAATACAAAAGGTATTACAACAGGTTTAGTAGTTGGAACAGTAGTGATGTCAGTTGGAATGGCGTTTTTAAATTACTATGTGTTCTTACCTGCATATACGCTTTTCTTACAGTCACCGGCGCTGTCAAGTGAGGAAACACGTCAGCTAGTCGTAACGGGCATTCTGCCATTTAACATGATTAAAGGAATTATTACTGGCTTAATTTTCGTTGTTTTATTTAATAAAATGAAATATTGGATTACAAAGCGAGTCGCTGTTTAAATAGAAAAAAGACCTGTACGTGGATGTACAGGTCTTTTATTGTTTTTTATTCAAATTTGTTAGAGTCGCCGTCAAACTTCTCATCTGCTACGCGGATTGAATCTGTTGGGCAACCTTCAAATGCATCCATCATATCATCTTCTAATTCGTCAGGAACTTCCACAATCCCTTGGTTATCATCTAATGTTACGAATGCAATTCCTTCATCATCGTAATCGTAAATATCTGGCGCTGCTGCTCCACATGCTCCACATGCAATACATGTATCTTTGTCAACAATTGTATATTTTGGCATAACAAGACCTCCTGTAAAGTGTTCGAAAATTTCGTGTTATATAATCTCTTTTCAACATAAGCGTGAAATTTCTCTTTACCCATTGTAAGACGATTTTTAAAACTTTTCAATAGAAAAGTCATTGATAATGCTTATCAGACAAGGGTTTGTCATGACTTATAGTGCCACTTTTTTCGTTCATCTCAATACGTGCAATGACAAAAAGGTGCTTTCTGTTAAAGTTTTGGTAAAATGAAAAGAGAAAGGAAGTTGACGATTGTGAACTATATTCAAACCGTTATGCTATATAGTATGCAACAACTAAAAGGTGAACGAACAGTTTACGGGATTTATCATATAGTAACTGGGAAAAAATCAGCGCAAACAATTCAAGACGGTAAAATCTTTGGCTTGTCTTTTTTATTTCAATCATTTAGTTACTTGAAAAAAGAAACATTTTCTCTATACGTAAAAGAGCTTACTTCTCATCAATTCATTAAAGAAGTGGACCATCAAAAATATATGCTAACAAGCAAGGGTGAAGAGGCACTTCACCAACAATTACGTGAATGGCCTCTGCCAGCTAAGCTTAGCGGTTGGCAATTTGCAAGTAGCACACAATTATTTTTATCGAGACTGACCTTGTTCATTCAAACAATCTCTAATCTACAGTATTTTCAAAAGGGATTTTTGCCAATCACCCAAGATCCTGAGACCATTCAATGGGTGAAAGCTTATTTATTTTCTCAGTCGTATTCAAGAGAAGAGTTGGCCAAACGCTTGTTTAATGAATTAAAATGTATTTTAACGAAATGTTCTTCTCAAAACGCTGATGTGTTTGTTCAACATCTGAGTGGATATAAGCGAATTGGTTTAACCAAAAGTCAGCTTGCTGAATATTATAAGATGAACGAACACTACGTTCATTTATTAATGATCAGCGTCGTTCATCAAATCATTGAGCAAATTAGCAAATGTCGAAGTGAATTTCCAGTTCTTCAACAATTTATACAGGACGTACATATGACTGTGCCACTAACGGCTTCAACAGTTAAAACGTACGAGTGGTTACAAAAAGGAAAATCATTAAAAGAAGTAGCTCGAATTAGACGGTTAAAAGAGAGCACAATTGAAGATCATATTGCTGAATTGGCACTGTTTCTTCCTAATTTTACTATTGATGATTATGTAAAAGTGGAGGATCAAAAGGAAATTATGAATGCTTTTGAAGCGTTAAATACCAATCAGCTAAAAGAAATCAAAAAAAGGGTTAGTGATCACCTTACTTATTTTCAAATTCGTCTTGTATTGGCTAAGTGCGTAACGAATTAAGAAAGGAGTAAGACGATGCAGTTAGAACAGGTACTTCAAAAGGAATTCGGCTTTTCTACTTTTCGGAACGGTCAAAAAGAAATTATAACGGACTTATTAAATAACAATCATGTTTTGGCCGTCTTGCCTACGGGAACAGGAAAGTCACTTTGTTACCAGCTCCCTGGCTATTTTTTAAAGCGGCCAATCCTTATCGTGTCCCCGTTGCTTTCCTTAATGGAAGATCAGGTTCAGCAGCTCAAAGCCAAGGGAGAAAAACGAGTTATTGCTCTTAACAGTTTTTTACGTGAAGATGAAAAGCGGCAGGCGCTTCGTTCCTTAAATAGCTATCGTTTCATTTATGCTTCTCCTGAAATCTTACAGAATCCGTATGTAGTTCAGGCTCTCAAACAAGCAAATATTGGTATGTTCGTTGTAGATGAAGCACACTGTATTTCGCAATGGGGCCATGACTTTCGGTTAGATTATTTAAACTTAGGCATGGTATGGGAAAACCTAGGGAAACCGACTTGCTTAGCGCTAACAGGTACAGCAACGAGTGAAGTGCTCAGTGATATTAAAACTTATCTACACCTTGATCAAGTCAACGAGCATTTATATTCAATGAATCGTTCAAATATTGCTATCAGCGTAGAGCATGTGCATGGTCTTGAAGAAAAAAAGAAAAAGCTACTGGAATACGTAACGAAAATTCAAAAACCAGGTATTATTTATTGCTCTAGCCGAGCGTTAACGGAGTCGTTAACGCACTACTTAAAAGAAAATGGTGTCGAAAAAGTCCAATATTACCATGGAGGAATGGAAGCTAACGATCGCATGCTCATTCAGCGACAATTTCTTGAAAATCAGCTCGACTTCATCTGCTGTACAAGTGCTTTTGGAATGGGAGTTAACAAATCGAACGTTCGTTTTGTCCTGCATTTTCAAACGCCTACGCAGCTTGAATCCTATGTTCAGGAAATTGGAAGAGGAGGCCGTGATGGCTTACCGAGCTTAGCAATTTTATTATATAGTGAAGAAGATGATGGGTCTGCACAGGCTTTGTTAGACTTAGAGCTTCCTTCTCCAGATACGCTTTTATATTGTTTGACACAAATTCGTTCAAGCTCCAGTCCAGTTGGAGTTCGAGAAGTTGAAGCCCACTTTTTATTTACAATTGGTGTTTATGAGACGCATTGGCGTTTTATTCGCCACTATTTAGAAAACATTGGTGCGATTCATGATGGAATAATTTATCCAGAACAGGTTACGGAATCTCTATATGGAGAACTGGTGGAGATTGTAAATAAACGCCTAAACGCTAAGCAGAAAAAATACCATGCAATGAAAGGGTTTATCCATACAAAAGAATGTAGAAGAAAAGCCTTAATGAGATATTTTGAAGAAGAGGGCATTTCAGAGAGGCACAATTGTTGTGATCTTTGCAGCATTGATTTAGATGAATTTAAGCAATCCGAACATGAGCGTACAGAATCTACATTTTTAGGATGGCAAGCCGAACTAGCGAGATTGCTCAAACAAGACGTTCACTAGAAAGACCATTGTTGAAATTTTAAACATAAACATTCACCTTTCTTCATACTGTTGTACTAGCCTTATAAAGGGGAGTTGAAGAAAGTGAAAGAGCTGTCTCGCTATCATGTTGATGAACCTACTCAATATATATTAGAAAGCGTTATAAATAAAAAAGAAAAGTTATCGGCTACTCAAAAATCAATGAATAAATGGAAGTGGGTATTTTTTGTATGCTTGCTGTTTGGGATAAGTTATTTATTTGTATTTACTTCGCGCTTAAACCTGATAGCTTTTAGTGACTTTATTCAATTTTTTCTCGGTGATAGTAAGCATCTTCTCTTGCTTATCATCATTTTTTCTACCTATTTTAGGATGATACAAATGCAAAAGCAATGCGATAAGGTGGAAAAAGAATTTAATGATTTGCGGTGTGAAATTATTCAAAAAAGCAAGGACATTTGGTCAACTCCAGCACAGTGGGAAAGTCGAAAAGATTTGTATGCGGCAATGAAACAAACCTACGATATTAATTTGTATCATGAAAATAAATAAGCATTCAATACATGCAATAGCCTCTTCTCACATACAAGTTGTAGTTAGGGGAGGCTTGTATTATGAGAAAGTGGTTATTATTTGTAATAGGGTGGGTATGTAGTTATTATTTCATTACAACCTCTGTATTTGAACGAGAAGGAGCTTCGCTAGATACCATTGTATTTTTTCTGGAAAATCCAGAGAATCTGTTTGCAACGGTTTTGCTCTTTTTAATTAGCTGTACGTGTCAAGCTATTTGGGTGCAGGTGTTAATTGAAAATGTGTACCGCTGGATACAAGGAACAAGGTTGCACAGAGTGGAATTTCTTGTAGCATTGCTTTCTTTAGTGGGTTGCGTAGCGTTTATTTCATTTGAATATTATGTACTATTACCAGTTATGTTGGTCTCATTCATTTACGGTATAGGTGCTACTTCACAAAGTAAATAAAAAAGGAGTGAGCATGATTATGATTGTAGGAATTATCGGTGTGTTAGTAGTGGCTGCTATTGTTTTACTTACTTACATGGCCAAAGAGGCACAGCGTACAGTTGTCGAACAAGAACATATTGAAGTGAAGGGTGTTCCAAAGGAATGGCAGTCACTGCGTATTTTCTTTATTTCAGATATACATAAACGTACGGTTACAAAATCCTTAATTGAACAAGTAAAGGGACATATTGATTTTGTTGTTATTGGAGGAGACCTAGCGGAAAAAGGTGTCTCGCCACAACAGATTGAAGCGAATATCAAGCAGTTAAGACAGCTAGGTTCTATTTACTTTGTATGGGGAAATAACGACTATGAAATTAATCAACAGAGTCTAGCTGCTCTTTTCAAAAAGCATGAGGTAGTAGCTTTAAAAAACGAAGCAATTTGTATCGAGAAGGAAGGGGTTTCTTACAATATTGTAGGAGTTGATGACTTGTCAGAAGGGCACTTAAACATTAATCAAGCTTATAACGGTGTAAATCAACAACATTTCACACTGTTGCTTAGCCATAATCCAGATGCAGTCTTTGAAGTGGAAAAACAGCGTGTTGACTTAATGCTTAGCGGTCACACTCATGGTGGACAAATCCGTTTGCTTGGGTTTGGCCCTTATGAATTAGGGGGACTTAAAACGCATAAAGATATAGTTTACTTTGTGAGCAATGGGTATGGAACTACTTCTTTACCTCTTCGTTTGGAAGCCAAAGCCAAGGCGCATGTTCTAACAATTACTAGAGCAAACTAACTTTAAGCGTCTTTTGAACATAGCATATATAGATTTTACACAACGTGTAACTTATCCTATAATGCAAGTAATACGTTATAGTTCACGAAGAGTCGTTGGAGGTTACATATGGCTTCACAAGAAGGAAAGTATAATATTAAAGCCATCTCAAACATGGTCGGAATCCAACCCGGAACGTTGCGTGCATGGGAGCGTCGTTATAAAATATTTAACCCTGTGCGAAACGAGTCGGGTCATCGTTTGTATACAGAGGCAGATTTTAAAAAATTAAAGTGGTTAACAGATAAAGTGAGCAACGGCTTTACTATTAGTCAAGCTGTCTCATTGTTAGAAACAGAGAGCGCAAACATTCACCAAACTGCTGACCAAAGTGAAGTGGAAACACCTCAACGTTTAAAAGATCAAATTTTACATCATTTATTATCTTTTGAAGAAAGTAAAGCACAAGAACTAATCAATCATGCTTTTAGCTTATATTCCGTGGAGCAAGTAGTAATTGATATACTAGGTTCTTTATTAGTTACAGTAGGAGATATGTGGGAAAAAGGTAAGATTACAAGCGCCCATGAACACTATGCTACGCAGTTACTGAAAACAAGAATCAGCATGTTATTTTATTCTCTTCCTTCAAGTGGTTTATTACCAAAAGCCATCGCGGTGTGCGGTCCAAATGAAACGCATGAAGTAGGGCTGCTTGTTTTTACATTGTTCTTGAGAAGAAAAGGGTTTGAAGTTATTTACTTAGGGAGCAGCATTGAAGAAAGAGATATTTATCTCATTTTAAAAGAAGTGAATCCAACCTTCTTCTTTATGTCCTGTACAATGATGGAGAATGCTAAGAAAACCGTTGATTTGGCATGTGATGTGCAAGGAGAGTTTCCACATTTAAAAATTGGTCTTGGTGGCTTTGTTTTTGAAATGTTAGACGGGAAGGATAAGGAAAGAGTTTCTTCGTTTTTATTAGGTAATTCAAAAAACGAATGGAATGAATGGTTAACTGAAAAATTAGCCGAACATCATAATCAATAGGCTTGTTTTTAACTGTGTAAACCTGTAAACTCGTAAGTAAACATCACGAACCGTTTTCTAGAAGGTACATATACTGCATTATCAAACCATGTGGTTATGAGTGCAAGCGGGGAGGGACGCAAATGAGACTTGAGCGTTTAAATTATAATAAGTTAAAAGTCTTTGTCACGTACGATGATTTAAAAGAGCGAGGGCTCACAAAAGAAGATTTGTGGACTGATACATTTAAGGTTAAACAGCTGTTTCGTGAAATGATTGAGCAGGCGTCCAAAGAATTAAATTTTGAACCGACAAGCTCGCTTTCAGTAGAGATTTTTTCCCTTCAAGCTCAGGGGATGGTCGTGTTTGTGACGAAACAAGATAGTCAAGATGAAATGGAAATTATTGATGAACATGAAGATATGTACGAAGAATTTATCGAGATGCAAGTGATGTTGGATGAAAGTCACGATTTATTCTTTGAATTTCAAACGTTTGAAGACGTTATTCAATTGGCAAAACGAATTAATCAATATTATGATATTGAAACTATTCTCTATTCGTTTGAAAATCGGTTTTATGTATTAGTAGGAGAAGAAAAACTGACGATGAAAGAGATCGGGAATATTATAGCGTTGTTAGCGGAATATGGAAGTCCCTCTACAATTACGAAACATCGGGTACAGGAGTATGGAAAGCAGTTAATTCATAATCAAGCTCTTTCGTACATTGCAGATACTTTTTCATAAACTTAGAGCTAAGGTACATTCAAATGTAACAGCTCCTTTTGTTGCTGTGGGTGTTACGTAAACCTACGGCAATAAAGGGAGTTTTTTTTGGATTCATCCCACGCAATTCTATAAGAAATGCTAAAAATTATGAGGATTACACAATTAATTGGAAGCGTTTTCGTTTTGTCCTACAAAATATCATAAAACTTTCATATTTCCCTTTGCATAGCAAAAGTAAGGGTGTATACTATGTCATGAAAGATGCACCAAATTAATGAATTACTAATTTTTTGATCCACTTTAGGAGGTTTACAGATGGTAGCCGACAAAATGCAAGAGAGCAAAAGCAATCGACAAGAACAGAAAAATGATGTGTTAAAATCCACTCAAACGGTCATACATAAGGCGTTGGAGAAATTGGGCTATCCTGAGGAAGTATATGAATTGTTAAAAGAACCGCTTCGCATGATGACAGTGAAAATTCCTGTCAAAATGGATGATGGTTCGGTTAAAATCTTTACAGGTTATCGCGCTCAGCATAACGATGCTGTTGGCCCCACAAAAGGTGGAATTCGCTTTCATCCAAACGTAACCGAAAAAGAAGTAAAAGCTCTTTCTATTTGGATGAGCTTGAAATGTGGAATTGTAGATTTACCTTATGGCGGGGGGAAAGGCGGAATTGTGTGTGACCCTCGTAATATGTCATTTGGAGAATTAGAAAAGTTAAGTCGTGGATATGTAAGAGCAATTAGTCAAGTTGTAGGTCCAACAAAAGATATCCCAGCACCAGACGTATTTACGAATTCGCAAATTATGGCCTGGATGATGGATGAATATAGTCGAATTGATGAATTTAATTCACCAGGTTTTATCACAGGTAAACCGCTTGTATTAGGAGGTTCTCACGGACGTGAAACAGCAACAGCTAAAGGGGTTACAATCTGTATAAGAGAAGCGGCTAAAAAACGTGGAATTGATTTAAAAGGTGCAAGAGTCGTGGTGCAAGGGTTTGGAAATGCTGGAAGCTTTTTAGCGAAATTTATGCATGATGCAGGTGCTAAAATTATCGGTATTTCAGATGCATATGGTGCTTTGCATGACGAGAACGGTTTAGATATTGACTATCTATTAGATCGACGAGATAGTTTTGGTACGGTAACAAAGTTATTTAATACAACAATTAGTAACAAAGAATTATTAGAGCTGGATTGTGATATTCTTGTTCCAGCAGCAATTGAAAACCAAATTACAGAAGAAAATGCTGATAAGATTCGAGCAAGTATTGTTGTGGAAGCAGCAAATGGCCCAACTACGTTAGAAGCAACCCGTATTCTGTCTGAGCGTGGCATCTTGCTTGTGCCTGATGTATTAGCTAGTGCTGGAGGCGTTACGGTTTCTTACTTTGAATGGGTTCAAAACAACCAAGGGTATTATTGGACAGAAGAAGAAGTAGAAGAAAAGCTAGAAAAAGTAATGGTTAAATCATTCAATACTATTTACGAAACGTCGACAACGCGTAAGGTAGATATGCGCTTGGCTGCTTATATGGTAGGCGTGCGCAAAATGGCGGAAGCATCACGTTTTAGAGGCTGGATTTAATAAGTAGAAAGATTTGCGTATTTATAGAAAATCTCCTATCATAAGATAGGAGATTTTTTTGTGCGTAAAGATAATTAATTTAGTTAGTAGGAAAGAATGGAGTTGGAAAAGAGCTTGGTATAACGCTAAAGTTCGTTGGAAGTAAAGGAGTGAGCAGTTTGAAAAAAGAAACAGCAATTATTATCGGAGGGGGACCCTGTGGACTTTCTGCAGCTTTGGAATTGCAGGCGGTCGGCATCAATGCTCTTATAATTGAGAAGGGGAATATTGTAAATGCTATTTATAATTACCCTACCCATCAAACGTTTTTTAGTTCGAGTGAGAAGTTAGAGATTGGAAATGTTCCGTTTATTACAGAAAACAGAAAACCTGTGCGAAATCAAGCTCTTGCGTATTATCGTGAAGTAGTCAAACGCAAAAATCTACGAATTCACTCATTTGAACTTGTAACACATGTACACAAGAACAACCAAGGACAGTTTGTTGTCACCACCTCAAAGGGTGAATACGAAGCAGAGCATGTTATTGTTGCAACTGGCTATTATGATTCACCAAACTATATGAGCGTTCCTGGTGAAAATCTACCGAAAGTCCATCATTATTTTAAAGAGGGGCATCCATACTTTAATCAAGATGTGGTTGTCATTGGCGGAAAAAACTCTAGTGTGGATGCAGCATTGGAACTAGTAAAGGCGGACGCTCGCGTGACGGTAATTTACCGAGGATCAGAGTATTCAAAGAGCGTAAAACCTTGGATTTTACCAGAGTTTGAAGCCTTGGTTCGAAACGGCACCATCGAAATGATTTTTGATGCAGTTGTAACTCGTATTGATGAGCATACGGTAACGTATTCAAATGGAAAAGAAGAAATTACAATTCCAAACGATTTTGTCTTTGCGATGACCGGTTACCATCCAGATCATTCATTCTTAGAGAAAATGGGCATTGAGATTGATTTTGAATCAGGTCGTCCGCTGTTTGACCCTGATACAATGGAAACGAATGTGCAAGGTATTTTTATTGCGGGAGTAATTGCAGCAGGAAATAATGCAAATGAAATTTTTATTGAAAATGGGCGTTTTCATGGAAGGCAAATTGCTGAATATTTAGCAAGTAGACAAACATAAAGGTATTGTGCCTTTATGGTTGTCTTTTTATTAATTATGAAAGATCTCTTGGATTTCTTCTTGGTTTGAAGAGCTTTGAAGAGCAACTAACAGTTTAATTCGGGCTTTTTGGCCGTTTAGTCCATTTGAGAAGATCATGCCTAATTCTTTTAAATGTTTTCCTCCACCTTCGTATCCATATACATCTTGTGCAATCCCATTAAAGCAACGAGATACCAATACAATTGGAATGTTTTTATCCAATAGTTGCTGTAAACCCTGTAAGGTGCGTGGAGGTAAGTTTCCTTGACCAAGAGCTTCAATAATCAAGCCATCAATATGGAAAGATGCCAGTGATTGAAAAAGTTGTTCATCCATACCCGCATAAGCCTTCAGTAAAACGACCTGCTTGTCAATGTTATCTACAGGGTAAAATTCGTGCTCTGTTGGCATATGATGAAAAGATATTTCTTGCTTTGTCACAATACCAATTGGTCCGTATTGAGGGCTTTGAAAGGTAGCTACATTGCTTGTATGTGTTTTAGTCACATTCTTAGCTGTGTGAATTTCATCGTTCATGACAACGAGAACGCCTTTTCCTTTAGCTGCATCACTTGAAGCAACGCGAACTGCAGAAATAAAATTATAAGGCCCGTCTGATCCAATTTCATTGCTAGAGCGCATGGCACCTGTTAATACAATTGGAATATCTGTTTTAGTTGTTAAGTCCAGGAAGTAAGCAGTTTCTTCAAGCGTGTCAGTACCATGTGTAATCACGACGCCATCAATTTGATCGGTCTCAATCTTTTGCTGAATTTTTTTTGCTAACGTAAGCATTTCTTTTGGTGTAATATGGGGCGAAGGTAAATGAAACGCTTCTTCAACAATTACATTTGCTAAGCTAGCGATGAAAGGTGTTGAGTGTTGCAAAGGATTATGATCATCAGGTTTTACTGATCCAGTTTGAGCATCTTCTTTCATTGAAATAGTTCCACCAGTGTGAATGATATAAAGAGTTTTCATAATGACATCCTTTCGTTATCAAATTGTTAAAAGTCTTTGCTACTTTCAATTAGGTAGTAGATAAATGATTTTCTTTCTAACAATAACATGATACGATGGAAAAAAACAGATGAAAAGAGGCGCTGCTTTATGTTGGCGATTTTATCTGCAGGTATTGCGCCTGGACTAGCTTTACTGAGCTTTTTTTATTTAAAAGATGAGTATGAAACTGAACCCATTTCAATGGTCTTAAAAACTTTCATTTTTGGCGCGATGCTTGTGTTGCCGATTATGTTTATCCAATATGTGCTTCAAGAAGAAAATTTACTTCATTCCCCTTTTGTAGAAGCGTTCGTTTCCACTAGTTTCTTGGAAGAATTTTTTAAATGGTTTATTTTATTTTTTACAGTATATCAACACATTGAGTTTGATGAGCATTATGATGGCATTGTATACGGTGTTTCTGTTTCGTTAGGATTTGCTACTGTTGAGAATATTTTTTACTTGTTTGCTAACGGTTTAGAATCAGCAATTGGTCGAGCGATTCTACCGGTTTCTAGCCATGCCTTATTTGGAGTTATTATGGGTTATTACTTAGGAAAAGCAAAATTTTCAAAAGGAAATGAAAAAATAAAATGGACGCTCTATTCAATCGGTACACCATTTTTATTACATGGTATTTATGATTATATTATTATCACCATGGATAATTGGATTTTTATTATTATTCCATTTATGATTTATTTATGGTGGTTGGGATTACGCAAAGTAAAGCAAGCGAAAAAAGTGTTTATTGCCTAATAAAAAGACGTAGCTTCTTCATAAGAAAGCTACTTTTTTTTTTTTTTATTTGAGCAAATTTCTCCTAGCCTGTATAAAAAAACATCCTTTACAAAAAATACTCTTATCATCTTATCACTTACATACGATGTAGGAGGTTATGGAATGTTTTTAATGGGACGAATTACAAAGTATATTTGTTCAGCTTGCGTATGTTCTTTATTAGCAATAACAATGATTAATCCCCAATCTTCATCAGCATTTACCAATCAAGTCATTCAACAGGGTGCAGTAGGGGAAGACGTTATTGAATTGCAGTCTCGCTTACAGTACATCGGCTTTTATAATGGGAAAATTGACGGTGTTTTTGGATGGAGTACGTACTGGGCACTTCGAAATTTCCAGTATGAGTTTGGTATAAAAAAGGTTGATGGATTAGCCGGAGCGCAAACCAAACAAAAGTTAGCAGACGTAACGAAATACTATGAGTATCATGTAAAGACTGAGTTGAAAAAAGGAAATAAATTTACCCATTACGGTGGAGTTCCAATTGATAAACAAAAAGGTTCTTCAGCAAAGTCTAGTCAGAACAATGTACAAAAAAATGCAAAATCACAATCCAAAAGTCAGCAACAACAGCCGACAGGACAACAGTCACGAGGACAGCAGCAATCAGAAGGTAGAAATAATAATCAAGCTACTCCTCAACAAAATCAAACTAACAAAGCTGCTACTAATGGAGGCAGTGAACAACAGCAAGAAAAAGCGCAAAAGCCAACAGCTTTAAATGTTCCAAATGGATTTTCACAAAATGATATACAGCTAATGGCTAATGCTGTATATGGAGAAGCGCGAGGCGAGCCGTATAACGGACAGGTAGCGGTAGCAGCTGTTATTTTAAACCGAGTTAACAGTCCAACATTTCCAAACACAGTAGCAGGCGTTATCTTTGAACCGAGAGCCTTTACTGCTGTAGCAGACGGACAAATTTGGCTAGAACCAGATGAAACGGCAAAAAAAGCTGTATTGGACGCAATTAACGGCTGGGATCCAACTGGTAATGCAATGTATTACTTTAATCCAGATACAGCAACTAGCGCATGGATTTGGTCACGACCGCAAATTAAACAAATCGGTAAACACATTTTCTGTAATTAAGAGAGGTGATAATAATGATTCGAACAATTTTAATTACAATTTTAGCAGTTGGTGTGGTAGGAGTCGGATATTGGGGGTATACAGAGCATCAAGAAAAAGATGCTGTTTTATTACAAGCCGAAAATACGTATCAACGAGCGTTTCATGATTTATCGTACGAGCTTGATTTATTAAATGATAAAATCGGCGGGACATTAGCGATGAGTTCTCGAGATCAATTATCGCCAGCGCTTGCGGAAGTATGGCGTTTAACTTCAGAAGCGCATAGCAATGTAGGACAATTGCCATTAGCGCTGTTACCTTTTAATAAAACGGAAGAGTTCTTATCCGATATTGGCGATTTTGCATACGAGGTAGCTGTTAGAGATCTCAGTAAATCACCGCTTACAGATAAAGAGTATAAGACATTGAACGCTCTGTATGAGAAGTCATCTGAAATTCAGAACGAAATGCGTACAGTTCAGCATTTGGTTATTGACAATAATTTAAGATGGATGGATGTAGAGCTAGCTTTAGCAACAAAAGAAAAGCAGGGTGACAATACCATTATTGATGGCTTGAAAACTGTCGAAAAGAGCATGGATTCCTATGCTGAATCAGACTTAGGTATTACAAATACATCAAACGAAGACGAGAAAAAAGCATTTGGCCAGCTTAAAGGTCGTGAAGTAGATGAAAGAGTTGCCAAAGAAGTAGCACGATCGTTTTTAGATTTAAAAGGAAAAGAAGAAATGCACATTGCGGAAAGTGGTAAGGGGGCTAATTATCCTTTTTACAGCTTAACAATTAAAGACCCTTCAACAAAGAAAGAGATTTATATGGATATTACGAAAAAAGGTGGATATCCGATTTGGGTATTAGAAAACAGAGACGTCAAAAAACAAAATATTAGCCTAAACGAAGCAATGGAAAAAGCCAATAAATTTTTAAAAGATCATCGCTTTGAAAGCCTTGTAATGTCTGAAAGCGCTCAGTACGATAATCTTGGTGTCTTTACATTTGTTGAAGAAACTGAAAGTGGAGTGCGTATTTATCCCGATGCTGTAAAGATGAAAATGGCGTTGGATGATGGAACGGTAGCTGGCTTCTCAGCAAAAGAGTTTTTATTACGACATCGTACACGGGACATTCCTGAACCAACGATTACAAAAGAAGAAGCTAAATCAAAATTAAATCCAAACCTTAAAGTGATGGAAGATCGCTTAGCCATTATTGAAAACGACTTACAGGAAGAAGTATTGTGTTACGAATTTCTTGGTACAATTAATGACGATACGTATCGAATCTTTGTAAATGCAAAAACAGGATTTGAAGAAAAAGTAGATAAATTACAAAACGCTGAACCAATCTATGACGAAGTTTAATCGAAAGAGGCTGGGACATAAG
>NZ_BCVD01000004.1 GCF_001591565.1 Priestia flexa NBRC 15715 | reverse complement strand
GTTCAGGTTTTTTGTTGGGATTTTTTACAGAACGACTCGTTAATTCGTTAGATTGACAGCATTCGTTCTTTTTTTACTTTTCAATTAAAGGGGATTAATATACAATTATGACTTGTGAAGCTTTAAAATATCACGTTTTGTTATAGAGCAGTAAGTTAACTAAGGAGGAAGTCGTTTGTTAGAAACAATTGTTTTATCACTAGTAGAAGCGCTTAAGCAACTTTCGTATTTCGGCGTTATCTTAGCGCTAACGTTTGAATTTGTCCCAGCAGAGCTAGTCTTACCACTCGTAGGATATTGGGTATATCAAGGTGACATGAACCTTTATTTAGCTATTTTAGCGGGAACAGTTGGAGGCGTGTTTGGACCATTAACACTTTATGCTCTTGGTCGCTATGGTGGGCGTCCACTTGTCTTAAAATATGGAAAGTATTTTCTAGTAAAAGAAAAGGAAATCGATGCAGCAGATCGATTTTTTAATAAATATGGGGCAGGAGTAGCCTTTTTTGGTCGCTTTATTCCTGGAGTACGTACAGCCATCTCGCTTCCTTGCGGAATGGCAAAAATGAACGTTTGGCAATTTTCCATTTACACGTTTGTAGCGATGTTACCAATTACTGCCCTTTACGTATATCTGGGTTATAAGTTAGGCCCACAATGGGAAGATGTTGGACCTATTGTATCTCAATATATGCAGCCGATTGGAATTGGACTATTAGTTATCATTGTTATTTTCTTTACGTTTAAATATGTGAAAAAGAAATAAAAAGCATAAGGGAAAAGAGAGCGCCCAGCAAATAAGTTGTCTGGGCGCTTTATGTAGAAAGGGGAAAGCATGTGGAAACGACTGAACAGCTGGCTAAAGAATTAAAGAAGATTGAAAAGTGGGAAAAAAGTCAAAAGGGACTATTCTTTTGGGAAAAGCTGCTTCGCTTACCTTTTGCAGCGCTTGATAAAGTCACGCCTAGGTTTATCCACGAAAAAATAGAAAAGCTTCTTGACGAGGTTGCTAAGTACATTGATAACGGAGGCCAATATTTAGCTAATACTTCCGCTACGTTAGAAAAAGCATCTAAACGTTTAAAAGAAAAAGATTTAACATTAACGGATATTCAGCAGTTATCTATTCAAGAAATGGATGAGTTAGCAAATGCCTTTGTGGAGGCACGTCAAAAAAATGCTAAAATTCAAGGTGCTACGACTGGAATTGGTGGTATCTTCACGCTGGCTATTGATGTACCGTTTGTACTAGGGCTAACTTTAAAAACGCTACAAGAAGTAGCTGTTTCCTATGGATACGACCCGACAAAACAAGAAGAGCGTGTGTTTATGGTAAAGTGCATGCAGTTCTTATCCTCTGACATTGTAGGTAAGCGAGCAATTTTAGAAGAGCTATCAGAAGGGAAGCGAGAACAAAGCTTATCGCAGCTTCAAGGTTGGAGAGAGGTATTTACGACTTATCGAGATAACTGGGGATGGAAAAAACTTTTTCAAATGATTCCTATAGCAGGTATGATCTTCGGTGCTTATGTAAATAAGCAGGCGATTGGAGACATTGGAGAAATAGGGACGATGCTTTATCGTAAACGCCGCATCTTAGAACGATTAGAACAAGAAAAGAATTTACAAGAGTCATAATAAGACATTTCCTGCGAAATAACATTATTTCTAGGGAAATATGTCGATAAAAAAGCATCCTTGCTACTAAGAAGGATGCTTTTTACCTTAAACAATACCGAAGAAAGTGTAAAGTGCAATGATGACAAAAACCGCTAGCGTTTTAATGATCGTAATTGCAAAAATATCTCGATATGCTTGACGGTGAGTCAAACCTGTTACTGCAAGAAGCGTAATAACAGCACCGTTATGTGGAAGTGTATCCATACCGCCTGATGCCATCGAAATAACGCGGTGCATTACTTCAGGTGGTATATTAAACTGATTAATTGCCGCTAAATACTTTTCTGACATAGCGCTTAATGCAATTCCCATACCGCCTGATGCAGAACCAGTTATACCAGCCAATGTTGTTGTAGTCACAGCACCGTTAACAAGTGGATTTGTAAATGTCTCGGAAATTCCTTTACTAATAACACCAAAGCCTGGAAGAGCAGCAATAACGCCTCCAAAACCATATTCAGCACCCGTGTTCATAGAAGCTAACAATGCCCCGCTGATACTGGTGTTAAGACCTGCTTGAAAGTTTACTTTTATCTTTTTCCAATCATACAGTAGTGTCGCAATAATCCCTACTACTAGAGCCATTTGAACTGACCAAATAGCAAGTACAGATGAAAGCTCAACTTTTCCAAAGGAGTCAAGACCAATGGCAGTAAAATCAAAGCCATTTGGATACCAAACAGGCAAAGCCATTGTAAATACTTTATTCATAACACCTACTAAAATGAGTGGTACAAACGCTAAGATTTGACGAGGCAAGGCTGGTTTTTCACTTTTCGTACTTGTTTCTTCTTCTCCCATTGTTACATCATTTTCTAGCTTCTCAGCTGCAGCTGCGGTTTCGTTGTCAAAGCCGTAGTACCCTTCACCAGCAGCTTCTGCTTTTTTACGACGAGCTTCTAAATACTTCATCCCTACAAGTAAGACGAAAATGGCTCCAATAATACCGAGCATCGGTGCAGCATAAATATCAGTTTTGAAGAAAGTAGTTGGAATAACGTTTTGAATCTGTGGAGTACCTGGTAAAGCATCCATTGTAAACGTAAAGGCACCTAATGCAATCGTTCCTGGAATAAGCCTTTTAGGAATATTGGCTTCTCGAAATAGATTCGCTGCAAATGGATAGATAGCAAAAACAACAACAAATAAGCTAACTCCACTATAAGTTAGAATCGCTCCCATGATGACAATAGCTAAAATTGCACGCTTTGCACCAACAACTTGTACAATTGTTTTAGCAATCGTTTCAGCCAACCCTGACATTTCAACGACTTTACCAAAAATAGCCCCTAGTAAGAAAACGGGAAAATAAAGCTTGATAAATCCTACCATCTTTTCCATAAAAATATTTGAAAAGAAAGGTAATACATAGCTTGGCTCAGTTAGCACAACAGCAAAAAGTGCACAGATCGGTGCAAATAAAATAACTGAAAATCCGCGATATGCGACAAACATTAAAAGACTAAGTGATAAAAGGATAATAACTAGTTCCATTTCAAATCCCCCCTATAGCGTTCTTTATTTTATTAAATCGATATAATCCTCCTTTTATTTTTAAAAAAAATGTAAGCGTTTACTTGATGAAATATATTTGCAAGATTTGTGCCAACTTCTAAAAATCAGACAATAATAAACAAAGTCTGGATATTTGAATAGAAATATAGAGAAGTATAATTTTCATTTCCGAAAAACCGGAATATGAGAGATGTTTACTTCCGCAAATCCGGAAAAAATCCGTTTTTCCGGAATGAAAACAATTGTACAAGGAGAATTTGGTATAATAGATAGTAGAAGCGTGTACATAGGAGGAGCGATGGTGGCTAATAAAAATCGAATTCCTGATAAATGGTTTGAAGAGATTTTAAATGTAGCAACAGAATGGATCGTTGTAGTAAATGTTCAGGGTGAAATCCTTTATATAAATAAAGCTTACTGTGAGTTTTTACATACGACTGTTGAACAAGCAATTGGACGCTCTGTTCAAGAAGTGATTGAAAACTCAAGAATGCATATTGTGACTCAAACAGGCCAAGCAGAAGTAGCTAGCATTCATTTTATTAAAGGGAATGAGATGATTGCAAATAGATATCCTTTATATGTAGACAATGAATTAGTTGGAGCTGTGGGAACGGTAATGTTTCGGAATGCTAAAGATTGGCTAGCTTATTCTGAAAAAATACAGCCTCTATTAGAAGAATTAAATTATTATAAGAAAAAACTTGAGCACGAATCGGAAAGTAAATATAGTTTTCAAGATCTTATTGGAGACAATGAAAGGTTTCTCTTGGCTAAACAGTTAGCTGAAAGAGTGGCCAACAGTAAATCTGCTGTTTTGTTATTAGGAGAATCTGGGACTGGGAAAGAATTATTTGCTCACGCAATTCACCAAGCGAGTTCGCGGTGCTTCTTTCCGCTTGTTCGAGTCAACTGTGCATCTATTCCTCAGCAACTTTTAGAATCTGAACTGTTTGGGTATGAAGAAGGTGCGTTTACAGGTGCTCGTAGAGGAGGGAAAAAAGGAAAATTTGAGCTAGCTCATAGAGGTACAATCTTTTTAGATGAAGTAGGTGATATGCCTCTTCAAATGCAAAGCAAGCTGCTGCGTGTGGTACAAGAGAAAGAGCTAGAACGAGTTGGGGGGCAAAAAACCATCGATATTGATGTGCGAATTATTGCCGCTACCCATCGAAATTTAGAAGAAATGGTGGAAAAGGGTGAGTTTCGAAAAGATTTATATTATCGCTTGAATGTTATTAAAGTTGATATCCCACCTCTTCGCGAGCGAAAAGAAGATTTACCTGAAATTGCTTATGTGCTGTTAAAAAAACTAGAGCGGCACTTTCATCGCCCTGATCTCAAATTATCAAACGAGGTGTTACAGCAGTTACAAAAGCATTCGTGGCCTGGCAATATACGTGAATTAGAAAATGTATTGGAGAGAGCTGTTAATATTTTAGATGGTCAAACTATTCTCTTATCTCATTTACCTTTATACCTTCAAGACCTTGAAGGAGGCAATCAAGGTATAAAAAAAGAAAGCAAAGGCTTAGTGATGACAGAAAAGGATGAGGTCCCATCATTAAAGGACGTGGTGGCACAAGCCGAAAAAGAAGCAATCGTAAAAGCTTTAAAAAGTACGAATGGAAACAAACAGCAAGCAGCTAAGCTCTTAGAAATTGGTAAAACAAGCTTTTATGATAAATGTAAGCGATATGGAATTGATTAAAAGCATGATGCGCATAAATCATGCTTGTTTTGTTTAAAGCAAAAAAGTACTTTTATTTCGTTAGTTATTTACCATTGAGAGAAAGTAGTTTTACACATAAAAAATTTGCGGTATTTGTATCCAAATCAATCAATTCAATCACCTATTATTCAATGGCACGAAAATGAAAGTGCAGAAAATGCCTCACTCTATTTAATTAACACATTATTTGCAGTTCCGCATGTTAGTATTAACTTAAAGCACTTAAGCTATGAACACTCTCAGCTATTATCTTATTGGATTACATTTTGGAAGAATCATAGCAACCTTCTAAATGTTAACTTATTTATATATTTTGTTGACATTTATCTATGGAAAATGTTAACTTTTATTTTATATAGATTAACATATTTAGAGGGAGGGGATTGCCATGAAAGCAGCCTATATAAAGGATTGGGGAAAACTAGCTAATCAGGTTATTGAAGAAGGATACGCCCTAACAAAAGAAGAAGCTCACCAAATACTAACTGTTCCAGATGAACAAATTTTAAACATTATGAATGCCGCTTATCAAATTAGGCACCATTACTATGGACGGAAAGTAAAGTTAAATATGATTATTAATACAAAGTCGGGACTGTGTCCGGAAGACTGTGGTTACTGTTCACAGTCTATTATTTCAGAGGCACCAATTGATAAATATGCTTGGTTAACACAAGAAAAAATCGTTGAAGGTGCATTTGAAGCAAAGCGCCGTAAAGCGGGTACATACTGTATTGTTGCATCAGGACGTCGTCCGACGGATAGAGAAGTAGAGCACGTTATTGGTGCTGTAAAACAGATTCGTGAAGAAACGGATTTGAAGATTTGCGCCTGTTTAGGGTTTTTAAATGATGATCAAGCCTCTAGGCTAGTAGATGCAGGCGTACATCGCTACAACCATAACTTGAACACACACGCTGATCATTATGATGAAATTTGTTCTACACATAGTTATGACGATCGAGTTGATACCGTGCAAAAGTCAAAACAAGCCGGATTATCTCCTTGCTCAGGTGCTATTTTTGGAATGGGTGAGACGGAGGAGCAGCGAGTAGATATAGCTTTTGAGATAAATAGGTTAGATGCAGACTCTATTCCGTGTAATTTCCTAGTTTCAGTGCCAGGCACACCGTTAGAGAATCAAAAATCCCTTACTCCGATGCAGTGTTTAAAAATTTTAGCGATGATGAGATTTGTAAATCCGACAAAGGAAATTCGTATTTCCGGTGGCCGAGAAATTAACCTTCGCTCGTTACAACCATTAGGGCTATTTGCGGCTAACTCGATTTTTGTTGGAGATTATTTAACAACAGAAGGACAAGAGCCAACGTCAGATTGGCAGCTGATTGAAGACTTAGGGTTTGAGATTGAAGAGTGTGCACTATAAAAAGTGGCGATTACATCTTTGTAATCGCTCTTTTTTTGTTTACAAAACATCTATTCCACCTTTACAAAACTATACACTTTCTTCACAGTGGCTTTATATAGACAAGCTAACATAATAACTGTGAAAGACAAGTGAATAGATAACCGGTTATGAATAAGAGAAGCCATGAAAAAACAATAGAATGAAAGATCTATCCGTTTTTTTATGGCTTTTTTATTTACTTTATCTGAGGTGATTGTACGCATGGATAGAATAAATGAATTCGAATTTTATTTAAATAGAGATCGAATGATTGCATCCGTTAAAACGCCGAAAAGTCTAGAGCTCTTTTTAGAATCAGAAGTGAAAGCGGCTTTTCTTCTTACAGGTAACATTAGCGTCATTAAAAGGTATGTAGAGCTATTAAAGGAACATGACCGCTTTGTGTTTTTACATTTGGAGAAGATAAAGGGAATTAGTTATGACAAAGAGGGTCTCAAATTTATTGCAAAGTTCGTAAAGCCTACCGGAATTGTGACAACAAAGAGTTCTCTAATCCAGCTTGCGAAAAAAGAAGGTTTGATTGCTATTCAGCGTTTGTTTTTAGTGGATACCGACGCGGTAGCAAACGGGCTGAAAGTGGTTGAAGAAATCCAGCCAGATGCTCTTGAAATTATGCCAGCTTTAATACCCGAAATGATTGAAAAGTTAAAAATAAAAACCTCGTGTCCACTCATTACAGGAGGGCTCATTCAAAATCAACGACATATCGATCAAGCATTACAAAGTGGAGCAATAGCAGTATCGACAGGTAGAAATTGGTTATGGAAGACACAAAATAGTCATGAATAATTGTCTAGGTCCGTAAAGTAAAAAAGGGAGTGATGATATGAAGAGAGTACAACTGCAAAATTTTAAAAAATCATATGATCAAAAAACAAATGTCATTAGCGATATCAACGTCACCATTGAAGCAGGAGAATTTTTCGTCTTGGTTGGACCATCTGGATGTGGAAAAAGCACGATGCTCCGCATGATTGCTGGACTTGAAGAAATTACAGAAGGAAATTTGTTTATTGGAGAAGAAAAAGCAAATGGCTTGTTACCAAGTCAGCGCAACTTATCAATGGTATTTCAAAATTATGCGTTATATCCGCATTTAACCGTAGAACAAAACATCACCTTTGGATTGCATACAAAGAAGATATCTAAAATAGAGCAAAGAAAGCGCTGTCAAGAAGCTGCTGAGCTTTTGGGGCTTGACCAACTTTTGAACCGTAAACCAAAACAGCTTTCTGGTGGACAGCGTCAGCGTGTTGCGCTAGCACGAGCAATTGTTACGCAGGCACCCATATGTTTAATGGATGAACCATTATCAAATCTAGATGCAAAGCTTCGTGCCAAAATGAGGTCCGAAATTCGGCAGCTTCAGCGCAAGCTAGGTATCACAATGATTTATGTAACACATGATCAAACAGAAGCTATGACAATGGCAGACCGCATGATGATTTTAAACGGTGGACATATCCAACAGGTAGGAAAGCCTTTAGATATTTATAATTCACCTAACAATACGTTCGTTGCTTCATTTATTGGAGGGCCTCCTATGAATCTAGCAACGGTACAGGTGCATTCACATCAGCTGGTCTTTGAACAGGGCCAGTCACTTTCATACCCCATGTCTATTGAATTGATGACGGAATACAAAGATTTAATCGTTGGGGTAAGACCAGAAAAAGTGAAGCTGGCAAAAGGGGAAGAGCCAAGTCTGTTAGTAAAGGTTGTAAACGTAGAAATCTTAGGAACGGAAACACTAATTACTTTTACAGTTGGTTCAACTGAACAATGGGTTGCAAGATGGAATGGTCAATGGAACATTGCTGTCGGTGATGAGATTCCGATTTATATTGATCCGAAAGATATCTTTTTATTTCACTCTGAAACCGGTGAATGCGTGCATCAAGATACAAAGCATATTACGTCACATACGGTTGAGGAGGAGTTAGCATGAGTGCTATACCAAAGCTATCAAATGCTGAGGTGATACAACAAAAGCCTGCTTCTCGAGAACGTTCATCGTTGTTAGAAGGCTTAATTTACTTATTGCCGTCTATCCTTTTATTTGGCGTGTTTCTTTTCTATCCTATGCTTCGCACGCTGTATTTAAGCCTATTTATAACAGATAGTCAAGGTGTTCCCATAAGGTTTATAGGGGTGGATAACTTTGTGAATTTACTATCGAACCCTAATTTCTTACAAAGTATGAAAGCTACCTTTTTATTTGTTTTATACACGGTCCCCATTGGGATTATTATCGCTTTATTTTTAGCTTTAATCGCCAATGAAAAGTTAAAAGGAATTGGCTTTTTTCGCACGATGTTTTCATCGACAATGGGTATGAGCGTAGCGGCATCATCTGTTATTTGGATGTTTATGTACAATCCGGCCATTGGCATTATAAATAAAGTCCTCAATACGGTAGGGGTTCAAGGAGTTCAATGGCTGCTTGATCCAAAGTTTTCGCTTATTGCAGTTTCGATTTCAACCATTTGGATGAACGTTGGTTTTACATTTTTAATTTTGCTTGGTGGGTTGCAAAATATCGATGAAAAGCTATATGAAAACGCACAAATTGCAGGGGTAAGTTATTGGTATCAACTAAGGAAAATCACAATTCCAATGCTATCTCCAACACTCTTTTTTATCATTACCGTTTCGTTTATTAACGCGTTTCAAACCTTTGGGCAAATCGACATTTTAACCAAAGGAGGTCCGACAGATTCAACAAACGTAATCGTGTACTCTATCTATAAAGATGCCTTTATCAATTATAATGTTGGATCTGCAAGTGCACAGGCTGTTATCTTATTCTTTTGCATTCTGCTTTTAACCGTCCTTCAATTTAAACTAGGCGAAAGGAAGGTTCACTATCAATGAGCAAAATCAGAAAGTTTATCACGTATACGTTGCTAATTATATCGACTTTCATTATCGTATTTCCCATTCTATACGCTTTTTCCATCAGCTTTATGACCGGGGCACAAGTACTAGAAGGAAAGATTTTACCAACTTCCTTTACGTTCGATAATTACAGAGCGGCCTTTGAGCGAGTTCCGCTTTTAAACTATTTAGTTAACAGTTTTATCGTATCCATTTCAGTTATGTTTGGTCAGATTATTGTTTCCAGTCTTGCTGCTTTTGCTTTTGTGTTTATCTCATTTAAAGGGAGAGAAGCATTATTTTTTCTCTTTATCTCCACGATGATGATACCGTGGGAAGCGACGATGGTTCCAAATTTTTTAACTGTTCAAAAGCTTGGTTGGTTAAATAGCCATCTTAGCTTAACGATTCCGTTTTTTGCTTTAGCGTTTGGAACGTTTTTATTACGACAACAGTTTAAGACAATCCCTCATGAACTGTATGAAGCTTCTCAAGTTGCTGGAATTAGTCGATTTCGATTTTTTTGGAAGGTCGTACTACCAGTTTCAAAGACGAGCTTAGTTACATTAGGAGTCTATAGCTTTTTAACGACTTGGAACATGTACTTGTGGCCACTTCTTGTTACCAACACTGAAGAGGCACGAACAGTACAAATTGGTTTAAAGCAAATGCAAACACAAGAGATTTCAACTGATTGGGGGGTGGTGATGGCAGCGGTTGTTGTGGTGATTTTACCGACATTATTGCTTCTATTCTTAGGTCAAAAACGACTTCAAAAAGGTCTTACACAAGGTGCAATTAAATAAGGGAGTGACAGTGATGAAAAAATGGTTAGCAATACTTAGTGCTTGTATGTTAATGCTTGTTGCAGCGTGTTCAAACTCGAGTAGTGGTTCTGAAGTACAAGAAACAAAGAAAACAGAGGATGGTAAAACAGAAGTTGTCTTTTGGCATGCGATGAGTGGTGACTTAGAAAAAGTTTTAAATACGATGGTAGACGATTACAATAAATCACAGGATGAAGTAGAAGTAAAACCAATGTTTCAAGGAACGTATGAAGAGGCATTAACAAAATTCAACACGGTAGCAGGCACAAAAGATGCGCCTGCTGTTATGCAAACATTTGAAGTAGGAACAAAATATATGATTGATAGCGGGAAAATTCAGCCTGTTCAGAAGTTTATTGATGAAGAAAACTATGATACCTCTCAGTGGGAACAAAATATTTCAAGCTACTATCAAGTAGATGGTGAACAGTATTCAATGCCTTTTAATTCGTCAACGCCTGTTCTTGTTTATAACAAAGATGCATTTAAAGAAGCTGGGTTAGATCCTGAAAAAGCACCAATGACTTATGATGAGCTACAAAAAGCAGCAGAAAAATTAACAAAGAAAAAAGGAAATCAAACAACGCAGTACGGGTTCTCTATTTTAAATTATGGTTGGTTTTTTGAAGAGCTAGTAGCTGCACAAGGCGGTTTGTATGTTGATAATGAAAACGGACGCAACGGTAACGCTGAGAAAGCAGTATTTAATGGAAAAGAAGGGTTAAACGCTTTTAATCTGATTTCAGATATGTATAACGACGGTACTTTTTATAATGTAGGTCAGAATTGGGATGACATTCGAGCCGCGTTCCAATCGAAGAAAGTTGCGATGTTCTTAGATTCATCAGCAGGTGTCAAAACGTTGATTGATAATGCGCCGTTCGAAGTGGGGGTAGCCTATTTACCAGTTCCAAAAGAAGAAGATCGCCAAGGTGTTATTATTGGGGGAGCTTCTTTATGGATGTCGAATGGAATCAGTGAAGAAACGCAAAAGGCAACATGGGATTTTATGAAATATCTTGCAACACCTGAAGCTCAGGCGAAATGGCATGTAGAAACAGGGTATTTTGCTATTAATCCAAAAGCATACGAGCAAGATATTGTAAAAAAGGAATGGGAGAAATATCCTCAATTAAAAGTAACGGTTGACCAATTGAGCCAGACAAAGCCGTCTCCAGCAACACAAGGTGCGCTGATTTCTGTTTTCCCAGAATCTCGTCAGAAAATTGTATCGGGGATGGAAAGTTTATATCAGGGTGTTAAACCACAAGAAGCTTTAGATCGAGCAGCAGAAGAGACCAATCGTTCTCTTGAAGCAGCGAATCAAAAATAAGAAATGGTATAAGGCCCGTTTATGAAAAATCAAGCGGGCTTTTATTCTACATAATAAGGGGAATCGGTATGATCAAAAAAACAAAGGTGTATGCTCATAGAGGGTTTAGCAGCCAATTTCCAGAGAATACGATGCGAGCATTTGAAGAAGCTAGGCAGAGAAACGTAAGTGGTATTGAATTAGACGTACAGCTCACAAAAGATGGAGAAGTCGTTGTTATTCATGATGAAGAAATAAATCGAACTACTAATGGTATCGGCTATGTTCAAGACTTTTTCTTAAAGCAAATTATTTTATTTGATGCCGGAACTTGGTTTCATAAGGCGTTTCACCAGGAGGCTATTCCTACGCTTCGAGATGTGTTTGAATGGATAGTTAGTACAAAGAGTCAGTTAACCCTTAATATTGAGTTAAAAAATGATGTGATAGCGTATGAAGCTCTGGAAGAAAAGGTGCTAGAGCTTATAGAAGAGTATGAGCTTGTGAACCAAGTCATTATCTCATCTTTTAACTACAAAAGCTTGGTGAAAGTTAGGTCTATACATCCACATATTTCACTAGGATTTCTATTTGAAGGAATCGATAACAAAGCGGTTGAAAAAGCTTTGACTATTCAGGCAAGTGGCCTTCACTGTGAGCCTCAGTATGCATTTTCAGCAGAAGGAAAAAGAGCACAAGCGTCTGGACTAGAGCTTCGCGTATATACGGTTAACGACAAGCATTTGTTTCTTCAGCTTATCAATGAAGGTGTAGAGGTTATTATGACGGATGATTTGGAAATGAGTAGCAGGATATAAGTAAATGAGAAAGGCTGGGACATAATTATTTCAGTTGATGAGATATCCAAACTGTTGAGAGGTAAATCCTTTTGGTAGTTCGGATATTTTTGTTGGTTTCGAAAATAAGTTAAAAAACTATTAGAATAGAAGGATTGTCTGTAGCATGATGGAACGAATTTGTTCTTACAATCTAACTATTGTAGAGACGTCATGATTCGTATTTGAGAAAGAATCATTTAGTTATGGCCTAGCCTCTTTTCAAGTTGTACAAATACAACTTCTTTTCCACAAAACTAAATAGTTTAATAGGATCTATTTACGTGTTAAGAGTCAACAATGTTTCTATAGACCCACACGAAACTCGTTTGGTACACTAGTTTTGCTCATTTTGTTGAGAAAGGTTGCGAACAGTGTGGAAAATTATTATGAACAAGCTCAAAAAGGTGCATGGGTTAGCATTGTCTCATATATTACATTATCAATTTGTAAGTTAGTCATTGCATTCATTACTAGTTCATTCGCTTTAAAAGCGGATGGTTTAAATAACGTAACGGATATTGTTGCTTCAATCGCTGTATTAGTTGGATTGAAAATCTCTCAAAAGCCTCGAGATCATGATCATCCATATGGACATTCGCGTGCAGAGCATATCGCTTCTTTAATCGCGTCATTTATTATGATGGTTATTGGTTTACAAGTTCTTGCTGATGCAGGACAATCTATCTTTCTAAAAGAAGTGGAAGCTCCTAATCTGTTAGCTGCATGGGTAGGGCTGGCAGCCGCAGTTATTATGTTCTTTGTCTATCGTTATAACATTATGCTTGCTAATAAGCTAAACAGTCAGTCGCTTCGAGCCGTAGCAAAAGATAATTTATCAGATGCATTAGTCAGCATTGGCGCTGTTATTGGAATTGTCGGCTCTCAGTTTGGATTACCGTGGATTGACTTGGTAGCAGCTATCATTGTTGGACTCATCATTTGTAAGACGGCTGTAGAAATCTTTAAAGAAGTGACACATTCCCTTACAGACGGGTTTGATCAAGAGCAGTTGTTGCATTATAAAGAAGTTATTTCTGAAGTTCACGGAGTTAATGAAGTTCACGATGTTAAAGCAAGAATGCTAGGGAATCACGTTGTTTTAGATGTAACGGTGAAGGTCGATCCTTATCTAGATGTCATTAATAGTCATCAAATTGCTGATAAGATAGAACATATGATGAGCGACGAGTATCAAATTAAAGATACGCTGGTACATATTGAGCCGGATGTATCAAGAAAGTTAACGTGAAAAGAGTGTTTTTCTTTAGGGAAAGCACTCTTTTTTCTTTTGAGAAAAATTGATTGTTAGAAAAAAGTATTTTAAAACTCTTCACATTTTCAGACAAGTATCCGTTATAAAAGAGGACAGTGAATTAATGAATGTAATGTAGAAGGGTGAGAGCATGAAAAAATTAAGCACCAAAATGATTTTATTCTTCACATCGATTATCATCATCTTATTATTGCTGGTTTCAGGAATTGTTTATCAATTTACGAAAAAGCAAATTGAACACGATGTGCAGGTACAATCACAAACGCTCGTGGGAGAGCTCAAAACAAATATCGGTAATTATTTGAAAATGTATAGTCGTAAAGTAGCTGAGTATAGTGAAAACGACGTACTGGTTAATTTTCTAAAAGAAGAAAAAGAGCCACAAAAAGACAGCTACTTTAGCTGGCAAACGGTTCAAAAGGAATTTCAGCAAGTCAGTGAAAAATATCCAAATATGGCGCTTCAGTATATTGGAACAGAAAATAAAGGAATGTACACGGTTCCGACGCTAGAATATGATGCAGACTATGACCCAACTGCTAGACCTTGGTATAAACAAGCCGTTGAAAGTCCTGGAGAAGTTATTTATACAGAGCCTTATGAAGATGCATCTACTGGCAAAACTGTCGTGACTATTGCTAAAACCATTGATGATCCCAAAACAAATCAACGCTTGGGTGTTATAGCAATGGACTTAGAGCTGAACGCATTAAACAGCATGATTACAGAAGCTGAAGTGAATTATGGTGGATACGGCTTTTTATTTGACCGACAAGGTGTCGCATTGGCTCATCCTACAGAAACAGGAAACAACTTGAGACAAGAAGAGTTTATGGATGCTGTTTATGCAAAGGATAAAGACTTCATTCGCTATGAGTTTAAAGGAGAAGAGCGTGTTTTAGCTTTTGATACAATCGAAGACACGGGATGGAAAATAGGAAACGCCTTTATTTATGATGAGATGCTCAGCAGTGCCAAGCAAATTCTGAACATCATTATGATTATCGCAGCTGTTGGGGTCTTATTATCAATCCTACTAATCTTCTTTATTTCAAAAAGCATGACAAAGCCAATCGTTCGATTAAAAGAAGAAGTTGCGAAAGTAGCAGAGGGAGATTTAACGGTTCATATTGAAACCAAATCTAAAGATGAAATTGGTCAACTGACCAATTTGTTCAACGTGATGGTAGGGCGCAATCGCCAATTGATTGCAGCCGTTCAAGAATCTGTGGAAACAGTCAAGGTTTCTGTGGAAAATTTAAGTGCAGTATCAGAAGAAGCGACGGCATCTAGTGAAGAGATAGGAAGAGCGATTCATGAAATTGCAAGCGGAGCGACGCAGCAGGCTTCTGATGCTGATTCAACCAACCATAAAACGATGAGTTTATCAGCTCAAATTGAGCAGGTAATTGACAAAAATACGAAGATTAATACGCTAACTAATGAAGCCATTCAAGCAAATACGCATGGCTTACATCAAGTACAGTCACTGCGTGAACAAACGAATCAATCTGCTAAAACGATTGAATCAGTTCAAGTTGTTATCAATGAACTGACGGATAAAATGCAAGAAATTGAATATGTTATTCATACGATTAATGATATTTCAGATCAAACAAATTTACTTGCGTTAAATGCGAGCATTGAAGCTGCTAGAGCAGGGGAACATGGAAAAGGGTTTGCTGTAGTGGCGGAAGAAGTACGTAAATTGGCTGAACAGTCATCTACTGCAACAGAGAAGGTTCGTCAAACAATTGCTAGTATTCAAAAAGAAGTTGCCGTGGCTCGTCAAGAATTTGATCACACAAAAGAGCTTTCAGTAGCGCAAGAAGGAGCTGTAACGGATACAGAGCAATCGTTCCATGATATCGCTCAAAATATTGAACAGGTCGTTACATCCATTCAAGATGTAATGAATAATATGCAAGAAATTGATACCCATAAAGATGGTGTGGTAGCATCGATTCAAAGTATTGCTGCCATAGCGCAACAGTCAGCTGCAGGAACAGAAGAAATTACTGCATCAACTGAAGAGCAAATTCGAGCTATTTCCACTGTGTCTGAATCGGCTGAACATCTTCAAGAGCTAAGTGAAGGGCTAATGAAAATGATTCATCAATTTAAAATTGAAGAGAGCGCAAAAGCAGAATAAACAGCTAAAAAGCACAGCCTCACAGGCTGTGCTTTTTAGTGTCAAATTCAGCTAGCTTTTTGAATGGATTCAGCTTTGGGTTTCTTAGAAGTAAAGCGATCAACTAATTGTGAAATCGCTCCGTCTCCAGTTACGTTACACGCTGTTCCGAAGCTGTCTTGAGCCATGTATAGTGCAATCATGAGAGAAGCCATCGTCGCATCAAAACCTAGCATTGTTTGCAGTAAACCTAAAGAAGCCATAACGCCACCACCTGGTACACCCGGTGCAGCAATCATTGTAACACCTAACATTAAAATGAAAGGTAAGACTGTCCCAAACGCCACTTCTGTACCATTGATGTACAGTACCGCCATTGCACATGAAACAATGGTAATAGTGCTTCCTGACAAGTGAATCGTTGCTAGTAATGGAATTGAAAAATCAGCTACTTTATCGCTTACTCCGTTCTTTTTCACACGTTCCATTGTAACGGGAATTGTTGAAGCGGATGACTGCGTACCAAGTGCTGTAAAATAAGCTGGCATCATATTTTTTAATAAAGCAAGCGGGTTTTTCTTAATCAACGTGCCAGATACACTGTATTGAATAAGTAAAATAGCAAAATGCAGAATTAAAATCATCAAAAATACCTTTGCAAAAACGCTCACAATTGTTTGCACTTGCCCACCTTGTGTCATGTTAGCGAAAATCCCCAGAATGTGAATGGGCAATAAAGGAATAATGACTTTACCGATGAGTAGTTCCACAACCGAACGGAAATCAATCATTACTTTTTTTAATGAATCATTTTTAATAGCGGCCATGCCTAGCCCCAGAGTAAAAGCTAAAACAAGTGCTGTCATCACTTCCATTGGAGCCGGAATTTCAAGCTCTAAGAAAGGTTTTAATAATGCTTTCTCAGGGTTTTCAAACGCAGAGGATTGAATGGAGTTATTCAACATAACCGGATATAAATTATGGGCAACAAGATAAGCCAATAATCCAGCTATTGCTGTGGATCCATAGGCTAGAGCAGTTGTTAATCCGAGATACTTTCCTGCTCCCTTTCCAATCTCTCCGATTCCTGGAGCAATGAATGCAAGAATAATGAGAGGAATTGCAAATTCTAAAAAGTTTCCAAATATTTCATTAAACGTAGCGAATATACGAACAAACCATCCCGGCATAAAGCTTCCGATTACAACACCGGCAAAAATGGCTAGAATAATCCGTGGTAAAAGCCCAATTTTTTTCATGATGTCCTCCTGTGAAGTACAAATGTTTTCTAAGAATGTATTATACAGAAAGAGTAACGAAATGTTAAGAGGAAATTTTGTTCAGGGCAAATAAAAACAGCTTTGTTCAACACTAAGCGTGTAGAACAAAGCTGTTTTATCTTTAAAAATACTGGTTGTAGGGAATTAACGGAGCTTGATTCGTTTTTGCTGTTATGCAAATATGTTCATCTGTAAACGGGTGCCAAAAGGCTAGTTTAAAGGCATGTAAAGCTTGCTGTTGACCACTTTGTTTGCGTCCACCATACAAGGTGTCACCGATTAAAGGATGGCCAATAAAACTTAAATGCACGCGAATTTGATGCGTGCGTCCACTTTCAAGCATAAGTGAGACGAGCGTTTCGTTTTTTGACTTATTTTGTGTCAACACTTGAAAATGAGTAACTGCAGCTTGCCCGGATTTTGAGACTCTTCGCCTTGTAGAGTGATGACGGTCTTTCCCAATTGGTTCTGAAATTGTTCCTTGTTTTCTAGCAAATAGTCCATGTGCAAGAGCAACGTATGATCGCTTAATTTTTCTCTGCGCAAGCAGTTGGTCGAATACAGAACTAGCAATACTGTGTTTTGTAAATAGAATAGCTCCTGACGTATCGCGGTCAAGCCTATGAACGTGTCGGGGTTTTGTATATAAACCTTGCTTAGAAAAATAATAAGCAGCGGCATTTAACAGCGTCTTAGTATCCTCAGGAGATGAAGGGTGCGTATCCAGGCCCTGCGGTTTATTTATAATTAACACATGAGGGTCTTCATACAAAATCTCAAGCTGCAGAGGATACGGCTTAATCGTATGCTCTTCTGGACTGTAAAGATGAAGGTCGGCTTTATCTCCTTCTTGTAGCACGTAATTCCACGATAGCGTTTCCCCGTTTATTTTGATGCTTTTATTCATTCGAAATAAATGCAGCGTTTTTTTAGGAAGATGCCACTTTTCTTTTAAATATTCTTCAATTGTTAACTGATTGTCTTGCTTAGTAATGGGAATTGTTACCCATTCACTCTGTACATTCACGCTTATCTCATCCTTTTCTTTCATGAATTATGGTAGATTTCAACAAGTGCGGAAGTTCCTTTTTTTAGGAGGAAATAACTACCTTACCTTCTTTGTTTTTATTTATGTTATCCTACGTATATAAACTTGTTTTATAAAAGGAGGGGCAACGTTGAAAATTGCATGTGCAGCTCCAGCTGAGATGGAACATTACATAGAAGAATTAACGGAACAACTTCTATACGATTTATTACCTCAATATGTATCAGATGAACGGCTACAGCATATTCATAATCATTATTTACTTGGTCATCATGATGAGTCTAACCCATTATATAATGGATTACTTGATGAAGCATTGCAAGTCATTAGTAGTTTACAAACGGTTATTGCTTTAGTTGAATCGATTCAACATCGTCCAATTGAAAAGAGTGATCGTGATCGATTCAGTAAAAATGTTAGAATACTCAGTAAATTCGGGTTTATCTTTCCTTTATCTATTGAACTATTTGAACGAGAAAATTTACTTGTATCCTATTCACAGACCTCATCTCAAACTGAATATTATCATTAAAATAGGAGCATCCGCTGGATGTTCCTTTTTAGGATGTTGAATAGTTAGAATTTTTAATTTTGTTTAATATAATGAAAAAAAGGGAAACTAAATTCTCAGTTATGTGCGAAAGAGGGTTGTTAAATATGTCAACAATAGATTTGTCAAAGTTTGAGAAAAAAATGATTATCCGAAACATTAAACACTCTGATATAGATGCAATTTTAGCACTTCAAAAACTATCATTCCCGGGGATGGAGCCGTGGAAGCGTGAACAGTTAGAAAGCCACCTAGAAATTTTTCCAGAAGGTCAAATTTGCGCAGAGTTTGACGGTGAAATTATTGGTTCATGTTCAAGCTTGATCGTCAACTTTGATGAGTATGATGACCAGCATACATGGGATGATATTACAGACGAAGGGTATATTACAAATCATAATCCAGAAGGCTATAACCTATATGGGATTGAAGTGATGGTTCATCCAAATTATCGAGGCATGAAAATTGGACGACGACTATATGAAGCGCGCCAAGATTTAGCACGTGAACTGAACTTAAAGAGTATTATTATTGGGGGGCGCATTCCTAACTACCATAAGCATTCAGGAGAAATGTCCCCTCGTGAATATGTAGAACAGGTAATTCATCATAAAATCTATGACCCTGTTTTATCGTTTCAATTAATGAACGGTTTTACTTTGATGCGCATCAATCCTGGCTACCTGCCAGATGATTTAGCTTCTAATAAATACGCAACGCTCATGGAATGGAATAACGTAGACTATGTACGACGTTCAAAGCGTCATTTTAAAACATCATTCCCAGTGCGTATTTGCGTTGTGCAGTATATGATGAAGCAAATCAATTCGTTTGAAGAATTTGCTACTCAAGTGGAGTACTATACAGACGTTGCGTATGATGCAAAAGCAGATTTTTGCGTATTCCCAGAAATATTCACAACGCAGCTTATGTCATTTTTAGATGAGCAAATTCCAAGTAAAGCAATTCAGCGCCTTACAGAGTACACGGAAGAATATATTGAGCTTTTTACAGGGTTAGCTGTAAAATACAACGTAAACATTATTGGCGGTTCACACTTTGTTGAAGAAGATGACGGTGATATCTTTAATATTGCGTATTTATTCCGCAGAGATGGAACAATTGAGAAACAGTATAAAGTTCATATTACGCCAAATGAACGCAAATGGTGGGGCATTAGTCCAGGAAATGATGTCGAAGTATTTGATACAGATTGCGGGAAAATCGCGATCCAAATTTGCTACGATATTGAGTTCCCTGAACTGGCACGTATCGCAACGGATAAAGGAGCTAACATTATCTTTACACCTTTCTGTACGGAAGACCGTCAAGGTTACTTACGTGTTCGCTATTGTTCTCAGGCACGCGCTGTGGAAAACCAAATCTACACCGTAATTGCAGGAACAGTAGGGAATTTACCAGAAACGGAAAATATGGATATTCAATACGCGCAATCAGCTATCTTTGCCCCTTCCGATTTTGAGTTTGCAAGAGATGGTATTGTAGGGGAATGTAATCCAAATATTGAGATGGTTGTGATTGGGGACGTTGATCTTGAGATTTTACGCAGACAGCGCCAGTCAGGAACAGTTCGTCAGTTAAAAGATCGTAGACATGACGTCTATAATATTAAATATAAAAAGTAAATTATTTTACACCATGCAAATGCATGGTGTTTTTTTTGCTCATCTTTTGTCATAATATAAAGAAATAAATAAACAGAGTGAGGGGAAAACATGAGTTTTCATGGACAATCCGTTTTGCCTGCTGTACGTGATATGAAGCAGTTGGAACGTTTTTTAGCAAGTGAATATGAGTATGGCGTTTTGTTAGATAACCAAGTGGGATTACTGCGAGGCATTATGAAAGAAGTTCATCGTCATCAAAAAAAAATGATTATTCATCTCGATTTAATACATGGCCTAAAGCAAGATGAATATGCAGTCGACTTTCTATGTCAAGAATTGAAGCCAGCTGGCATTATATCCACTCGTACCAACGTGATCTTAAAAGCGAAACAGCGAGGTATTTATGCCATTCAGCGCGTCTTTTTGCTAGATAGTACAGCCCTTAAGAAAAGCTATGAGCTCATTAAAAAGGTCGAGCCAGATTTTATTGAGCTGCTACCAGGGATTATTCCATCACTTCTTAAAGAGGTAGCGGAAGAAACCGGGATACCAGTTCTCGCAGGTGGTCTTATTCGAACGGAAGAAGAAGTAAAGAATGCAATCGCTGCAGGTGCAGCTGCAGTCACTACTTCGAATAAACAATTGTGGAATACATTTAAATAAAGAGTTATGAAGTTTGAATTTTTTGTCGGAAATGTATTGACAACGCTTTCAATGGCTAGTAAACTTGTAAACAAGTTAATACATGTGACGGAGAATAGGAGATCCACGATATAGCTCTTTAAATTTATATACATGAATTTAGAGGGAAGTATGGTGGATTTTTTTATTCTCTTATCGTTGTAAACGGTTTCTTATTAGACCAAAGGAGGGTTTTTATATGAGTCCATTTTTAGGTGAAGTAATTGGCACGATGATTTTAATTATATTAGGTGCTGGAGTTTGTGCCGGCGTTAATTTAAAAAAATCATATGCAGCAAATTCAGGTTGGATTGTTATTACGTTTGGTTGGGGACTAGCTGTTGCAATGGCTGTATACGCAGTTGGTAACATTAGTGGTGCTCACTTAAATCCAGCTGTAACAATCGGATTAGCCATTGTCGGAGATTTTTCGTGGAAGGAAGTACCACTTTATATACTAGCACAAATGATTGGTGCAATTTTAGGAGCAACATTAACATATTTACACTATCTACCGCATTGGAGAGAAACAGCTGACCAAGGAACAAAATTAGGTATTTTTGCAACAGGGCCAGCTATCCCAAATCCATTTTCAAACTTATTAAGTGAAACAATTGGCACATTTATTCTAGTGGTTGGCTTATTAACAATTGGAGCAAACGAGTTTACAGAAGGATTAAACCCATTAATTGTAGGTTTTCTTATTATAAGTATTGGTTTATCACTCGGTGGTACAACTGGTTATGCTATTAACCCTGCACGTGACTTAGGTCCCCGTATTGCACATGCAATTTTACCGATTGCGGGAAAAGGATCATCAAACTGGGGTTACGCTTGGGTACCTGTGTTAGGACCTGTAATAGGTGGATCGTTAGGAGCAGTATTTTACCTTGCAGCATTTAAAAACCAAACAGGCAGTGCATTATGGATTGTATTAACAATTGTAGTAATAGTATTTGCAGGAATATATGGTTTATCAAAAGAAAAAAATGCACCAGGAATGGTAAAGAAAAGCGCTATTAAATAAATGAATGCGTTTTAATCAGAGCCAGAGTAAAATAAAAGAAATGATACGAAAAGGGGAAATAAAATATGGAAAAATACATTTTATCATTGGACCAGGGAACAACAAGCTCTCGTGCAATGTTATTTAATAAAAAAGGAGAAATTGTTCACGTTGCTCAAAAAGAGTTTACTCAATACTTTCCTAATCCAGGTTGGGTAGAGCATAATGCTAACGAGATTTGGGGCTCTATTTTATCAGTTATCGCTTCTTGCTTATCAGAATCAGGGGTAACGCCTAAACAAATTGAAGCAATTGGAATTACAAATCAGCGTGAAACAGCAGTTGTGTGGGAAAAAGCAACAGGTAAGCCGGTTTATAATGCAATTGTATGGCAATCTCGTCAAACAGCAGGCATTTGTGAAGAGCTGAAAGAAAAAGGATACAACGATACGTTTCGTTCAAAAACAGGTTTGTTAATTGATGCGTACTTCTCAGGTACAAAAGTAAAATGGATTTTAGATAATGTTGAAGGTGCACGCGAGAAAGCTGAAAACGGTGAGCTTTTGTTCGGTACAATTGATACATGGCTGATTTGGAAGTTATCTGGAGGAAAAGCTCATGTAACCGATTACTCGAATGCGTCTCGTACACTAATGTTTAATATTTACGATTTACAATGGGATGATGAGCTATTGGATATCTTATCAGTGCCAAAATCAATGTTACCTGAGGTCAAGCCATCATCAGAAGTGTATGGGCATACGGTTGATTACCATTTCTTTGGTCACCACATTCCAATTGCAGGAGCAGCAGGGGACCAGCAAGCAGCTTTATTTGGACAAGCATGCTATGAAAAAGGAATGGCGAAGAACACGTATGGAACTGGGTGTTTCATGTTAATGAACACGGGTGAAAAAGCCGTTAAGTCTGATCATGGGCTTTTAACAACGCTAGCTTGGGGCGTAGATGGAAAAGTTGAGTATGCACTAGAAGGAAGTATCTTTGTAGCTGGTTCTGCCATTCAGTGGCTTCGCGATGGGCTGCGCATGTTTAAGGATGCAAAAGAAACAGAAAAATATGCTAATCGCGTAGATTCAACAGATGGTGTATACATGGTTCCTGCTTTTGTAGGTCTGGGCACACCGTATTGGGATAGTGATGTTCGCGGTGCCATGTTTGGCTTAACGCGAGGTACAAAAAAAGAGCATTTTATTCGAGCTACGCTAGAAGCATTAGCATATCAAACAAAAGACGTGCTAAGCGCAATGGAAGCTGATTCAGGCATTACATTAAAAACCCTTCGTGTAGACGGTGGAGCAGTTAAAAACAACTTCTTAATGCAGTTCCAAAGCGACTTGTTAAACGTTCCGGTTGAGCGTCCTGAAATTAATGAAACAACGGCGTTAGGAGCAGCTTATCTTGCAGGTCTGGCTGTAGGCTACTGGAAAGATCGCGAAGAGATTGCGCAGCAGTGGAATATGGAAAAGTCGTTTGAACCTGATATGGAAGAAAGCCGTCGTGAGGACTTATATGCAGGTTGGAAAAAAGCAGTTAACGCAGCAATGGCGTTTAAATAAAAGTAAATGTAAATATTGTTATTTTGCGTTTTAAAATTGAAAAATTCCTACTGAGATAGAGGAAAAACCTTTAAAATGAATCATGGTTATGCTATACTAAAGACAAGTTAATAATTTGGTTGGAGAATCGGAGAGACCACGAATCCATATGTTATACATATGCGATTTGTGGTCTCTTTTTTTAGATAACTGTAAAAAAATGAAAAAAGAAAAGGGGAATGACAAATGTTTTCAAGCAAAACGCGTGTAAATAAATTAGAAGAAATGACAACTCAAAAATATGATTTACTTGTTATTGGTGGAGGTATTACAGGATCAGGAATTGCTTTAGATGCAGCAAATCGCGGAATGAAAACAGCATTAGTTGAGATGCAAGACTTTGCATCTGGAACATCAAGTCGTTCGACAAAGCTCGTGCACGGTGGTCTGCGTTATTTAAAACAGTTTGAAGTTAAAATGGTTGCGGAAGTTGGGAAAGAGCGTGCAATTGTGTATGAGAATGGTCCGCACGTAACAACACCAGAGTGGATGCTACTACCGTTTCATACAGGAGGTACGTTCGGAAAGTACTCAACATCTGTAGGACTACGCGTATATGATTATCTAGCAGGTGTTAAACGCTCTGAGCGCCGTAAAATGTTCAGTGCTGAAGAAACATTAAAGCGTGAGCCTCTTGTAAAGTCACAGGACTTAAAAGGTGGCGGCTATTATGTTGAATACAAGACAGATGACGCACGACTAACAATTGAAGTAGCGAAAGAAGCAGCAAGTCGCGGTGCAGATTTAGTGAACTACACAAAAGTAGAGGAATTTATTTACGACAACGGAACGGTTATTGGCGCAGTTGTTGTTGATCAAATCACGAAAAAATCGTACAAAATTCATGCGAAAAAAATTGTTAACGCAGCTGGTCCTTGGGTTGATTCTCTACGTGAAAAAGACAATTCAAAAAAAGGAAAGCAGTTACAGTTAACAAAAGGCATTCACTTAGTAATTGATCAAAAGCGTTTTCCACTGCAACAAGCTATTTACTTTGATACACCAGATGGGCGTATGGTGTTTGCTATCCCGCGTGATGGTAAAACGTACGTTGGAACAACGGATACAGTTTATAAAGAAGATGCAAGACATCCACAAATGACTGTGAAAGATCGTGAATACGTAATTGAAGCAATCAATTATATGTTCCCAACAGTAAACATTACTGTTGATGACGTTGAATCAAGCTGGGCTGGTGTGCGACCATTAATTCATGAAGAAGGAAAAGATCCATCTGAGATTTCACGTAAAGATGAAGTGTGGACATCACATTCAGGTCTAATTACGATTGCTGGAGGTAAGTTAACTGGGTATCGCAAAATGGCAGAGCTTGTGGTAAACACAGTTGCAGAGCAGTTAAAAGCAGAAGGAGCTACGTTTAAGCCAAGTCAAACAAAATATTTACCAATTTCTGGAGGAGATGTGGGTGGTTCTAAAAACTTCCCGAAATTTGTCGAGGAAAAAGTGAAAGTTGGCGTAGAGCTGGGGTTGTCACCTGAAGCAGCTACAAAGCTTGTTAAGCGTTATGGTTCTAACATTGATGTATTATATCGCTACATGACAGACTACAAGGATAAAATGAAGGCAAGTAACTTACCGACAAGCGTATTTTTACAAGTACAGTATGGAATAGAAGAAGAGATGGTGACAAAGCCAATCGATTTATTCATCCGTCGTACAGGCGCGTTATTCTTTGATATTGCTTGGGTTCGTGAGTGGAAAGAAGCCGTTATTAAATACATGGCACAAGAGCTAAGCTGGACGCCTCAGCAAACGTCTGAGTATAGCCAAGAGCTTAACAAACATTTACATGATGCAGTTGTGCCAGTTGATGAAAAAGGTAGCCAAATCGCTGATATTTCATGATACAATAGTACTGTATTTCAAAAATTGTCAATTGCGTAAGAAGTAATAGCAGGAAATTCGATTCTTTCATCGAATTTTTATCATATTGCGTTACAATATTGACAAGGTATGACATGTCATTTTAAAGGGAAAGGCGACATTTGTCGTTTTTCTCTTTTCATACATAAAGGTATTGATGAGGAGGCTTTTTTCATGAACTGGAAGCAAGTATACACATCTTGGATTGAAAATGTACATTTAGATGAAGAGTTAAAGGAAGCGTTAGCAAACATTAAAGCGGATGAGAAACAGCTGGAAGATTGTTTCTATAAAAACTTAGAGTTTGGTACAGGTGGAATGCGTGGCGAAATTGGTCCAGGTACTAACCGTATGAACCTGTATACAATTCGTAAAGCATCAAAAGGATTTGCAGACTACATTGCTGCTGCAGGTGAAGAAGCGAAAACGCAAGGAGTTGTTATCGCTTACGATTCAAGACATAAATCGCCAGAATTTGCGATGGAAGCTGCTAAAACGCTTGCAACTGAAGGGATTAAAACATACGTATTTGATGAGCTTCGCCCAACGCCGGAGCTATCTTTTGCAGTTCGTCAATTAGGTGCTTTTGGTGGGATTGTTATTACAGCGAGTCATAATCCCCCTGAGTACAACGGTTATAAAGTATATGGTCCAGATGGTGGTCAGCTGCCTCCAAAAGAAGCAGATGAGCTTGTAGGATACGTAAATGCTGTTGAAAACGAACTTGAGCTGTCAGTAAAAGAAGAGCGAGAGTTGAAGTCAGCTGGTTTGATTGAAATGGTTGGTGCTTCCATAGATGAAGCGTATAATGAGAAGCTCAAAACCATCTTATTAAATCCTAGCTTAGCACAAGAGATAGGTCCAGAATTAAAAGTGGTCTTTACACCACTTCACGGTACGGCTAATAAACCGGTTCGAAAAGCGTTAGAAACAATCGGTTATACGAACGTAACTGTTATTGCAGAACAAGAGTTACCAGATCCTAATTTCTCAACAGTAAAATCACCGAATCCTGAAGAGAAAGCAGCGTTTGAATATGCTGTGAACAAAGGAAAAGAAATCGATGCAGATTTATTGATTGCTACAGATCCAGATGCCGATCGATTAGGAATTGCTGTGAAGGATTCAAGCGGTGAATATGCATTGCTGACAGGAAACCAAACGGGAGCAATTTTACTTCACTACTTGCTTTCTCAGAAAAAAGAACAAGGTGTGCTTCCTGAAAACGGTGTTGTATTAAAAACAATCGTAACATCAGAAATAGGAGCTGAGATTGCTCGTTCGTTTGGCTTACATGTTGTCGACACGTTAACAGGGTTCAAGTTTATTGGAGAAAAAATCAAGCAATACGAGCAAACAGGGGAATACGAATTCCAATTTGGTTATGAAGAAAGCTATGGTTATTTAATTGGTAGCTTTGCACGTGATAAAGATGCGGTGCAAGCTGCTGTGTTAGCAGTTGAAGTATGCGCGTATTACAAAAAGCAAGGTATGACGCTTTACGAAGCACTTCATCAAATTTTTGAAACATACGGTTTCTATCAAGAAGGATTAAAGTCATTAACGTTAAAAGGAAAAGAAGGATCTGAACAAATTCAACATATTCTTGCGACGTTTAGAAATGAGCCACCAAAAGAGATTGCAGGTCTTAAAGTATCTGTTCTTGAAGACTATACGCTAGGAACTCGTCAGTTTGTTGAAAGTGGAAAAGTAGAAGATATTGAGCTTCCAAAATCAAACGTACTTAAATATGTACTAGAAGATGGTTCATGGTTCTGCTTACGTCCATCTGGTACAGAACCAAAAGTTAAGTTTTATTTTGGTGTCGTAACCAAGGATGAGCAAGCGAGCGCTAACCAGTTAGCTGAGGTTCAAAAAGCCGTTATGAATCAAGTAGAAGAAGTTATTAATCGCGTGAACGCTTAAAAAAAGGCTGAGCTTATTTGCTCAGCCTTTTCTATACAGCTTTATTTGAATGAATTCCTTTGTAATAAGGAGAAGCTGTTAAAGCTTTATAAATTCGAGGCGCAATTAACGCCGCTATAATCGTAAAGATAATGTCTTTTACACCAAACCAAAGCATAACTTTCCAAGCTGTTGCGTAGCTCATTGCTGGAGCTTCTAACCAATAGTTAACGGCCATGTACATATACGTTGTTCCAATGATATAGATAATGGCAATACCTGCAAGCGAAGCGCTTATAAATACTGAAAGGTGAGGTTTCCCTTTCCATTCAATAATTTTCCCCACCACATAGGCAGCAACGATATATGATAATAAAAAGCCGCCCGTACTGCCAAATAAAACACTAGCTCCTGATTTAAACTGAGCAAATACAGGTGCTCCTGCAAGCCCCACAAGGAAGTATACAATCATGGAAATAGCCCCTAAGCGACTTCCTAATAAAATCCCTGCTAGTATTACGAAAAATGGCTGCATAGACAGTGGAACGCCAGCTACCTGTAAGAATGGTGCCCAAGATGTAATATTTGCACCAATAGCCATGAGAGCTGCGAACATCCCTGCTAATGTTAAATCAAGTGTACGAAAACGAAGTTTTCCACTCAAAGTAATCTTCTCCTTCATATGTAAGATAGTCAATGATACTCAAATTGTACGTGTAAATGATTATTTATGTCAACTTATTTTTTATACAGGTTCACAAAAAAAGAAAGAAGAGGAAAGCCTCTTCTTTTATCTATAGGTAATGTTACGTTAAGGGATCCACTGCCACAAAATCATTCAGGTTGTGCTCTGAAAGCTCTGAAGCATGGTCAATATAACGCAATAACGAATACAGTTCTTCTTGAATTACTCGATAGTTTCGTTCAAAGTTGTAGGCGTGTAAAAAATGTTCGATTTTCTTTGAAAGAAAATCATCTTGAGTGCGAACCATTAAAATTAACAAGTTATCCCATTGTGATCGATTCGTGTAATATAAAGCACGGTCATAATCAATTGTGTCCATTAACAGTCCTCCTTTTGAGGAGTTGAAATTAGTGTATGACATTTACGAAATTTGTTCCCCTGTAAATGTTGGTCAAAAGACCAATGTATAAATAAAGGTTAGGGGGCCAAAATGAAATTAGAATCGATTATTTTTTCTAAAAGTAAAACACTACCTTCCTAATTTCTTATAAAGAACCTGATTCAAAACACATGATTTGTGTCATTAGGACATAGATTGAATTAAGGGATATAAAGGGGGAGTTGTAGTGAAGGAAGCGGACTATAAACAACTACATCGAGCGATTGACGAAATTACTGAAATTGCAACAGGTTTTGGTTTAGATTTTTATCCAATGAGATATGAAATTTGTCCAGCTGATATTATTTATACATTCGGTGCATATGGCATGCCTACAAGATTTTCTCACTGGAGCTTTGGAAAGCAGTTTTATAAAATGAAGCTCCACTATGACCTTGGTTTAAGCAAAATTTATGAACTGGTTATTAACTCAGATCCTTGCTATGCATTCTTACTTAACTCAAATGCACTGATTCAAAACAAGCTTATTGTAGCCCACGTTTTAGCTCATTGTGATTTCTTTAAAAACAACAGCCGTTTTGCAAACTCGAAGCGAGATATGGTTGAAAGCATGGCTGCAACTGCAGATCGTATTAAAGAATATGAAGTACAATATGGAAAGCGAGAAGTGGAGAAGTTCTTAGATGCCATTCTATCGGTTCAAGAGCATATTGACCCATCCTTAATGAGAGCAAAGCTGTCATGGAGCATGGATGATGTAGAAGAAGAACAGGAAGAGGTGTCATCACCATACGATGATTTATGGAACCTGGATTCACGTGGGAAAAAGAAGAGCCGTCAAGTAGAAATGTTTAAGAAATTTCCACCTCAACCTGAGAAGGATATTCTTTTGTTTATCGAACAATACAGCCCATATTTAGAAGAATGGCAGCGCGATATTTTAACGATGATGAGAGAAGAGATGCTGTATTTTTGGCCACAGCTTGAAACAAAAATTATGAACGAAGGCTGGGCATCCTATTGGCATCAGCGAATCATTCGTGAGATGGATTTAACAAGCGATGAGGCCATTGAGTTTGCAAAGCTAAATGCAGGTGTTGTCCAACCGTCCAGAACAAGCATCAACCCTTATTATTTAGGCTTGAAGATCTTTGAGGATATTGAAGAACGTTATGATAATCCTACTGCTGAAATGCAACGACGTGGCATTCAAAAAGGCTCAGGGCGAGAGAAAATGTTTGAAGTCAGGGAAGTTGAATCTGATATTTCATTCATTCGAAACTACCTAACAAAAGACCTTGTCATGAGAGAGGATATGTACTTATTTCAAAAACAGGGGAAAGATTATAAAATTGTGGATAAAGACTGGACAGAAGTGCGAGATCAGCTTGTTAACATGCGCGTAAATGGTGGTTTTCCATATATTACAGTCACGAATGGTGATTACTTAAAAAATGGAGAGTTATACTTAAAACATTGGTATGAAGGAATTGAACTGGATGTTAAATATCTAGAAAAAGTTGTGCCATACTTGTATCAATTGTGGGGGAGACCAGTGCATCTAGAAACCGTAATGGAAGAAAAGCCAATTGCATTTACGTACGACGGGAAAACGGTGCATCGAAAGCACTTATAATGAAAGGAGAAGCATTCGCTTCTCCTTTTAGCGTATTTACAGTTTAATGAGGATACGACCTTGAGCCTTTCCTTCAAGCAGTGTTGGAAGATGGTTCGGTACATCATTAAGAGAGATTTCTTCTTGAATGAAGTCTTCAAGCTGATAGGGCTTAAAAGTTGTTGCTAGCAGCCTCCATGTCTCGTTTCGAAGGGACATTGGGCAATAGACAGAATCAATACCGAGTAAGTTCACACCACGTAAAATGAATGGGAAAACTGTAGTTGGGACAGCTGTTCCAGCCGTTAAGCCACTAGCTGCAACAGACCCACCGTATTGAAGTTGTGATAGCACGCTTGCGAGCGTTTCACCGCCTACGCTATCGACTGCAGCAGCCCACTTTCCTTTGGCGAGTGCTTTGATCTTTCCGTTGTAAACATCTTCTCTAGTTAAAAGAGTGGTAGCCCCAAGATTGGTTAAATAGGTGGCACTAGAAGATTTTCCAGAGCTCGCAGCAACCTCATAGCCCAGCGTTGATAAAATAGAAACCGCAAAGCTTCCCACACCACCTGTAGCGCCAGTGACTAGGACAGGACCATCTTGTGGTTTCAAGCCCGAATCAATTAGCTTCTTTACAGATAAAGCAGCCGTAAAACCAGCTGTTCCAATTATCATAGCTTCTTTTAAGGTTAATCCATCGGGAAGAGGGACAATCCAGTCGGCAGGAATACGAGCGTATTCACTATAGCCACCGTAATGAGACACTCCAATTTCATAGCTGGTTGCAATCACTTCATCACCGCTTTTAAAGCGAGGGTTATCCGAAGTAACAACCGTACCTGCTAAATCAATTCCTGGTACAAATGGATACGCTTTGACGATATTTCCATTGGGAATGCTAGCTAGGCTATCCTTATAATTGATACCTGAATAGTGAACTTTAATGAGGACATCACCTTGTGGTAAATCATCAAGTGTGAGCGTTTTGATATGAGAATGAACCTGTTCTTCTTCTTTTGTTAATACAAGAGCTTTAAAATTTTGCATGTCCTCTTGTCTCCTTTCATATCATAAATCTTATGTTTATTATAAAAGACAAAAAGTCAAAAGTATAATGTAATGCAGATAATGAAAAAGACTGCGGTTAAGCAGCCTTTTACTGAATCATATTTAAAAAGCGACGAGTTCGCTCTTCTTTAGGTTTTTGGAAGATCTCTTCTGGTGTTCCACGCTCCATAATAACGCCTTGGTCCATAAAGATTACTTCATCTGCCACTTCGCGAGCAAAGCGCATTTCATGTGTAACCACGACCATGGTCATACCTTCTTTTGCTAAATCTTTCATAGCTTTTAGCACATCACCTACAAGCTCAGGGTCTAAAGCAGATGTAGGCTCATCAAATAGCATGACTTTAGGATCCATAGCCATTGCACGCGCGATACCCACACGCTGCTGTTGTCCTCCTGATAATTGAAATGGATAAAAGTTCACTTTGTCTCCTAGACCAACTTTTTGTAGTAGGGAAACAGCGCGCTCTTTTGCCTTTTGTTTTGGAACACCTTTTACAATAACAGGTCCTTCCATGACATTTTCAAGCGCTGTTTTGTGAGGAAACAAATTGTAGCTTTGAAAAACCATTCCCGTTAAGCTGCGAAAAGACGTTATCTTTTGCTTCGGTAAATTTTTCTCAAAGCTGACTTCTTGGTTATCGATGATGATTTTACCATTAGTAGGAAGTTCCAGTAAGTTTAAACAGCGAAGAAACGTTGTTTTTCCGGAACCTGAAGGACCAATTAGAACCACTACTTTACCTTGCTCTATGTTTAAATCAATTCCTCGCAATACGTGTAAATCATCAAATGATTTATGAAGGTTCGTAATGTTAATCACGCTAATAAACTCCTTTTTTAATACGGTTATCTATCTTGAGACATAACGGTCAAGCTTTGCTTCAATGCGTCCTTGAACAATGGAAAGAATGGTACACATAATCCAATATAAGAGAGCTGCTTCCGTATAAAGTAGTAAAAATTCATAGTTTGTGGCCGCAATCTCTTGTGCTCGACGAAACATTTCGGTTACTAAAATAAGAGATGCTAACGACGTATCTTTAATAAGGCTAATGAATGAATTTGATAGCGGCGGAATCGATACGCGCGCGGCTTGAGGTAAAATAATACGTTTTAAAGCTTGAGCGTATGTCATGCCGATTGAATAGCCGGCTTCCCATTGACCTTTAGGAATGGATAAGATGGCAGCACGAATAATCTCAGATGCGTATGCGCCCACGTTTAATGAAAAGCCAATGATTGCAGCAATAAATGGATCAATTGTAATGTCTAGCGTTGGCAATCCATAGAAAATAATAAATAATTGCACAAGTAAAGGTGTCCCACGAATAAGTGACACGTATACGCGCGCAATTATAGTAAATATTTTTATAGAAGATAAGCGACCAAGCGCTGTAAGAATAGCTAAAATAAGGCCTAATACAAATGAAATAAGCGTTAGTGGAATGGTATATTGAATAGCTCCCTCTATCATTGGATAGAGGGAGGATTGAGCGATAGAGAGTAAGCGCTCTGCACGCTCAGGGTCAGTAAAGATACTATTTAGGAGAAACATCTTCACCAAACCATTTCTCAGAAATTTTAGCGTATGTGCCGTCTTCTTGCATATCTGCTAAAGCTTTATTTACTTCTTCCACTAACTTACCGCTATCTTTGCGAAACATTAATCCACTTGCTGATGCATCTTCTGCTTCATCCACAATTTTTACAGGTGCATTTGGACGCTGCTTTTTATAGTCTAAGAATGATAATTTATCATTAATTGTACCGTCTACACGTTTTGAAACGATTAGTTCTGCTGATTGCGTGAATCCTTCAACACCCACTAGCTCAGCTTCATATTTTTTTGCTAAATCAGCATAGTTACTTGTGAGTGATTGTGCTGATTTTTTACCTTTCATGTCTTCAAATGATTTAACATCATTATTGTCTTCACGAACAACCAGCACCGCTGCAGACTCAATGTATGGGTCAGAGAAGTCGTATTTTTCTTCACGGTCTGGGCGAATTCCAACTTGGTTAGCAATCATGTCAAAGCGCTTTGCGTCTAGACCAGCAAACATTCCATCCCACTGTGTTTCTTTAAATTCAGCTTTCACGCCAAGACGTTTTGCAACTTCTTGTGCAATTTCAACGTCAAAGCCTGTTAGCTTATTAGCGTCGTCATGGAACGTAAATGGAGGATACGTACCTTCTGTTCCAATTGTCAGAACGCCATCCTCTTTTACTTTTTCGTATAAATCTTGATCACTTTTACTTGCGTTATTTGTTTCTTTGTCATTTGAGCCACAAGCTGCTAGGACAACTGTGAACGCTAATAAAAGGAATAAAAATGCAACTGATTTTTTCATTTTTTGTTAAACCCCCAGTAATTTGATAGGAATTATATTTCTTGATAGCGTAATTGATATTAAACAAGAAGAAGTTAAAAGTCAATAAAAAAACTTCTAATAGATAGTATGGCTTTTCTCAATGGGTTTATGTACTTTGTAGACCATCAGAAAAAGGGTGAAGACTAAAAAAGGAAGAGGGGGCTTAGCACATTTAAGATGATTAGTTTAAGGGTAAAAAGGAAAGGGAATAAGTAGATAGCCGATGATACTTTAACAAACGTGACGCTCTTCTCTTATCGTTTTTGGGACAATTGTTTTATTTTGATCAGATATTCCTTACTCATACTCGAAACTTGTTATAATAGAGAGAAGAGCATTGAAATTAGGATTTGAAAAGTGGAGATAAGTTTAATGAGAAAACGTGAAGTATGGAAATATATTTTATTGATTGTAACAATTGCGGGACAAGTCATTAGTTTTATCTTTTTAATGGTCAACAGTATAGCTGCTTTGTTATTCTACGGATTTTATATTTTAACATTTGCCATCTTACTGAGCTCATTTCTGTGGGAAGAGCATAGGGAAAAAGAAAAAGAGCTCGAAGATTATTAGCTCAATACATGAGAAAAACGGTCCAGTAGGTTGTAATCACTCACAAATATGTTATACTTCTAAATGAAAAGTGAAAATATTAGAAAAAATCACTAGGGGAGCCTTTATGGCTGAGACGAAAAATTCGGACCCTTTGAACCTGATCTGGTTTGTACCAGCGTAGGGAAGTGGATGAGCCATGTTTACATAATTAATGCATGCCAAACCACTCTACGTTGTAGAGTGGTTTTTTTACGTTTATGTCGAAATAAAGGTGAGGATGCTATGGTACCCAAGTTACACGCTGTGTCAACAGGGAAACAGCCTCTTGAACAGCTTTTGAAAATTATCAGAGACATTGAACCATATGTAGGAGCTATCCATATTCGAGAAAAAGAGCGAACGGCACGAGAGTTAGAAGTGCTTATTGGAGACCTGAAAAAAGAAGTTCCGGCTTCAAAGCTAATTGTTAACGATCGAGTAGATGTAGCTTTTGCTGCTCAAGTCAAAGGTGTGCATTTGGCTTATCACAGTCTAAGTGCTCAAGGAGTAAAAGCACATTTTCAGCAATTGATTGTTGGTAAATCTGTACACAGCGTTAAAGAAGCAAAGGAAGCTGAACAATCAGGCGTCGACTATGTCATTTATGGTCATATCTATCCATCGCAATCAAAACTGGGTCAAACACCTCGGGGACTTGAACAGCTGAAACAAGTCGTTGATTCAGTGCAGATACCGGTAATTGCAATCGGGGGAGTTATGCCTTGCAATGTAAGAGAGGTATTGAGTACAGGGGCACATGGCGTCGCTGTCATGGCTGGTGTATTTAAAGATGAAAACCCGTTACAAGCGGCAAAGGAATACGGTGAACAACTACGAAAGTGGAGTGATACATATGGAGGCACATTATGATGCGCTCGTTATTGGTGGTGGAGTTATTGGAGCTTCAACTGCGTATCAGCTTTCTAAAATGGGGTATAAGGTAGCCATTTTGGAAAAAAATCAGATTGGTTGTGAAGCATCGGGAGCAGCTGCTGGAATATTAGGAGCACAAGCTGAAATTGATGAAGAAGGGCCTCTTTTGGAACTAGCCATTCGAAGTAGAGCACTTTTTCCGAATCTGGTAGCTGAATTAAAAGAAAAAACAAATATTGATGTTGAGCTCATTCAAAAAGGCTTGTTAAAAGTAGCAACAACTGAAGCTGAAGCAAACGTGCTACAAGACAAAGCGGAGCGCCACAGACGGTGGGATTCAGACGTTAGGTGGTTATCTCCTGACGCAGCAAGTGAAGCTGAACCGCTCTTAACCCCTGATACATACGGGGCGATTAGCATCCCAAAAGATGGACAGCTGATGCCAGCTAAGCTAACTCATGCTTTGGCACACGGAGCTTTATACCATCAAGCGGCAATTTATGAGAACTGTCATGTCCATCACTTTATATACGATAACAAAAAGGTAGTTGGCGTTCGGACATCAGCGGGCAACTTTTACAGCGACCAAGTGATGGTAAGTGCAGGTGCTTGGACAAAAGAGCTGGTGGCCGCTATTCATCCAAAGCATCTGTTTCCTATTAAAGGTGAGTGTATATCTCTCACGACGAATCAGCCAAGCATTCAAAAGACTATTTTTTTAGATGAAGGATTTTATATTGTTCCAAAAGCAGGAGGAAGAGTAGTGATTGGAGCTACAAAGCGCGCCCATGATTACACGAAGCACGTATCTGCAGAAGCTATTGAATTTCTAATTAGCAAAGCGATTTCTCTCGTTCCATCACTTGCAAATGCATCGTTTGAAAAAGCATGGGCAGGACTTCGTCCGCAAACAGTAGATGGGTGGCCGTATTTAGGACAGCACCCTGAGCTAGATAATGTTTACTTAGCTTGTGGGCACTACCGAAACGGTATTTTACTAAGTGCGATTACAGGGAAAATTATGGCGGAACAAATGATGGGTGAACATCCAAAACATTCCTTTTTTACGGCTTTTCGCTTACAAAGAGAAATGGAGGGAACGTATTGAACTTAATAATTAATGGGAAAAGCGTTGATATAGATTCCTCAATTCAGACGGTTTCTCAACTATTGGAATCAAGAGATTTACACGAGAAAGTGGTTATTGTCGAGTTAAATAAAAAAATTTTACAAAAGCAAGATCATGAAAAAGCGTTGCTATCAGAAGGCGATTTATTAGAGATTGTTTCATTTGTAGGAGGAGGATGAAAGTTATGTTGAAAATAGGAAAATATGAATTTGCATCTCGTTTGCTTTTAGGTACAGGGAAGTTTCCAGATTACACAACGCAGCGTCAAGCAGTGGAAGAATCAGAAACAGAAATTTTAACATTTGCAGTGAGAAGAATGGATATTTTTGATCAGTCTCAGCCTAACTTACTTGAAGCTCTTGATGTTAAAAGATTTACGCTCTTACCAAATACAGCTGGAGCCAAAAATGCTGAAGAAGCTGTTCGGATTGCAAAGTTGGCAAAAGCATCTGGGCTGTGTGATATGGTCAAGGTTGAAGTAATTGGCTGTGATAAAACGCTATTGCCAGACCCAATTGAAACATTAAAAGCAAGTGAAGAATTGCTAAAAGAAGGATTTACAGTGTTAACGTATACGTCTGATGATGTTGTACTTGCTAGAAGACTCGAGGAATTAGGCGTTCATGCTATTATGCCTGGAGCTTCTCCAATTGGATCAGGACAAGGAATTATTAACCCGCTGAACCTGCAGTTTATTATTGAGCAATCTAATGTGCCTGTGATTGTAGATGCGGGTATCGGTACAGCTTCTGATGCTGCCAAAGCAATGGAGTTAGGTGCAGATGGTGTTCTACTAAACACGGCTGTATCAGGTGCAAAAGATCCTGTAAAAATGGCTCGCGCGATGAAGCTTGCAATCGAAGCGGGGCGTGATGCTTACTTAGCTGGTCGCATTCCATTTAAAGAATATGCGGTAGCCAGTAGCCCAACAGAAGGGATGAGCATCGGGTGACAGCGCGCTATTCACGTCAAGAGCTCTTTTCTCCAATAGGTAAAGAAGGACAGAAAAAGTTATCACAAAAGCATGTCTTATTAATTGGAGCAGGTGCGTTAGGGACAGGAAATGCGGAAGCGCTTGTTCGAGCCGGAGTTGGAAAGTTAACAATAATTGACCGAGATTATGTGGAGTGGAGTAATTTGCAGCGTCAGCAGCTTTATAGCGAGAGGGATGCAGCTAATCGTATTCCAAAAGCAGTAGCTGCTTCGGAAAGGCTCGTCGAAATTAACGGAGATGTTGATATTGAAGCGCACGTAGCGGACGGGACTCCTCAATTTATTGAACAGCTGTTGGTAAACGTGGATTTAATAATCGATGCTACGGATAACTTTGATACACGGCTTGTGATAAATGACTTATCACAAAAACACCGAATTCCCTGGATTTATGGAGCATGTGTGGGGAGCTATGGAATTAGCTATACGATTGTTCCTAGAGAAACCCCATGCTTAGCATGTTTGCTGGAATCAGTACCTTTAGGTGGAGTTACGTGCGATACGGTAGGGATTATTAGCCCTGCTGTCCAAATGGTTGTTTCACATCAAGTCACGGAGGCACTAAAGATTCTTGTAGAAGATCATGAGGCGCTACGGTCACAGCTAGTATCATTTGACGTTTGGAGAAATGAATACCGTACCATAAATGTTCATGCTCTAAAATCGGATGAATGTTCATCGTGTGGTCAACACCCAGTTTTTCCTGCGCTTCAATTTGAAAACCAGTTAAAAACAGCGGTACTATGCGGACGTGATACTGTACAAATTCGCCCTGCAAAGGCAACAAAAGCACCTAACATAGTGGAGTTAGAACAGCATTTAAAAGGTAAAGGGTACCGAGTGGACCGAAATCCGTATCTTTTGTCCGTAGCAATTGATGATTATCGCCTTGTTGTGTTTCAAGATGGAAGAATCTTTGTACACGGCACAAAAGATACAGTAGAAGCAAAGAATCTTTATCACCGTTATATCGGGTAAATGACGAAAGGAAGATTTTTATGAGTGTAGCAAAAGCATTGACAATCGCTGGCTCTGATAGCGGAGGAGGAGCCGGAATTCAAGCAGACTTAAAAACATTTCAAGAGCGTAAGGTATTTGGAATGTCCGCTATCACAGCAGTAACGGCTCAAAACACTTTAGGTGTTCAAGGTGTGTATCCGTTAACTGAAGAAGCAATTGCCACGCAAATTGATTCAGTTGTTACTGATTTGCGTCCGGATGCTATTAAGACTGGCATGATTTTTAGCTCTGATATTATTCGTATTGTTGCGGATAAGCTACGTAAGTATGAACTGAAAAATGTAGTAGTGGATCCGGTTATGATTGCAAAAGGGGGACAATCACTACTTCAGCAAGAAGCTATTGCTGCGCTAAATGATGTACTGTTACCATTATCTGAAGTCGTGACGCCTAATATTCCTGAAGCAGAAATTATGACGGGATATGAAATTACAACAATGGAACAGCGCAAAGAAGCAGCCAAAAGTCTTCATAGCCTTGGAGTGAAAAATGTGGTGATAAAAGGGGGACATGACAAATCACAAGAGGAGATGGTTGACTTAGTGTACGACGGTCAGTTCTTTCATGAAATTGTTCATAAGCGTGTAGATACGAAGCATACGCATGGAACAGGTTGTACGTTTGCTGCTTGTATAGCAGCCGAGTTAGCTAAAGGGACAACTCTTCTAGAATCCGTTCAGCTTGCTTCAGATTTTGTTCATGCTGCGATTAAGGACACGTTACAAATTGGAAGCGGGCATGGACCTACAAACCATTGGGCTTATCGCAAGCTTACGTAAAACAACATGACAGCAAAAAGCAGCATCTCTACTTTTGAGATGCTGTTTACTATTCACTCAGACCCACTCGGCAACGGATAAATTGAGGATCTAACAGTTCTTTATAAATAAAATGAGCGGTGTCACCTGTGGATATTTTTTTTTCATCTAAGGGAAGGACGTTTTTTTCAACGCGGTAGCGCTCTGTAATATGTCCATCAGGTAAGTAAGTAGGGCATACAATCGTCCAAAGAAGGTTACTCTCTTTCAAGGTCAGAAACCCTTTTAGGTGATCTTCAGCAGCTCTTGTAAGCTTACGCTTTGATTCACTAGACTGAAATCTGTATAGTGAAGGTTCCGTTCGTGTTTGTAAAATCCCTGCTGTGCCGACAGTAATAATTCGTTCAATACCTTGATTATTCATTGCTTTCACAATAACAGGCATGCTTTCTGAAATAACGTTAGCTCCGTCTGTACCAAGTGTACTAATGACAACGTCTTGCCCGTGAAATAAGCAATCCAGCACTTTTTCTTCACGAGCGTCTCCTTCAATGACTGTGAGGTTAGCATGTGAAATAGATAGGCGCTGTATGTTCCGAACCAAAGCTTTTACTTTGTGATTGTTTTCCAATAATAGTTCAAGAAGCTGTTGGCCAACGCGGCCTGTTGTGCCTAATAAAGCAATGTTCATATCTCATCTCTCCTTTATGTAAATATACGAAGGGCATGAATCTTTTTTCATAGAATATAATAAAATAGTTTCTAGAAATAACCAAATGAAAAATGGTTTGTAATAGCAGTTGACATTCATTTTCAAATAAGAAGGTTTCTGATATGATATATTTGTACTATTTTGCACTAAAAGGTAAACGCAATTATGTAGTATAAAATTTTATTATTTTTTTAGGAGAGTGAATGACCTTTGGTAGACCTACCCCTGAGTCAAATTATTTTGTTGGCAGTTCTTATCTTATTATCAGCTTTCTTTTCATCTGCTGAGACAGCTTTTTCGAGCGTAAATAAAATACGTCTGAAAAACTATGCTGATGAAAAAAGACGAGGAAGCAAAAAAGCGCTGTTGATTACTGAAAACTTTGACCAAGCGTTATCCACCATTTTAATTGGAAACAACATTGTAAATATTGCTGCATCGTCTATTTCGGCGAAAGTAGCAATTGATTTATTCGGCGGTAATTCAGCGCTTGTCATCAGTACAGTAGTTATGACCATTTTAATTTTAATCTTTGGTGAAGTATTACCTAAATCATTAGCAAAAGAGCATGCGGAAAGCTTCACATTGATGATATCCGGTATTTTATACTTTTTAATCAAAGTACTAACACCAATCTCTTATCTCTTTGTTTTGCTGAAGTCTGGTGTGTCAAAGCTATTTACAGGTAAAGAATATAGCCCTTCGGTTACTGAAGAAGAAATTAAAGTAATGGTTGATTTAAGTGAAGAAGAAGGCGTTATTGATAATCAAGAAAAAGAGCTTGTTCATCGTTCGTTAGAGTTTAATGAAATTGTTGTTGGACAAATTCTTAAACCAAGAATCGATATGGTAGCGATAGAGGTCAATCAGCCGATTGATGAAATAAAAGAAATCTTTTTAGAAGAACGATATTCGCGAATTCCAGTTTATGAGGACAATATTGACAATATTATTGGGATTTTATCAGAGCGCGATTTTTTAACATACTTAGTTCAAGAAAAAGAAGTAAATCTTCGTGAATTAGTACGTGAGCCAATGTTTGTAGTCGAATCAATGAAGATTTCTGTTTTACTACCTGAATTGCAGAAGAACAAAGTACATATGGCAATCGTTGTAGATGAATTTGGTGGCACTTCCGGTCTAGTGACGCTTGAAGATATTTTAGAAGAAATAGTAGGCGAAATTTGGGATGAACATGATGAAGCTGTTCGCTATGTTGATCAAATTAGTGAAACAGAATTTGAATTTAATACAGAAATTCCGCTTGATGATTTCTTAAAGTATGTTGAGGTACCGGCACCAGAAAGTTCTTACCATACGCTTGGCGGCTGGATTTTCGAACAATTTGAACGAGTTCCTGTTGCAGGAGATTTCTTTAGTTATGAAGGCGTAACGTTTACAATTAAAGAGGTTGAAAATCGTCGGATTCGTAAAGTCAACGTTCAAATTCAGTCAATGTTAAACAACGAAAGCGAAATGGAAGTAGCAGACTAAAGACGGTATCTTACTGTCGTGAAAATAAAGAGCACCTCAACAGCTGTTGAGGTGCTCTAGCCATGTTATAAAATTGTGTAAATATTAGTACTTGCCGCCACCTAATTGTTGCTCAGCTAATTGTACTAAGCGCTTAGTGATTTCGCCACCAACAGATCCGTTTGCACGAGCTGTTGTGTCTGGCCCTAAGTTTACGCCAAATTCACTTGCGATTTCGAATTTCATTTGATCGATAGCAGCTTGAGCTCCAGGTGCTACTAACTTGTTTGATGAATTGCTGTTTGATGCTTTTTGGTAGTTTGCCATGTTTATTCATCTCCTCGTTAGATAAAATAATAGTAGTATGGTTGAGCTAGCTGGAATTGAACCAGCGTGGATAAGTTTAGCAAGAAACTTATCTGCCTACCTAGGCGTAGCCCAGTAGTAGATGTTTGCTTTGTTGTTACTAGTAGTATGATAAAGCATTCAAAAGTTTATACATCAGAAAATATTAGTAATTATTGGTAAATTAAAGGAAAATCAGTAGAGTAGAAATAATGGAGTTGCACATATTATGTATATCTTATCGAAGTGAAGAAGGGGTAAGGAAATGATGCATATATGTGAGCTTTGCAATGGGCTGTCCACTTTATCTGAATATTGTAAGGTATGTGGCTATGAGTTAAGCGATATGGGAAAGGTTAGCGACTATTTCGATGATTACAGCGCGTATATGGAAATTGATGAATTAAAGCTTGAAAATGGCATTTCAAATGATTACGTGCAGCATATGTGCACACATTTTTTCTATTGTCAGAGATGTCAGCACGAAGAGATTAAGTTCATTAAAGAATAAAAAAGAGAAGAGTTTTTCCTCTTCTCTTTTTTATTCTTATTCTTTTTCTGCACGAATGCGGCTTTCTGTTTCCGCGTCAAAGAAGTGAGCTTTATTTAAGTCTAATGCTAAAGTAAGCTTTTGCTGGGCTTTTACTTCAGAACGAGCGTCTACGCGAGCGACGAAGTCTTGTTCGCCAATTTTAGCATAAACCATTGTTTCAGCTCCCATTAGCTCCGACACATCAACATTAACGGTTACTTTTGTGCCAGCTGAAGCTTCAATGAAGACAGGCTCGTCATGGAAATCTTCAGGACGAATACCTAGGATAACTTCTTTATTTACATAACCTTGGTCACGTAATACTTTCATTTTTCCTTCTGGAACTGCCAGAACAGAATCGCCTACCGTAATTTTACCATCTGATAAGTTTCCTTTTAGGAAGTTCATTGCAGGTGAACCAATAAATCCGCCTACGAATACGTTTTCTGGCTTTTCATATACCTCTTTAGGCGTTCCGACCTGTTGGATAATACCGTCTTTCATAACAACTAAGCGACTAGCCATTGTCATTGCTTCCGTTTGATCATGCGTAACGTAAATTGTTGTTGTACCTAAGCGTTGGTGCAACTTAGCAATTTCAGAGCGCATTTGCACGCGAAGTTTTGCATCTAAGTTTGATAGCGGCTCATCCATTAAAAATACTTTTGCATCACGAACGATTGCACGTCCTAATGCTACACGCTGACGCTGACCTCCTGATAAAGCTTTTGGCTTACGATCTAGGTATTGTTCTAACCCAAGAATGCGCGCAGCATCTTTTACACGACGGTCAATTTCATCTTTTGGAAGTTTACGAAGCTTTAATCCAAACGCCATGTTGTCATATACAGTCATATGAGGATATAATGCGTAGTTTTGGAATACCATCGCAATATCGCGGTCTTTTGGAGCAACGTCGTTCACGCGCTTATCATCAATATAGAAATCACCTTGTGAAATTTCTTCTAAACCTGCTACCATACGTAGAGTTGTTGATTTACCGCAGCCAGATGGCCCAACAAATACGATAAACTCTTTGTCTTCAATATGAAGATTAAAATCTTTTACAGCCGTTACGTTTTTATCATAAATTTTATAAATATGCTCTAATTTTAATTCAGCCATTTCTCATTCTCCCCCTTGAATATGTGCCCTTGTTATTATGAAACCGCTTTCTGTATGAATAGTGTACGATGAATAGAAAAACTGGTAAATGGAAGATGTGCACAAAAAAATGAAAAGGTTTTCGTGCATGTTTACGAAAACCTTTTCATTTTATTGATTTAGAGACTCAGCTGCTAAGATAGCAAGGTAAGCTGAAACGGCCCCTTGAAAGTTTTTAATATCTAAATCCGTTCGGTCAATAAACTTATCAATGCGATACTGCAAGCTGTTCCGGTGCATGTATAGCTTCTTTGCAGCAAGTGATACATTCAGGTTGCACTCTAAATAACATTTAACAGTGTTAAGCAAAGTTTCATCATCTTTTATTAACGATAAAATGGTATTCATTTGTTCCTTGGCAGCGGGAGACATCTCTTTAATCAACCAATAGGGGAGCGTCGTTGAAAGCTTGATCACCTTTTCTTTTTCAAACACTTTTTGAACTTGTTCAAACCAGCTTTTCTCCATGTGAAAAGCACGAGAGGGTGAGAAAGGAAAAGAGTGCAGCTGTCCTTCAAAAAACTGCATATCACTTTCAAAGTCATGTGATAAAATTGTTACGCTGTCCTGTAAATCTCTTGTTAATTCTGATGAGTCCGCTACTTTTTCAATAATTACTCCGCTTTGTAAGTTGTCCCATAAGATGGTAATGGGCGTTGCATACATGGATGAAAGGGCATCTTCAAACTCTGTGTGCTGTTCAAACAAACGTTTAATTGAAAAGTAAGTAAAGCGAATAAGCTTGAATTTATCCAGCTCATCTATCACCGCAGGCTTGTCTTCGAATAGTAGCTGATACCAATATGATTGTTCTGCTGACAGCGTGGTGGTCATTGCTTCGTAAGGAATAAGAAACGCTGAGAGTAGAGCAAGTTCCTTCTCAGAAAGTGCGTCTTGTTCAATTCCAATAAAATGATATCCATCGCTTCGAAACCATTTATATTGGTGAAAGTGGTAGGGAACATCTGAATATAGTAGTTTATTGCCAAAGATGCTTTTTAGTTGCTCCATCATGAAACTCCTTTCTGCTCTGTACTTTTAACTAGTCTTGATAGACATGAAATAACATTAGTTCATGAATAAGGGAAGTAACTTCCTCTTGATTGATAGCGGGAGAGAGTTGATGTTTAAACTGAATTTCTCCTGTTTTTAGATAGTTCGCTTCGTAGTAAGTACCGCTTATATAAAAGGAGATAAACCATCCTGGCATTTCTTTTTGCTGATACAAAGGCTTGATTCGAAAGTGTGTAATCATAAAAAATCCCCTTTCTCATTTTCACTGCTTTTTAATAAGCTTATCATGAGAAGAGGAAATGGAAAGCAACTATTTTAAAAATTCGTTAATTTATAGAATAACCTTATCAGATGCTTAATTCCAATGGATCGAATGTGAGGTTCATCAAAAATCATCGGCTTTGCGTTGATTTCAAAGATATAATAATCACCGGTTTTTGTTCTTCCGATATCAAGCGAAAATTCTCCAACAAATTGAAAATGCTGATGAAGCTGCTGACCGCATGCATCTATTAGAGATGTTAAAAAAGAAGTGTCTATATCAAAAGGTAGCTCCTCAATAGATCTAAGAATTCCTCCATTTAATGTGTGAGTTGTTACACTCTGACGCTCGCTTTGTCTAACTCCGATTCCACTGATGATATATCGCTTCTTAAAGCGATTAGCTAGTATGCGAAGGTCATAGCGCATGTCTTGAAGGGTATCGGTTTCAATTGTTTCTTGGACAATGTAAGAACGAGTAGGGAGAGGCACATGTTCAAGGGAAGAATAAATCTTTTTTTGACGAGAGCTTTCATAGTGAATGCTTCCATCTTGAAGAGTTGTTAAGGTGAAAATTCCTCTCCCTTTGCTACCATGAATTGGTTTTAAGTAAACTTTTTGATGTTTTTTAAGCATAATACGTACATCTTCAATCGATAAAAGTAGCCGAGTATCAGGGAGGTGCTTTTGTGTAACGGTGTTTTTTGATAATAGCTCATACGTTTCCCATTTTGAAAAAAAGCTGGTGTTAAAAAAAGGAATATGAAGATGCTCGCTTTGAGACATTAATTCTTTAAGTTTTTCACGTTCGGTATAGCGATTGGGAAAGCGATTGTAGATAAAATCAGGAAGAGGAAGCGTGGCTTGTCGCCATTCACCGCTTATCTCCTCAAAATAAACACCATATACGTAGCGCTCATAGAACTGTTCAGGAGAAAATAAAACAAGGATTCCTCCGGTTGTCTGCAGCGCTCGATGGATTTCCTTGAAGTAGAGGTGTTGCTTCTGGTTCAAGCTGTTTAAAACAGCGCTGCTCGTAACAATCCCAATTATGGGACCTGCTTTATTTCCTCTAGTTCGCAAGCAAACGGAAGCCTCAGTAGGTTCAAGCTTAACAGGAAGCTCGATGTTTTGTGAACCCCATACGTAGGAGGAATGTGCTTCTTGATGATACCAAGTGTCGTCTGTTTTACTGTAAGAAACAGTAATCATGGATATGAAGCCTCAAGGGATAAAATGGCTTGCTTTGACAAGAAAATGGCATATTCTAACGACAGCTTTCTTGTATATTGATCTTCTTTTCGTAGAGATGGGTGTAAGAAGATAGAACGACCTGGTTTTGAGTTAGCTTCAAACATCCACACGTTTCCTCTCGTATCAACGCCGAAGTCGAATCCGATTTCACCAATAAGGCCTTCTACCTGGTGATCTAATGCTAAGCTGATGAGAAGAGCCGTACTTTCTAATAGCTTTTCTGTTTTCTTTCGTGTTTCTGGATTCGTAAAAACCCGCTGTAAGGATTCAATTTCCCCACCGTTTGTCATGTGCGTCGTGACCGTTTCGCCACCGCTAATTTTTGCTGCAATGGCAGATAGTTCCCATTCATTGTGTAAATTTTTATTCGTATGGACGCGAAAATCAACAATTCGGTTATCCTTTTTAAATAGTGGGATTGCTTGCTGTGCAATGTAGTGGTCGCGCTCGTTTGTTTTAAATATTTCATCGACTAAGACAGCTAACGAAGCATGTGTTTTTTTTATGAGTTTCTCTTCTTTAAAACAAATTTGATAAACGTGCTGAGTAGAACAATAAGAAAGTGTATAAATACCACGTCCGAGACTACCGTTTTTTGGCTTTAAATAGACTGATTCGTACTGTTCTAACATCTCAGACAGCTGCTCGAGGCTAGGTGCATCAATTGTATAAGGTAAGAAATTTCTTACCGCCGCATCTTTCTGTAGCAGGGTGTGGACCGTCCATTTGTTAAAGAAGTTAGGATTAAAGAGTGGAATTTGATATTCATCGGCTAATTTTTCTTTAATCGTTTGAAAGGCATCAAGGCTTTCTGTTTTTCGATTCGGTAATCGATTGTAAATTACGTTTGGAAGAGGAACTTCACGTTGTTCCCAGCCGTTTGATGTATAAAAATAACCTAAGATTGTGCCAGAATCCCATTGAATATGATGAATGCCAAATAAAAATGGAATTCCTCCCGTAATGGAAGCAGTTGACAAGAGCTTTGCAAACAATAAAGATCGTTTGCCGATTGGGCGTAATAACGAACCGGTAAATCCTGCTGATAGTATGCCGATTAAAGGACCGATATAGATGCTATGTTCATCGGTATAGATGTGAACATCATTATGGATAGGAAGGTGTAATAAGTCCAACAGGTTTTGTGAGATTTTGATTTCATTCACCGCTTCAGGGTCTTCGTAAACCTGACAAATAGAAGAAAACGTACCGAAATAAATAGTGTTTAGTTGATGATGATAAAGAGAGGATGGTACATAGAGTACATCCTCTTGTTCTGGTAACACTTTTAATTGAAAAAGTAAGTTCGTCATTGTTCTACTCCTTATGTTGAGATGAAGGTAAAGTAGCCAAATATGAGCAGTAGGCCATCACATTTTCATACATCTTTTCAGTAGATTCTGGAGTTGTTTCAATGATTGTTTTTCTTCCAGGCTTTGAATTTAAATCAAGAAGCCAAATGCTATAGTCTCTAGAGATACAAATATCTAAGCCAAGTTCAAAAAGAGAAGGGAGCTGAGCTTCTAGCACAAGCGGTATTCGTTCACATAAGCTGCTAATTTCATCTGTGATAAATGTAGCTTTATGAGGTGGAAGTCGCTTCATTAACTCTTCAAATGGTGAAATAGAAGCCCCGTGGCTAATATTTGTAATAAATGAGTCTTCTTTTCCTTTTCGAACGCCTCTTCCAATCTCATTCCAATCTCCGCTTGCATCTTTTTGCAATAAAACGCGAACATCAAGAGGAGAGTACTGAAGTGATAATAGTGGAATGAAAGGCTGAGCGAGATAAGTTGCATTTTGCATGATGTTAAATAGCCAAGCATGAAAATCCGCTAGCTGTGTGAACTGCTTTGTTTGAAGACCTTTTTTGGAATGAAAAGATGCTTCAATGATTCGAAAGCGTTGAACAAGCTTAACAATTCCTTTTCCTTGTGCACCTGCAATCGGTTTTAGAATAAGAGCGTCATGTAAGCGTAACAGCTGCGTTATCTGCTCTTCAGCCGTGATTTTAGTTGTCGAAGGAAGATAAGGAGACAGGTCATCATCTTTTATGAGCTCTGTGTAAACATCCCATTTATTTGGTAGACCATATCCAAGGAACGTAATCGTTGGATTTTGTTTCAGCCAGTTGACAATGGGTATAGCTTTTTTAGAGAGGGAATCACCGCGATAAAAGCATCGATCATAAATAAACATAGGAAGAGAGAATGTATCGTACTGCCACTCATTTATTTCTGAATTATATTTATATCCTGTTATTTTCTGCGATACCGGCTGAAGTTGAAAGGGAGTAAATCGATAAAATTCAATATTGTACGCAGCTGCGTATTTTGCAAGATTGGTTGCATATTCTACTTCCTGTTCGGGATGAATGGTAATAAAACCTAATGAAATCATAAGAAAGACCTCCTCATCTTAATGAAAACGTGTAATGGTAAGGCAATAATTCATAAGGGCTTTAGTGGATGGACGAATCGTTTGAGAAGCTTCGTCACTTTGTTTAGAAGGTTTTGTATTCACTTCAATAATCCAAGGCTGCCCGTTGGCATCAATAGCTAAGTCAATGCCAAACTCCGCATAAATTTCGTCTTGATATGGTAAATTAATACAAATTTCAAGCGCAATCTCTTTTAATAAAGCGATGATATGTTTAGCAGTATGCTCATCGTATAACGAAGTGAGTATATGTTTGGGTGAATAGATTTCTCCTCCACGTGCAACATTTGAAACAAAACAACCTCTTTGAGAAACTCGCGTTATAACCGATGTTACTTTCCATTTGGAGTGGGAGTGTTTGTGACAAAGGATACGAAAGTCAAAGGGGCACCCCTTATATGTTTGAAGGTCGATTCCTTCTTGGATAATAAACCCTTGTTTTTTTAACGTGTGAAATAAAGTTTCAAATATGTCGTGTGCAGAATCGTATTCTTTTTTATACTCGTGTCCAATCGTAGTATAATCAAGGTGATATTGCTCATTGACGTGCGCGATTTTAAAAATATGTTTACCTTGGCTACCGTGTATGGGTTTTAGAAAAATGGTTTGGTAAGATGATAGTGCATCCAATAGATCTTGCTTACACCGGAGCTGATACGTATCGGGTAAATAGGTGTTTAAGTGCACTGTTTGAGACAAGCGTTCGAACACCTTCCACTTGTTTAAGTAGTGAGCGTTAAAAAAGGGAATTTCATTTTCAATCGCTTTTGTAGTAAGCTCTTGAAATTTAGCCGTATGCTCCGTTTTTCGATTATGGATTCGGTTATGAATGACATTTGGTAGAGGTACATTTTGTAGTACCCAAGAATTATATTGAAGCGTATAGCCTTTTTTCGTTCCGTTAAGTAAATCATCTAGTGTACTGACATAAAAGAAGCAGTTTTCCAAATCGCTAAGAGATGCAAACTCTTTACAGAAGGTTGTTATACTTCCAAAGAGATCTAGCGATGACTTAATTTCCGTGACGACACAAATAACGGGACCAATTAATAGTTCCTCCTTAGATGGAGAAGAAAATCGTAGAACGGTTTCGTCTTCAAATAGCCCCCATTCTTGTAAAAGGGTTTTGCAACACATAATAGAGTAATCAGAGCTTGTAAATGGTATAATGCTTACTTCTTGGTGCATACGACCGAATGTGATGGTAATATGAGTATCGCAGCTAAGTTGTTGGCAAAGTCCCTGACTCATGTAGATCTGATTCTTACCCAGTTTTGACTGAGATGCTTTAATCATTACGCATGGAGGGTTCATAAATACGTCCTCATTTTTTAATTTTATAGGCGAATGCTGATATATGGTATGATTTGCAAAGAGAATATGTGAGAGAATTTGTTACAGAAAGGTCGAAGAAAATAATGGAACAGTTTATTACAATCATTATTATGGCCGTCATTGGGGCGGTCATCGGTGGTGTTACGAACCACTTGGCTATTAAAATGTTGTTTCACCCATACGAAGCCAAATATTTATTTAGGAAAAGAATTCCATTTACTCCTGGGCTTATTCCAAAAAGGCGAGATGAACTTGCTGTTCAGCTTGGGAAAACGGTGGTTGATCATTTATTAACACCAGAAAGTTTAAAGAGAAAGTTAAAAGATCCAGCCTTTCATCAAATCTTATTACGAATGGCAAATGACGGGCTTGAAAAGGTATTTACAACGAAGCAAACGTTAGCCGAGGTGCTTTACGCTATTGGTATTAAAGAAGCTCAAGATAAAACAAAGAACGCTGTTCGTAAGCTTGTAGAAAAGAAGTATATTGAGTTTATGACGAGCAAATCAGGTGAGTCACTTTCTTCTTTATTAAGTGAGGGAACAAAGCAAAAGGTAGATCAAGTCATTCCTGTTATCGCAAAGCAAATTTGTGAAAAAGCGGTGGAGTATTTTGAAAGCGAAGAGGGAAAACGTCGCTTAGAACGCATGATTGATGACTTTTTAATGAAAAAAGGGATGCTTGGAAACATGATTCAAATGTTTCTTGGAAATACAAAAGTCATCGATAAGGTCCAGCCAGAAATTATTAAGTTTTTCAAGCATGAAGGAACGAGTGAGCTTTTTGAAAGCTTGATTGAAAAAGAGTGGAAGAAGCTGCAAGAGAAGACGGTGGATGAAGCGGAAGAGTTTATTGGCAGAGAAACAATGTTAGAAGGCATTCAGAGTATTGTTGATCGAACTATATCGGTAGATACCTTATTTGCGAAGCCTGTTTCTGAGCTTGTGGCACCTGCTCATTCGTATGTGCAGAAGGTTGTTCCGGTAGTCGTTGAAAAAGCAGGGGATTTTTTAGTAGAGCGCATTGATTCGTTAATGAGCCAGCTTAAATTAGAAGATATTGTTCGTGAACAGGTAGAGTCGTTTTCAGTGGAGCGCATTGAGGAATTGATTTTAGGGATTTCAAAACGTGAGTTTAAGATGATTACGTATCTAGGAGCGTTACTTGGAGGGATAATTGGAGTGGTTCAAGGAGTTATTGCTCTGTTTATTGCTTAAGTATTTACTTCAAGAGAGAAAAAACGATCTTACTAATTGAGCTTTTACTTTATTTGATTGATTTTGAGAAATAAAGGTCTTAAGCTGAATTTCTCGCCATAATTTGTTATAGTAGTTGGGAAGATGATTATAGTAAAAAAATTTAGGAGGACGTTTATATGTCTGTAAACTTGTACGATGTAGCAAATGAATTAGAAAGAGCCATTCGTCAAAGCGACGATTATACAAATCTAAAGAGCCTGTATGGGGCTGTAAACAATGACGAAGGTTCAAAACAATTATTTGAGCGCTTTCGTACATTACAAATGGAGTTACAGCAAAAACAAATGACGGGTCAAGAGATTACGGAAGAAGAAGTTCAACGAGCACAGCAAACAGTAGCGATTGTTCAACAAGATGAAAATATCGCGAAGTTAATGGAAGCTGAGCAACGTATGAGCATGGTAATCGGTGAGCTAAACAAAGTTATCATGAAGCCATTAGAAGAGTTATACGCTGAATAATAGCTTAAAAAATCAAAGCGATTAGAACTAATTTTAGTTCTAGTCGCTTTTTTGTATAGAAGGAACACATGCAAAAAGGTTGATTTTCACTCCGGATTGCTTGCTTTCCACGGGGCGAGCGTTGAGCCTCCTCGTCACTACGCTCCTGCGGGGTCTCAAGCAGCCTCGCTAGTCCCATAGGAGTCACGCATCCTTCGTTTCAATCACCAGCTTCTGTTATAGGAAAAGAAGCACTCATCTTTGTACCTTTTTGCTAGAAGATAGGGGCTTGATCATGTACATGCAAAAATTTCAAAAAAATAACAGGAACTTATTTACAAATAAATACATATGTTATATAGTTAGTTACATTAGTAACTAACCAATTAACTTAGAAGGTGGTCGTATGGATTTTAAATTAAGAGAGGATCTGCCGATTTTCCAGCAGATTGCAGAGCAGGTTGAAACAAGTATTTTGGACGGATCCATTCAGGAAGGTGATCGCGTTCCTTCTACGAATGAGTTTGCCAAGTACTATCAAATTAATCCAGCCACTGCTGCTAAAGGGGTTAATCAGCTTGTTGACCAAGAGATTTTGTTTAAAAAAAGGGGCGTAGGGATGTTTGTAGCAGATGGAGCTAAGAGTATTATTTTAGAAAAGCGAAAAAAAGCATTTTTTAATCAATATATTGTCCCGCTAAAGCAGGAAGCTGAAAAGTTAGGAATTCAACTTGAAGAACTACAGTCTTTATTAAAGAGGGAGGAATAAGGGTGAATATTACGGTTGAACACGTTACAAAAACGTTTGGGGAGAAAAAAGCATTAAATGACTTAAGTTTAAGTCTAGAAGCTAATAAGATCTATGGTCTGCTTGGACGAAATGGAGCAGGAAAAACCACGCTTATGCAAATGCTAGCAGGACACATAACGCCAACTGATGGTGAGGTAAAAGTTGAGGGGCTATCACCTTTTGAAAATCGTGAGGTTTTGAAGAATATTTGCTTTATTAGTGAAAATAACAACTTCAAGAAAAAGCTTAAAATTAAAGATGTCTTGAAGGTGTCATCTCTTGTGTATCCAAACTGGTCACAAGAGGTTGCTAATGACTTATTAGCACGCTTTAATCTTAATGGCAAAATGAGTACCAAAGGTTTATCAAAAGGAATGGAGTCTGCTTTAGGTATTACAATTGGCTTGGCTAGTCAAGCACCGCTTACCATTTTCGATGAACCATACATCGGCTTAGATGCGTCCGCACGCTATTTGTTTTACGACTTGATTTTGGAAGCATATCAAGAAAAGCCACGAACGATTATTCTATCTACCCATCTAATTGATGAAGTAAGCAATTTATTTGAAGAAGTAGTCGTTATTCAAAAAGGACAGAAGTTGCTGCATGAAACAGCAGAAAATATGATGAATAAGGCTCTTCATATTAGCGGGAAAGAAGATGTAGTTGACGCTTTTATTAAAAACCAAAACGTCATCCATCAATCTGTTATCGCAGGTAGAAAATCAGCAGTGTTGTTTGGAGGACCATATAACCTTGCTGAAGTACGTGAGCATAGATTAACGATTGAGAGTATTAACGTTCAGCAGTTGATGGTTTATCTCACAGAAGAGAACAGGAGTGGAAAGCTTTATGTTTAAAGATACAAAAGCAATGCTGTATTATTTATTTCTTGATCATCGCTCGTCAATTTTAATCTTTTGGAGCATTTTTATTGGGAGCATCTTGGCTATTTTAACAATTACGACGGCTGCTGATACTTCTGTTATGGTCGTATCACCAAGCTTACCAATCCTTATTTTCTGCGGGATTGCAGGGTTTGTAATGGTGAAAGAGTCGCTACCTTTTTGTATTAAAATGGGCATGACGCGAAAAAGTTTTTTAACAAGCGTTTTTTTATTCAACATACTGTTAGCGGCGGGGATATCCATTATTCAAGCTTTTGTAAATGCACTATTTCGTCTAGTCATTGACATTACATCTACACAGGTCAGGATTTTTAGTACCATTGAAGCTACTACTATGAATTCTACTTGGTATAACCAACTTCTATTTGACTGCATTCTTTGTTTCTTTTTGCTATCAGCGGGGCTTTTGTTAGGAAGCGTCTTTTACCGAACGGGTTTGATTGGAGGAGTAAGTGTCATTGCTTTTCTATTTGGGCTGTTTTTATTTTCAACTACAAGAGACTGGATTGTTGAACTGTTTGTCACAATAAATGACTCGTTTCAGGTCACTCCTAACCTAGGTACAATATCGGTACTGGCCGTTTTAACAGTTATTCCAACATGGCTATTGCTCAGAAAAGCATCAACGATCTCTTATAACGTACGATAAAATCACATTTTAATCCCTTCTAATTATAGTCATATGCTCATATAACTAATTATCAAGTTTTTTTTTAATAAATACCAACGTTCTAACGTGGTAATAAGCTGAGAGACATCTGAGAAGGAAGGGATTTAACAATGACATATCGATTACTGGCGTTAAATATTGATGGTACCATTTTAAATAGTCAAGGCCGTATTACAAAAGAAACGAAAGAAGCAATTCAGTTCGTCAAAAATAAAGGCGTCTACGTTACGCTCGTAACAAATCGCCATTTTCCATCTGCGCGAAAGATTGCAAGGTCCTTGAAAATTCATCCAACAATGCTCATTACGCACAGTGGAGGGTTTATCGCTTCTTCCGTTGATAAGCCGGTATTAGACCGAAGATTAAGCGAAGAAAAAACGTTTAACCTTATTCAACTGTTAGAGAACTTTAACTGTCATATTCGAATTTTACATGAACGCTTTTCAATTGGTAATCGTGTCAAGCTTCCAAATAATATCGTGGCTAAAACGATGTTGAAAACAGGAGAACCACTTTTTTATCCTGTTCAGTTTGTAGACTCATTGGGAGATGCGCTAAGGGATGAGCCAGTATCGACTCCAAAAATTGAAGTGTATTTTGCAGATAAAAGAGAAAAGGAATATGCAGAACAAACCATTGCATCTGCGGTGAAGGACATTGAATGGTTTTCTTACCCCAACGAAAATCGATGCTACATTACGCCAAAAGGAGCGAATAAGGCATCGGGTATTCGCTATGTAGCAAGTCAACTAGGCATTCCGATGGAAGATGTCGTTTCAATTGGCAATTGCTATGATGATATCGAAATGATTGAGCAAGCCGGTATGGGTGTAGCTATGGGGCATTCGCCAACAAATCTCAAAATGCTGGCCGATTGGGTCACAAGGTCAAACAATGAAAACGGAGTGGCATATATGATTAAAGAGCTGTTTAGAAAACAGCAGCGATTAGGTTACTTAAACCAGCTTGATGGAACGAGACTAAACTAAGGCACAGAGGCTGGGACATAAGTATTTCAGTCAATCATCAATCCGAACTATTGGGAGGTAACGACTCTTTTATAGTTCGGATTTTTTGTTGATTGTGAAACCAATTTTAGAGAACTAGCGCAATGGAACGAACTAGTTATGATAACCTAAACATGTTAGAAAAGGCATAATTCGTTTTTTAATTTAGCAGCAATTGACCGAGTCATTGATGTTCTGTAAACTGATAGAAGCTTATCTATGTTTAAAATTGAAAGGTGATTATCGTGAAAATATATGTTCAAGGGTTAGAAGACGAACGATTTCTTCGACCGCTTCAGCTCATTTCTGACTTATTCTTTGAAGAGAGCGATGTTTCTTTTACTTCAAATCAAGAAGAAGACCTACAAATTACGTTTACACTAACTGTCAATGAGCAGATTTCAGCACATATTGCTTTAAAGGCTCGAGACCATGATAAAGTATATAAAGAAGAACTAACAAAGCCAAACTTAGTAGGTTTATCTGAAAAAGAACAGTTCAAGCAAGTGAAAAATGTTGTCCTCCGCGTCTTTTTATCTGTGCTCCAAGAATATACGAATATCGTACAAAAGTGGGGAGTTCTAACGGGAATTCGTCCAACAAAGCTTCTTCATATGAAGCTTCAAGCTGGAAAAACAAAAGAAGAAGCTCACCAGGAGTTGAAAGAGCAGTATTTAATTACGGACGATAAAATTCAGCTGATGCAGGATATCGTCGATCGCCAACTAGCCGCTGTTCCTGATCTTCATGAGTTATCTGGTGAAGTAAGCATTTATATTGGCATTCCTTTTTGTCCGACAAAGTGCGCATACTGCACGTTTCCTGCTTATGCGATTAACGGGCGTCAAGGTTCGGTTAATTCATTTCTGGGTGGCCTTCACTACGAAATGCGTGAAATTGGAAAATGGTTAAAAGAAAACAATATCAAAATTACAACTGTTTATTACGGTGGAGGGACGCCAACAAGCATTACTGCTGAGGAAATGGACATGCTGTATGAAGAAATGTATGAATCTTTTCCTGATGTGAAAAACATTCGTGAAATTACGGTGGAAGCAGGGCGCCCTGATACCATTACAGCTGATAAGTTAAAAGTGCTGCAAAAATGGAATATCGACCGCATTAGCGTCAATCCACAGTCGTATACGCAAGAGACGTTAAAAGCAATTGGGCGTCATCATACGGTTGAAGAGACGATTGAAAAATTCCATTTATCTCGTGAAATGAACATGAACAATATTAATATGGATTTGATTATTGGGTTACCAAATGAAGGCGTAACGGAGTTCTCACATACGTTAAAAGAATCACAGAAGCTGTTGCCTGAATCGCTGACGGTTCATACGCTTTCCTTTAAGCGTGCATCTGAAATGACGCAAAATAAGCGTAAATATAAAGTGGCTGATCGTTATGAAATCAGCCAAATGATGGATATGGCAACAGAGTGGACAAAAGAAAACGGCTATAAGCCTTACTATCTATATCGCCAAAAAAATATTTTAGGTAATCTTGAAAATGTGGGCTATGCTTTTCCAGGCCAAGAGAGTATCTATAATATCATGATTATGGAAGAGAAACAGACGATTATTGGATTAGGTTGCGGGGCTTCTAGTAAATTTGTTCATCCAAAGACAGGTGTGATTACGCGTTTTGCTAATCCGAAAGATCCGAAGTCATATAATGATGGGTTTAAGCATTATACAGAAGAAAAAATTAAAATTCTAACTGATTTATTCAATGTTTAATAGAAACTGCCGTGTATTTATTCCGAAAATACATGGCAGTTTTTTAATTTGCATAAAGAGAAGGAAATATGTCGAAGACGATTGAATATATAATTTGTTGCAAACGTTTTCTAAAAATAAGTGAGGTGCTGTTCAATGATGAATGTACAATTAACGATTCCTTCAATGATGGAGCGAGCAGAGACGTTTTTTAAGAAGAAGGAGGTTATTTCAAGGTCCACAAAAGGTATGGAACGTTTTACCTATGAAGAAACGGGAAAGAGAACGCGAAAATTGTCTTCCATGCTAGTAGAGCTGGGAGTAGAACGAGGTGACCGTGTTGGAACGTTTGCTTGGAATCATCATCGCCATTTAGAAGCTTATTTTGCAATTCCAGGAATCGGTGCCGTGTTGCACACGATTAATATTCGCTTAGATCCTCAGCAAATTATTTATGTTATTAATCATGCAAAAGATAAAGTACTTTTAATTGATGAGTGCTTTTTACCGCTCTTTGAAAAAATCCACCAAGAATTACCTCACGTAGAAGCTTATATTATTATGTCTGACGAACCCTCGCTCCCTGAAAGTAGTGTAAAGCCAATTTATCATTACGAAGAGCTGCTAAAGCGTGGAGATGAAACGTTTGCTTTTCTTTCAGATATTCAAGAAGAAGAGCCAGCAGGAATCTGCTACACTTCCGCTACCACAGGTAAGCCAAAAGGCGTTGTTTACTCACATCGAGGCATTTATTTGCATTGCATGGCACTCGGATTAAGAGATGGTGCAGAGCTGTCTGAAGCTGATATTGCTATGCCGGTAGTTCCAATGTTCCACGTTAATGCATGGGGCTTACCGTTTGCTGCTGTTTGGCTTGGCACAACCCTTGTAATGCCGGGAGCTTTTTTCACTCCGACTATCTTAGCGGAGATGATTCAAAATGAAAAAGTGACGATTGCAGCTGGAGTACCAACAATATGGCTAGGTTTGCTGCAAGAGCTTGAAAAAGGTGAGTATGATACCAGTCATGTGCGTGCGTTTTTATGCGGAGGGTCTGCGGCACCGCCGAGCGTTATTCAGCGTTTTGAAGAAAAGTTTAATATTCCATTTATGCATGCGTACGGCATGACGGAAACCAGTCCCCTTGTCACGATATCCAGATTAAAAAGTTATCAAGAAGAGAAGTCTGCTCCCGAGCGATTAGCGTTAAAAGCTAAGCAAGGATTCCTTGTTCCTGGCGTTGAAATGAAAGTAATCGGTCAGAATGGAGAAGTAGATTGGGATGGTAATGAAATGGGTGAGCTCTTGCTCAGGGGACCTTGGATTGCTTCAGAATACTATGAAGATGACCGTACGAGCGAAGCGTTTAAAGATGGTTGGTTATATACAGGAGACGTGGTTACAGTTGATGAAGAAGGTTTTATTAAAATTGTTGATCGTACAAAAGACTTGATTAAAAGCGGTGGAGAATGGATTTCATCGGTCGACATTGAGAATGCATTGATGGGGCATGAAGGTGTCTTTGAAGCATCGGTTATTGCTGTACCTCATGAAAAATGGCAAGAGCGCCCAGTGGCGTGCGTCGTTTTAAAAGAAGGATATACAGCACAAGTAACCAAGGAAGATATTTTAACTTTCCTTTCGCCTCAATTTGCGAAATGGTGGCTTCCAGACGATGTGATTTTTATGGATGAAATTCCGAAAACAACCGTCGGTAAATTTCTAAAACGAGCACTTCGTGAACAAGTACTAGAACGCTATGAATTGAAAGGGTGAAGGAAGATGACTGTAAATTTAAAAGTTGTTGAATTAGAAATGGAAGAACGCGTGGCTATTTTATCTTTAAATCGACCGGAATCATTAAATGCTCTCAATATAGAAGTGCTGCAACAGCTTGTTCAATGCTTAAAAGAAGTAGAAGAGAGCCAAGCAGATATTGTCGTCTTGCAAGGAAAAGGAAACGTATTTTCTGCAGGTGGTGATATCAAAATGATGCTGGATCCAAACAGAGCAAACTCATTTCGTAAGGTAATGGATTTAATCAATGAAGTGACGCTAAGGTTATACACGCTTCCTCAGCTTACCATTAGCGCTATTCACGGAGCAGCGGCTGGCTTAGGGCTTAGCATTGCGCTCGCGAGTGATTATATCATTGCGCAAAAAGATGCTAAGATTGCTATGAATTTTATTGGAATCGGACTTATTCCAGATGGAGGAGGCCACTTCTTATTAGCAAAACGCCTCGGTAATCACCGTGCAAAACAGCTTATTTGGCGGGGGGAAACGCTATCAGCAGAAAAAGCGTATAAAATTGGGATAATTGATGAAATAAAAGAAGGAGATTTGGCGAAGCATGTAGAAGATTATGTTTCATACTGGCTCAAAAAGCCAGCGCTTGCTTTAAAAGAGACGAAACGAATTTTCGTTGAAACGTCAATTGAAGAGCTGAAGACTGTATTACAGTTAGAGAAAAGAAGTCAGTTTAGCATGAGCCAAAGTGATGATCATCAAGAGGGGATTGAAGCGTTTTTGGCGAAACGTTTGCCGGTGTTTAATCAGCGTTCAAAAGATATTTCCGAAAATTAAGTGAACTAGTTTAAAAGCAAGTGTTTTTGTCTATCATGTAGATAGAGCATGTTTAAAAAATTAGCATCAGTGGTATCAAAAGATAATAATAGAAATTAATGAGGTGATTGAAAGATGAATAAAACAGATTTAGTAAATGCAGTAGCTTCAAAATCGGAATTAACAAAAGCAGACGCATCAAAAGCAGTAGATGCACTATTAGACACAATTTCTACAACATTAGGTCAAGGTGAAAAAATTCAGCTTATCGGCTTCGGTACATTTGAAGTTCGTGAGCGCGCAGCTCGTACAGGGCGCAACCCACAAACTGGTGAAGAAATGCAAATCCCAGCTTCTAAAGTACCAGCATTTAAAGCAGGTAAAGAATTAAAAGAAGCTGTAAAGTGAATAAAAAAGAGACTGAGACA